>NZ_JBICYR010000005.1:0-385244 GCF_043201175.1 Streptomyces sp. NPDC048337
GGGGGGGGGCCGGGCGGGCCCGGGGGGGGGGGGGGGGGGGGCCGGGGCCGGGGGGGGGGCTCGGCCGGTGCCCTGGCGGGGGCTTCGCGGAGCCGGGGCCGGGGTGGGGGCTCGGCCGGTGCCCTGGCGGGGGCTTCGCGGAGCCGGGGCCGGGGTGGGGTGTCGTCCGGGACGGGCTTCGATGTTCGGCGCCCTTTCCGGGTCGGCTCTGTCGGGCGGTGCCTTGCGCCGAATTCATCTCGTTTTAGTCCCGGCCGACACCCCACCCCGTCCCCGACCCCGGGCCGTACCGCTCGGTCTCGGCGAGACCTTCCAGCCCACCAGGCACCTTCCACTCGGCCGTCACTTCCAGCCTCGCCGGCGTTTGAGGCGCGGGGTCCGGGGCAGAGCCCCGAATCTTTGAGCCGCACTTGCCCGGTCACGCCAGGCACACCCAGCCCCTCCGGCGTTTGAGGAGCGGGGTACGGGGCGGAGCCCCGGATTCTTGGGCCGCACCCGCCCGCGTACGCCCCCCGGCCGGGACAACCCTTACGGCGCCGGGAGTTCCGCGAAGTCGGCCACCAGGCCGCGGTGGTGGCCCGTCGTGCCGAGGGCGAGGGAGTCGGCCTTGGCCCGCTTGAGGTAGAGGTGGGCCGGGTGCTCCCACGTCATGCCGATGCCCCCGTGGAGCTGGACGCACTCCTCGGCGGCCCGGACTGCCACCCCCGAGCAGTACGCCTGGGCGACGGCGACCGTGAGGGGCGCGTCGGGGGCCGACGTGGCCAGGGCGTCGGCCGCCGCCCTGGCCGCCGCGCGGGCGGAGGCCACGTCGAGCCAGAGCCGTGCGAGGCGGTGCTTGAGGGACTGGAAGGAGCCGATGGGGCGGTTGAACTGGTGGCGGGTCCTGACGTGCGCGACCGTCTGCGTCAGGCACCATTCGGCCAGCCCGAGCTGCTCCGAGGCGAGGAGTCCGGCCCCCGAGAGCAGGGCCCCGGCGACGGCCGCCCGCGCGGTGGCGGGGTCCGCGAGGAGGGTGCCGGCGGCCGCGTCGAGGGTGACGGTGGCCAGGGGGCGGGTCAGGTCCAGCGGGACCCGCGCGGTCAGCCGGGCGGAGGCGGCCGGGACGGCGTACAGCCCGGTGTCGGCGAGGACCAGCAGGACGTCGGCGGCCACGGCGTCCGCGACGGCGGTGACCGTCCCGGTCAGGATCCCGCCGCCCGCGTCGCGGACGGCCGCCGGGAGGGGTGCGCCCGGGGCGAGGGTCAGCGGCACGGCCGGCACGCACACCTGGTGGCCCGCGGCCAGCTCGCGCAGCAGCGGGGCGGCCTCGGCCGTGTCGCACCCGAGCAGGATCTCGGTCGCGAGCACCGCGCTCGTCAGGTACGGGAGGGGCGCCACGGCGCGGCCCAGCTCCTCCAGCACCACGGCCGCCTCGCGGTGGCTCGCGCCCTGGCCGCCGAGCTTCTCCGGTATGAGGAGTCCGGCCGCGCCGATCCCGACGGCGAGGGTGCGCCACACGTCCGGGTCGTGCGGGCGGCCGGTTTCGGCACGGGCGAGGACGGCCGCGCCGTCGCAGCGGTCTGCGAGGAGGGACCGTACGGCGGAGCGGAGTTCCTCCTCGGTCTCCGAATAGAGCAGATCCGTCATCGTGCCAGGTCCTTCCAGGCGAGGTCCTTGTCGTCGCGCGGCTCGGGGGGCAGGCCCAGGACGCGTTCGGCGACGATGTTGAGGAGGATTTCGCTGGTGCCGCCCTCGATGCTGTTGCCCTTGGCGCGCAGGTAGCGGTAGCCGGCGTCGCGGCCGGTGAAGTCGACCAGTTCGGGGCGGCGCAGGGTCCAGTCCTCGTAGAAGAGGCCCTCTTCGCCGAGGAGTTCCACCTCCAGGCCGCTGATCTCCTGGTTGAGGCGGGCGAAGGTGAGCTTCATGCCGGATCCCTCGGGGCCTGGCTGCCCGGCGACGAGCTGCTGGCGCAGCCGTTCCCCGGTGAGACGGGCGACCTCGGCCTCGACCCACAGTTCCAGGAGCCGTTGGTGGAGGGCGTGGGTGCGCAGTTCGGGCCGCTCGCGCCAGGCGGCGGCGACCGGGGCGATCATGCCGCCCTCGCGGGGGATGCGCATGCCGCCGATGGATACGCGCTCGTTCATCAGGGTGGTGCGGGCGACGGCCCAGCCTTCGCCGACGGCGCCGAGGCGGCGGGAGTCGGGGATGCGGACACCGGTGAGGAAGACCTCGTTGAACTCGGCCTCGCCGGTGATCTGGCGCAGCGGCCGGACCTCCACGCCGGGGGCGTGCATGTCGCAGAGGAAGTAGGTGATGCCCTGGTGCTTGGGCAGCGCCGGGTCGGTGCGGGCGATCAGGATGGCCCAGCGGGCGGTGTGGGCGCTGGAGGTCCACACCTTCTGGCCGTCGACCACCCACTCGCCGGTGTCCTCGTCGAGGACGGCGCGGGTGCCGAGCGCGGCGAGGTCGGAGCCGGCGCCGGGCTCGCTGAAGAGCTGGCACCAGACCTCCTCGCCGACCCACAGGGGGCGCAGGAAGCGGTGCTTCTGCTCCTCGGTGCCGTACGCGAGGATCGTGGGGGCGGCCATGCCCAGGCCGATGCCGATCCGGCGCGGGTCGTTGTCGGGGGCCGCGGCGGCCTCCAGTTCGGCGTCGACGACGGCCTGGAGGGTGCGGGGGGCACCCAGGCCGCCGAGGCCCTCGGGGTAGTGGACCCAGGCGAGGCCGGCGTCGAAGCGGGCGCGCAGGAAGTCGGTGCGCGGGGTGGTCGCGGGCGGGTGGGCGGCGAGCAGGTTCCGGGTACGGGTGACCAGGTCCTCGGCGGTGGCCGTCATCGCGCGGCACCTCCGTCCAGGGCCGGTACGACGACCAGCCGGCCGGTGGTGGTCCCGTCGGCGAGGCGCTGCACGGCGTCGGCGGCCGCGGCGAGCGGGACGCGTTCGCTGATCAGCGGCCTGATGGCGCCCTCCGCGGCGAGCCGGGTGAGTTCGGCGTGGCAGGCGGGGATGGCGGCGGGTTCCTTGGTGGCGTACAGGCCCCAGTGCAGGCCGAGGATCGCGTAGTTCTTCACCAGGGCGTGGTTGAGGGCGGGGGTGGGGATGGTGCCGCCGGCGAAGCCGACGACGACGATCCGGCCCTCGAAGGCCACGCATTTGGCGGAGGCGGTGTAGGAGTCCCCGCCGACCGGGTCGTAGACCACGTCGGCGCCGCGTCCGGCGGTGAACTCCTTGACGCGGGAGGCGATGTCCTCCGCCGTGCGGTCGATCACCAGGTCGCAGCCGAGTTCCTCGGCGGTGCGCGCCTTGGCCTTGCCGCCGACGACCCCGATGACGGTGGCCCCGGCCGCCTTGCCGAGCTGGACGGCGGCGCTGCCGACCCCGCCGGCGGCGGCGTGCACCAGGAGGGTCTCGCCGGCCTGGATGCGGGCGCGGCGGTGCAGGCCGAACCAGCCGGTCTGGTAGCCGATGTGGAGTGCCGCCGCCTCGGCGTCGTCGAGGGTGTCGGGGGCGGGCAGCAGGGCGCGGGCGGGCGCGGTGACGTACTCGGCGAAACCGCCGTGCGGCAGGATCGGGTTGGCGATGACGCGGCGGCCGTCCTCGGTCTCGCCGCAGATCTCGACCCCGGGGGTGAAGGGGAGCGGCGGGCGGATCTGGTACTGGCCGCGGACGAGCAGCGCGTCGGGGAAGTTGACGTTGGCGGCGAGCACCCTGAGCCTCACCTCGCCCTCGCCGGGGATCGGTTCGGGAACCTCTTCGAGGCGCATGGCCTCACGGGGTTCGCCGGGGGTATGTACTCGCCATGCCTGCATCCGGGGCCTCCAGCCGCCGTCGAGGAACCACGTTCCGCGGGCATACTAAGCGGTCGCTTGCCCTTCTGTGAACCCATCGGGCCACGCGGGGGAACGCGTCGGTCCGTACGGCGGTGTGTGCTTGTGACCCACCTGTCGGGCAGCATGTGCCCCGTAGATCAACAGGCAGCTGCCATACGGCACATGACATGCACCATCGGGGGATTCGAACCATGAACGGAATCGGCATGAGAAGCGTGACGGCCGCGGCGGGGGCCGCCGCCGTGCTCGCGGGGCTGATCAGCGCCGCCGGACCGGCCTCGGCGGCCGACACGGCGGCGTGCAGGCCGGCCGTCGAGCTGCTGCCGGCCCTGCCGGGGCTGAGCGGCGGCGCCGTGGCGGGCTTCGGCACCGGCGGCCTCGTGGTCGGCGAAAGCGGCGACCGGCCCGCCTACTGGACCGGCGCCGAGCACACCGTCCACGCCGTACCGCTGCCCGCGGGCTTCGACCGGGGCAGCGTCAAGGCCGTCAGCGCCAAGGGCCTGATGGTGGGCACGGCCGTGCGCGGCTCGGACCACACCTCGGTCGCCTTCACCCACCAGCTGGGCAGCGCGGCCTCGGAGGCGATCACCGAGCCGTCCAGCCCGTACGGCGAGGTGGCCGTCGACGTCAACGAGTCGGGCCGGGTCGTCGCCGCCGACCACGGCGTGGCCAAGGAGTGGGTGAACGGCAAGGTCGTACGCGAACTGCCGGTCCCCGCCGACGCGATCGCGGGCAGCAAGGTCGTCTCGCTGAACGGGATCAACAAGCGCGGCGACATCGTCGGCACCGTCAGCGGCTCGTACTTCGACGCCGAGAACGACATCCAGGTCACCAAGACCTTCCCGGTGGTCTGGCCGGCCGGCGGCGGCTATGCGCCGTACAGCCTGGAGGTGTGGAACGGCTACCACCACTCCTTCGCCACGATCGGCAGGGACATCGACGACCGCGGCCGGGTGGTGGGCCTGGAGGACTACTACTACCGCAACGACCCGAGGCTGACCCCGGCCGTCTGGAAGAAGCCGTACGACGCCCTGCCCGTCGACCCGGGCCGCGTGGCGGGCTACGGCCACCTCGAGTTCAACGGCAGCAGCCCGACCACGAACGTGGCCGTGGGCACCGCCACCGAGTTCGAGGAGAGCTTCGCCAGTTACTACCAGGCCGTCTACTGGTCCGGCAAGGGCGCCCCGCAGGTCCTGCCGGCCCCGGCGGGCGCCCCCGGCGCCGTGCCACTGACCCGCGCCTTCGCCGCGACCGACGACGACCGGGTCGGCGGCACCGTGAACGACCGCGAGACGCGGGCGGGCAGCGCGGTGATCTGGACCTGCGCGAGCAGGCAGGCGTACGTGCCGCAGAAGTAGGCGGTGTCGCGGGCATGGAGATGTGAGCGCCCGCGCGCTATCGATGCCTCATGACGGACGACACCCGGCGCGGCCTGCCCGCGCCCCCGCCGCTCGGCGCCGCCGCCCTGCCACCCGGTACGTACGCGGGGCAGGTGGTCCTCGTGACCGGCGGCGGCACCGGGCTGGGCAAGGCCATCGCCGCCGAGTTCGCACGGCTCGGTGCCGATCTGGTGATCGCGAGCCGGCGCGCCGAGCAGCTCCACGCCGCGCGCGAGGAGCTGGCGGCCGTCCCCGGCGCGGGCCGGGTGACGGCCGCCGTCTGCGACATCCGGGACCCCGAGCGGGTCGCGGAGGTCTTCGACGCGGCGCAGGCCGCGCTGGGCCTGCCGGACGTGCTAGTCAACAACGCGGCGGCCAATTTCCCCTCCCCCGCCGAGGACCTCTCCCCGGGCGCCTGGCGGGCGGTGGTCGACATCACCCTGACGGGCACCTGGTTCATGACCCGCGAGTTCGGCCGCCGCCACCTCGCCGCGGGCACGCCGGGCTCGATCGTGAACATCGGCGCCTCGTACGCCTGGACCGGCGGACCGGGCTTCGCCCACAGCGCGGCCGCCAAGGCCGGGGTGAAGAACCTGGTCGAGACGCTCGCCGTCGAGTGGGGCCCGTACGGCATCCAGATCAACGGCCTGGTCCCGGGCCTCTTCCCGCACGCCGACATGACCGAGTCCATCCGCACCGGCCTGGACCGCGCCGCCCCGGAAGCCCGGGGCGCACGCCAGCCCGCCCTGCGCGTCGGCGCCCCGCGCGAACTGGGCTGGGCGGCCACCTTCCTGGCCTCCCCCTACGCCCGCTTCGTCACCGGCCACACCCTGGTGGTGGACGGCGCGAACTGGCAGCGCCGCTCACTGGTCAACCCGGAGGTGATCCCGCTCCGCACCCAACTGGGCCGCGGCCCCTTCACCCCCTGAGCGCCGTCCCGTGTTCAGCCTCCGCTGAAGTGCGGTGGGCGGTGGGTCGCCTTGGCGGTGTAGCCCTCGTGGCAGTCCTCCGAGGTGAGGGTGAGGGCCGCCGTCATCGCTACGCGGTCGAGGGTCGGGGCGAGGGCGGCGTCAACGTAGGCGTCGATCGAGCGTTTGATGCCCTGGACGGCGAGCGGGGCGTTCGCGGCGATCTCCGCCGCCAGGGCGCGGGCGGTGGGCTCCAGTTCCGGCCCTGGGAGGACCAGTTGGACCAGGTTCAGGCGCCGCGCCGTCTCCGCGTCGATGCGGCGGCCCGTCAGGGCCAGGTACTTGGCCCAGCCGGCGCCCGCCTCGCGGGCGATGCGCAGGTCACCGCCGGCGTCCACCGCCACGCCCAGCCGCGCTTCCGGCAGGGCGAAGACGGCGTCCTCGGCGGCCACCCGGATGTCGGCCATCAGGGCCAGTTCGAAGCCGAAGCCGAGGCAGTAGCCCTGGACCGCGGCCACCACCGGCTGCGGGAGGCGGGCGAGGACCGCGAACCGCTCGTGGACCCAGCGGATGCCCTCGTAATAGTTGCGGGTGCGCTCGGCGGCGGACCGGCCGGTGATCGCGCCGCCGGGGGCCGTGACGTCGATGCCCGCGCAGAAGGCGCGGCCCTCCGCCCGCAGCAGTACGGCCCGTACGGACGGGTCGAAGCGGATCCGGTCCGCCAGCAGGCCGAGCTGGCGGGTGGACTCCCAGCTCCAGCCGTTGAGTTTGTCCGGACGGCACAGGGTGAGCACCGCGATGCCGTCCGCGACCTCCAGCCGGATCCGCTCCTCGCCCTCCGGTGTCTCCGTGGAGATGGTGTCGATCACGCCACGCCCCGCCCCCCCCTATTGACTGACGGTCCGTCAGCTTAGGGGTGGCCGGTCAGCGGGGGAAGACCTCGAACGCGACCGCCGGCGCGCCGCCGAACCGGGCCGCCGCCCGCTGGGCGTTGCCGGCGAGGAAGGTGCGCACGTACTCCTCGGGGTCCTGGTCCGTCAGTACGTCGATGTACGCCTTGTGTTCCAGCAGGGACTTCACCGAACGCTCGAAGCCCGGACCGGCATCGGCCGCGTGCGTGGGCGTGCTGGTGCCGGCCACCGCGACCCAGCGCACGCCGTTCCACGGCTCCAGGCCCTGCTCGGAGATGAGTTCGGGGAAGATCCACCGGTTTCCGGCGTCGGCGGCCGCGTCCAGCGTGGCCCGGCCGACGGCCTTGTGGTCGGGGGTGTTCCAGTAGCCACCGCCCTCCTCGCCGCCCCACGTGTCACGGTGGTTGAGGGTGACGACGAGCTCGGGGCGGTGCCGGCGGATGGCCGCGGCGATGTCCCGGCGCAGGTCGAGGCCGTACTCGACGACGCCGTCGTGGTGGTCGAGGAACTCCACCTCGGACACGCCGACCACGGCCGCGCTCGCCCGCTGCTCCGCCTCGCGCAGCGGGCCGCATTCGGCGGGGGCGATGGTGTCGATGCCCGCTTCGCCGCGCGTGGCGAGGAGGTACACGACCTCGCGGCCCCCGTCCGTCCAGTCCGCGATCGCGGCCGCGCAGCCGTACTCCAGGTCGTCCGGGTGGGCGACCACGGCCAGCGCGCGCTGCCAGTCGGTGGGCATCGGCTGCAAGGGGGCCGTCTCTTCAGGTTGTTCGGTCATGCCTCGCACAATAGGCGACCGCCCAGCCGGGTCGGGTCAGGCCTCGTCGCGCACGAGGGCCAGGAGGCGGTCCAGGACGCGGGTGCCGCCCGCGCGGACGCCGTCGTGCTCGAACTCGTCGGTCACCCAGGTCCGCAGGCCCCGTACGGCTCGCGCGGTGTCCAGGGAGTGGGCGGTGTCGACGTACATGTCGTCGTGGTAGACGGCGGCGGCCACCGGCACCTCGTTCGCGGCGAGCCGCTCCGGGTCGTAGAGCGGCCCCCAACCCGTGCGGGCGGCCAGTAGTTCGGCGGTCTCGCGCAGCGGGGCCAGGGAGGGGTCGGTGGTGAAGTGCCAGGGGTGGATGGTCTCGCCGGTGAAGAGGAGCGGCTCGTCGCCCGCGAGGGTCTTGGCCGCGTCGAAGCGGGGGTGTCCGGCCCGCACCCGGTCGGCGGCCCAGGCGGTGGGCGCGGCCGGGTCCTGGGCGTAGATCGCCTCGTGGAGGAGGGCGTAGAGGGGGTGGCCCGCGAAGGACAGCCGGTCGTGGACGTTCTCCAGGAAGGCGTCGGAGAGGGCGGGGCCGCCGGAGGTCGGGACGAACGCGTCCTCCAGCAGGTAGTGCAGCTGGTGGCTGCCGTCGCCGGCGCCGAGGAGGAGGCCGAGGGACTGGAAGGCCTCGACGGTGAGGAGGTGGCCGCCGGGGAGCTCGGCCGGGCGCTCGGCGAGGTGGGCCGCGATGCGGCGGGCGCGCTCGACGTCCATCGGGTAGCGGGCGTAGTGGGCCAGGTTCTTGCGCTCGACGCGGGGGTACGCGGCCTCGTACACCTCGTCGGCGGTGGCGGTCAGCGAGGGGAGGCCGCCGGTGATCAGGGCGGCGGTGAGGCCCTCGGGGGCGGTGGAGAGGTAGTGGGTGGTGCAGAAGCCGCCGAAGCTCTGGCCGAGCACGGTCCAGGGCGCGCCGCCGGTCAGTGCGGGGCGGATCGCCTCGGCGTCGCGCACGATGGAGTCGGCGCGGAAGTGGGCGAGGTACTCGGCCTGCCGCTCGGGCGTCCCGCGCTGGGGCAGGGTCTGCCGGTTCACCGGGGTGGAGCGGCCGGTTCCGCGCTGGTCGAGCAGGAGGACGCGGTAGTCGGCCAGGGCCCGCTCCAGCCAGGCCTGCCGGCCGATGAACCGCCGGGCCCCGAAACCGGGACCGCCCTCCAGGTACAGCAGCCAGGGCAGGGTCGCCGGGTCCTTGCCGGAGGCGACGACCTCCCTGGCGTACAGCTCGATCGTTTCGCCGTCCGGGCGCGCGTGGTCCAGCGGGACGGTGAACCGGTGGTCGGTGAGGACCGTACCGGGCTGGCGGTAGCTGTGGACGATGGTCACGGACGGCCCCTGGGGTACGAGGTGCGGTGACCCGCGCCCCGGGCCGGATCGCGGCCGGGGCGCGGGTGTGGCGGTCCGTGCGAGTCTGGTACGGACCCCACCGCTGACCTGGGGCTTACGGGAACTCGACGACCGAGCGGAGCACCTCGCCGCGCTCCATGCGGGCGAAGGCGTCCTCGACGCCGTCGAGCGGGATGGTCTCGGAGACGAAGGCGTCCAGGTCGAGCCGGCCCTGGAGGTAGAGGTCCACGAGGAGCGGGAAGTCGCGCTCGGGCAGGCAGTCCCCGTACCAGGAGGACTTCAGGGCCCCGCCGCGGCCGAACACGTCGAGGAGCGGGAGTTCGAGCTTCATGTCCGGGGTCGGCACGCCGACCAGGACCACAGTGCCCGCCAGGTCACGGGCGTAGAAGGCCTGTCGGTAGGTCTCGGGCCGGCCCACGGCGTCGATGACCACGTCGGCGCCGTTCCCTCCGGTCAGGCCCTGGATGGCCTTGACGACGTCCTCCGTACGGCCGTTGACGGTGTGGGTGGCGCCCAGGCCCCGTGCCCACTCCAGCTTCCGGTCGTCGAGGTCGACGGCGATGATGCGCGAGGCGCCGGCCAGCCGGGCGCCGGCCACGGCGGCGTTGCCCACTCCCCCGCAGCCGATGACGGCGACGGAGTCGCCCCGGCCGACGTTGCCGGTGTTCAGGGCCGCGCCGAGGCCGGCCATCACCCCGCAGCCGAGGAGTCCGGCGGCGGCCGGGGAGGCGGCGGGATCCACCTTCGTGCACTGGCCGGCCGCGACCAGGGTCTTCTCGGCGAAGGCGCCGATGCCGAGGGCCGGGGAGAGCGGGGTGCCGTCCTCCAGGGTCATGGGCTGGGCGGCGTTGTGCGTGGCGAAGCAGTACCAGGGGCGTCCGCGCCTGCAGGCCCGGCAGGTCCCGCACACCGCCCGCCAGTTGAGGACGACGAAGTCTCCGGGGGCCACGGAGGTGACGTCCGGGCCGACGGATTCGACGATCCCGGCGGCCTCGTGGCCGAGCAGGAAGGGGAACTCGTCGTTGATGCCGCCTTCGCGGTAGTGCAGGTCGGTGTGGCAGACCCCGCAGGCCTGGACCCGGACGAGCGCCTCGCCCGGCCCCGGGTCGGGCACGAGGATCGTCGTGGTCTCCACCGGCGCGCCCTTGCTCCGGGCGATGACCCCTCGTACGCGATGCGTCACGTTCGTTCTACCCCGCTCTCGTCGACTTCCGTCCGAACGTACACGGGCTCCGCGCGGTACGGGAGTTGCCTCACTCCGCGGTGTGCGATCTGGCCAAGTCGGGCGGTACGGAAGCGCGCAGGGCCGCGCCGAAGGCGGCCACGGCCGGGTGGCGGGCGGCCCCGCTGCGGAAGGCGAGCTGCGTACGGCGCTGCATGCGCAGGCGGGTGAGGCGGACGGCCGGTTCGGCGGGGGCGGTGATGCCGAGCTGGGGGACGACGGCCACGCCCTGGCCCGCGGCGACCAGGGCGAGGACGGTGGCGAACTCGTCGACCCGGTGGCGGACCCGGGGCGTGAAACCGGCGGCCTGGCAGGCCCGGACGGTCATCGCGTGGCAGAGGGTGCCGGGCGTGGCGGTGATCCAGGGGTCGTCGGCGTGCGTACGGAGCACCGAGCCCTGGTCGGGGGCCGTGCTCCGGTCGGAGGCCGCGCCCTGGCCGGAGGCCGCGCCCTGGCCGGAGGCCGGAGCCGGGGCGGCAGGTGGGTGCGGGGGGTTCTCGCCCGCCGGGGCCGCCAGGTACATCGCCTCCGCGTACAGCGGCTCGGTGGCCAGCCCGGGCTCGCGGGCGGAAGGCACCAGGTCGTACACGTGGACCAGCGCCACGTCGAGGTCCCCGGCCCGCAGGGCGTGGGCGACCGCCGCCGGGTCGGTCTCGCAGACCATGGGCTCCAGCCCCGGGTGGCACCCGGCGAGGGCGACCAGCGCCGCCGGGACGATGGCCCGGGTGGCGGTGGGGAAGGCGCCGATCCGCAGGGCTCCGGCGAGGCCGCCGCGCGCTTCGGCGAGGTCGGCGTCGGCCTGTTCCAGCCGTTCGAGGACGGCCTCGGCGTGGCGGACCAGGTTCTCCCCGGCGGGGGTGAGCCGGACCCGGCGGCCGGTGCGCTCCAGCAGCGGCAGCCCGGCTTCCCGTTCGAGGACGCCGAGTTGCTGGGACACCGCCGAAGGGCTGAATGCGAGGGCTTCGGCCACGGCGGCGATGGTTCCGCGGCGGGCCAGTTCGCGCAGCAGGCGCAGGCGTCGTACGTCGAGCATCGGCTCAGCTTACGAGTTCGATAAGAAATGCGAACTGGATTCGTGGCTCGGGGCGGGTGAGGCTCGGAGACATGACACAGGACATCGCGCGCGACCTGCACCTGCCCCTCTCCCTCCACGGGATCCACGTCCCGCTGGTCACCCCCTTCACCCGCGCCGGGGACATCGCCGCCGAGGCGCTGGAGGCACTCGCCCACGAGGTGCTCGACGCGGGCGCCACCGGGATCGTCGCCCTCGGCACCACCGCCGAGACGGCCACCCTTGACGAGGCGGAGCGGGACCTCGTCACCGACGTCTGCGCCCGGGTCTGCGGGGAGCGGGGCGCGCCGCTCACCGTGGGGGCCGGGGCGAGCGGGACCCGGGCCGCGGAGGCCTCGCTGGCCCGGCTGGCCCGGTGGCCGCAGGCGCGGGCGGCGCTGGTGACGGTGCCCTCGTTCGTACGCCCTTCGGCGGCGGGGGTGTTGGCGCACTTCGCGCGACTGGCCGAGGTGAGCCCCGTACCGCTGATCGTCTATCACATCCCGTACCGGACCGGGCAGCCGCTGGACGCCGCCGCGCTGCGCGGGCTCGGGGCGCTCGCGGGGGTCGCCGGGGTCAAGTACGCGGGCGGCGGCATCGACCAGGACACGGTGGCGCTGCTCGGCGACCTCCCGGCGGGGTTCGCGGTGCTGGCCGGCGACGACGCGTACCTCTCGCCGCTGCTGGCGCTGGGCGCGCCGGGCGGGATCCTGGCCTCGGCGCATCTGGCGACGGCCCGCTTCGCGGAGCTCGCCGACGCCTGGCGGGCGGGCGACGTGGCGCGGGCGCGGCCCCTGGGGCACGCGCTGGCCCGGCTGTCGGCGGCGGCCTTCGCCGAGCCGAACCCGGCGGTGGTCAAGGGCGTGCTGCACACCCAGGGGCGGATCCCGGATCCGGGCGTACGGCTCCCCCTGCTGCCGGCGTCCCGGACGGCGGTGGCGGCCACGCTGGAGCGGCTCGCGGAGCTCTGAGGCGGGGGCCGAGGGGCGACGACGAGAGCCGGAGAATGCCGGAAAAAGTCCATGATGGGCGATTCGCAACCAAAGCCCATGTCGCCCGAATGAGACATGGGAGAACGGACTTGTCCCCCCGCGCGCAGACGCCGCGACCACCCCCTCAAACCGTGATGTGGGTCACTCCGAAAGCGTCAACATCAATTCCCCACAAGGGGCGGATTCCCTTATCCCGGAAAGAAAGTTGGGTATTGCGCGAACACCTCACCAAGGTCATTTTCCGGGCGGACGGCAGGAAGTCGATCTACCGGTGGAATTCGGGCCTTGTTCCGGCCCCGAGGGCTCGCCTACGGTCACCCTCATTCCCGGTGGTCAGCTGCCGAATCCGGCCACCCCCGGGGCCTCTCCGTCCCCCCACGTGAGGAAATGCGCCATGCCCGCAAAGGGAAAGCACCGTCGGCCGAAGAACAACCCGATCACCCGCAAGCTGGCCATGGCCGGCACGGGTGGCGCGGCCCTCGCCCTTCCGCTGATCAGCGCGACCACCGCCGGGGCTGTGGAGGCGACCGTCGCCCCCACGGCTCGGACGGCCGCTCCCGCAGCGGGCACCGCCGCTCCCTCGACCTATTCCGTGGTCGCCGGCGACACGCTTTCGGAGATCGCCGCCAAGCATTCCGTGAGCGGTGGCTGGAAGCAGCTCTACGAGGCGAACCGGAGCGTCATCGGCGCCAACCCGTCGATCATCCGGCCCGGCATCAAACTGAAGCTCGACACCCGGGCTGAGACCGCCCGCGCGAGCAGGTCCGCCGCCCGGACCGCTGTGAAGCCCACCTACGCGAACAACCTCGACGGGTGGATCCGCGAGTCCCTCGACGTGATGGCCAAGCACGGAATTCCCGGCACCTACAACGGAATTCACCGCAACGTGATGCGGGAGTCCTCCGGCAACCCGCTCGCCATCAACCTCTGGGACATCAACGCCCAGAACGGCATCCCCTCCAAGGGCCTGCTGCAGGTCATCGACCCGACGTTCCGCGCCTACCACGTGCCCGGCACCTCGCTGGACTCCTACGACCCGGTCGCCAACATCACCGCCGCCTGCAACTACGCGGCCGCCCGCTACGGCTCCATCGACAACGTCAACGGGGCCTACTAGAAGGCGCTCAGAGCCAGCCCTGGCGGCGGGCGGCACGGACGGCCTCCATGCGGTTGCGGGTGCCCGTCTTCCCGATCGCCGCGGACAGGTAGTTGCGTACGGTCGACTCGGACAGGTGCACCTTCGCCGCGATGTCGGCCACGGTCGCCCCGTCCACCGCGGCGTTCAGGACATCGACCTCCCTCGGCGTCAGCGGGCTGGGCCCTGCGCTGAGGGCGGCCGCCGCGAGTGCCGGGTCGACCACGGTCTCCCCGGCCAGCACCCGGCGGACGGCTGCCGCCAGTTCCTCCACCGGGCCGTCCTTCACGAGGAACCCGGCCGCCCCGGCCTCCATGGCCCGCCGCAGGTAGCCGGGCCGGCCGAAGGTGGTCAGGATCAGCACCCGGCAGCCGGGGCACCGGGTGCGCAGTTCGGCGGCCGCGTCGAGGCCGCTGCGGCCCGGGAGTTCGATGTCGAGGAGGGCCACGTCCGGCCGTGCCTCGAGGGCGGCGGGCACGATCTCGTCCCCGGCGGCGACCTGCGCCACCACCTCGATGTCCTCCTCCAGCCCGAGCAGCAGGGCCAGGGCGCCCCGCATCATGCCCTGGTCCTCGGCCAGCAGGACCCTGATCATCGGCTCTCCCCGTCCACTCGGTCAGTGCGGCGCATCGTCACCCGCCGCCGCCGTCACGGACTCCAGCGCTTCCACCGGGAGTTCGGCGGTGACCCGGAACCCGCCGCCGGGCAGGGGGCCGCTGCTCAGCGTGCCGCCCGCCGCGGCGAGGCGCTCGGCGAGGCCGGTCAGACCGCTGCCCGGCGCGGTCGAGCCTACGCCGCCACCGTCGTCCGTGATCACCAGCCGGGTCCGCCCGGCGCGGTCGCCCACCTCGATCTCGCAGGTCTCGGCGGAGCTGTGCCGGATGACGTTGGTGACGGATTCGCGGACCACCCAGCCCAGCAGGGCGGCCGCCTGCGGGGGCAGCGGGGGCCCGGACTGGCGTACGAGGGGCTTGATCCCGGCGGCGGTGAGGGCGCCGCGTGCCCGGTCGAGCTCGCCGGCCAGACTCGCTTCCCGGTAGCCGGTGACTGCCTCGCGGATCTCCGTGAGCGCCTGCCGGCCGACCGACTCGATGTCGGCGACCTGGGCGAGGGCCGCGTCCATGTCCCGGGGCGCGATCCGGCGGGCCGCCTCCGACTTCACGACGATCACCGAGAGGGTGTGGCCGAGCAGGTCGTGCAGATCCCGCGAGAAGCGCAGCCGCTCCTCGTCCACGGCGGTCCGCGCCAGCTCCTGCCGGGTCTCTCGCAGCTCCTTCACCGTCTCGGACAGGGCCAGGATGGCCGCGGTGACCATGCCGGACAGGAACGTCCCGTAGAAGATACCGAGCGCCTCCCATCCGTCGCGGTACGCGGCGATCGCGGCGGCGACGGCGCTGAGGCCGAACATCACCGGGCCGAGCCTGCGGCCCCGGACCACGGTCCCGGTGGCCAGGCCCAGCAGGGGGAAGAACAGCAGCCAGCTGCCCGCGTAGGCGTAGGACAGGGCGCCGGTGATCGCGCCCATCGCGGCCAGGCTCCACTTGGTGCTCGCCGCCGCGCGCTTGCGCGGATCGAAGGAGCGGAACACCACGCTGATGTAGAGGGAGTTGAAGGCCAGCAGGCCGAGGCCGCCGATCAGCGGATTGGGGGTCTCGCCCTGGACGAGGTTGGAGAGGGAGCCCACACCCATCAGCAGCCACGGCAGCAGGGTGAATCCGCTGGGCGCGCCCATGTGGCCGTGGCGGCGCCACCAGGCGGCGCGCGGCGGGGACGGAGCGGTCGGAGTCTTCGTCTGCGTCATGGCCACCACGCTAGGCAGTGGTGCGGGGTCCCCGGCAGATCCGCATGTGGGGACCCCGGCCGTACAAGTGTCACGGCCGGGCCGTGCGCGTACGGGACGCCCGGGCGCGCAGGAGGGTGCGCAGCGGGGCGACCAGCCCGTAGCCGGTGTCGCGGCGCAGGGCGGTGATGCCCGCGCGCTCGACGGCGGCGAGCTGCTGCGCCATGAGCTCGGTCATCGTCGCGACCACGGGACGCAGCCCCGGCTCGGCGAGGCCGAGGTGGCCGTCGGTGGCGTCGAGGGCGGCCCGGGCGCGGCGGGTCTCGTCGGCGAGCAGGGCGCGTACGGCCGGGGTGTCGTGGCCCTGTTCGAGGTCGGCGCGGGTCACGGAGTGCTCGGCGAGCCGGTCGCGCGGGATGCAGAGCCGGCCGTCGGCGAGGTCCCCGGCGAGGTCCGCGAGGAAGTCCACGCGCTGGGCGGCATCGACGAACCGCCGCCAGCCCGCGGCCTGTTCGGGGTCGGGGCCGCCCTGGTACTGGAGGCCGGTGAAGGCGAGCACGCCGGGCCAGGCGTAGGCGTCGAGGTAGGCCTGGAAGTCCGCCTCGGTGCCGAAGCCGTCGAACGCGGCCTCGGCGGTGGCGGCGCCCTCAAGGAACCGGGTGACCCAGTGCGGGGGCAGGGCGCGGGAGTCGACGGCGTGGGCGTAGGCGCGCAGCACGGGGTCGGGGCTGTCCCCGGACTTCAGGGCGGCCCCGACCTGTTCGGTCAAGGCGGCCAGTGCGGTGGCGCGTTGGGATGGGGTCCCGGTTTCGGCCACGTCGTCGACCATGTTCATGAAGGCGAGGCCGGCGGCCAGCCAGGGCACCAGCGGCGGCGCGGCGAGCAGGCGCAGCGTGAGGTAGGGGGCGGGTTCGCGGCGGAGCACCCGGCGTGCGGCGTGCGTGTAGTCCTCCCGCAGCCGGGTGCCGGATATCCCGGCGGCCGTGAGTGTGGTGCGCCAGGTGGGCATGGCGATCTCGCTCCCTTGAGCTCTTCGAGCGTATGTACGTACACGCGTGCGGGTACACGATGTCAGAAGGCGACGGCCTTCTTGACCTTGCCGTCCACACCGGCGAGCACGTAGCCGCCACGGCCGTACTCGTCGGTCAGGTACGGGCGCATGCAGGGGACCTGGTCCATCATCCAGGGCTCGACGATGACGTAGCGCGAGGTCGGGTTCGGCACGTCGAGGTCCTTCTTGGACTGCTCCAGAAGGCCGGGCAGGGCGTCCCAGTTGACGGCTGCCATGTCGATCAGCGGCTCGCCGTCCTTGACCGTGCCGTCCGGGCCCGTGCGCTTGGCCGCGCCGTCGCGGTACTGCCAGGCGTCCACGGTCTTGGCTCCGGGGGCGGTGGGGATGGAGGCGAGGACGTAGCCGTCGTAGACCGTCAGGTCCACGAAGGTGGTCGTGCCCGTCTGCTGCTTGAACGCCTCCAGGGCGATCCGGATGTTCTCCGGGGTGAGCAGACTGCCCCGGGTCGCGCCCGCCTTGGACGTACTCGACTTCGGACCGGGGGTGGGCGTGGCGGCGACAGTGGTGGCGGTGGCGGTGGGGCCGGCGGTGGAGCCTCCCTTCGCATCGTCGCGGCTGCCGGCGGTCCCGTCCGGCAGCCACTGGACGAGGCCGACGACTCCGGCCGCCAGCACCGCCGCGAGTGCGGCGCCGATCAGGGCCGGGCGCCTGCGCGCGGCGGGTGCCACGGGAAGGGGCGTGGTGGTGACCGCGTAGGGCGTGGGCCCGGGACCGAACGGCGACGGGGTCGGCGGGGCGGGCGGGGCGGGTGGCCCGTACGGCCCGTACTGCCCGTACGGGGCCGGGACGGCGGGGGCTGCCACCGGCGGGGCGGCGGCCACCGGCGCCACTCCGGAGCCCGCGCCCGGGGCAGCCCCGAGAGCAGTGCTCGCTTCCCGGAGCAGTTGTTCCAGCCGCGCCCCGTCGGGCCGCGCGGCCGGGTCGCGTACGAGCAGCCGTTCCAGTACGGATCCCAGCGGGCCGGAGCGCACGGGTGCCGGGATCGGGTCGTCCAGCACGGCGACGACCGTGGCCAGGCTGGTGGCCCGGCGCAGCGGATGGACCCCTTCGGCGGCCACGTACAGCATCATGCCCAGCGACCACAGGTCGGAGGCGGCCAGCCCCTCCTCCCCCCGCACGCGTTCGGGCGCGATGTACTCCGGGGAGCCGATCAGCACGCCGGCGGCGGTGAGCCCCGTGGATCCGTGCAGGGCGGCGATGCCGAAGTCGGTGAGCACCGCCGAACCGTCCGAGCGCAGCAGCACGTTGGCCGGTTTCACGTCGCGGTGGTGTATCCCCTCGGCGTGTGCGGCGCGCAGCGCGGACAGGACATCGAGGCCGAGCCGCAGCACGTCCGCGAGCGGAAGCGGCCCGGACGCCAGCCGGTCGTGCAGGGAACCGCCCCGGACGAGCTCCATGACGATCCACGGATGCCCCTCCGCGCCCTCCGCCGGTTCGACGATGTGGTGGATCGTCACCACATGGGGGTGGGCGAGGCGGGCGAGGGCGCGGGCCTCGCGGACGGCACGCTCACGCAGCTGGTCGGCCAGACCGGGCTGGGCGGCGGCGGTGGCCGGGTCCGGCGGGCGCACCTCCTTGAGTGCGACCTCGCGGTGCAGGGCGATGTCGCGGGCCCGCCACACCGTACCCATGCCGCCGCTGCCCAGGGGCGCGACCAGTTCGAAGCGCCCGTCGATCAACCGTCTGCCGGCCTCACCAGTGTCCATGGGCGGTCATCGTAGGCGCCGCCGGTGTCAGCAGCGGCGGCGGTCCTCCGTGAGCGTTCCCTGCACGGTGGTGAGCGCACGGTCGTAGCAGCCGCCCGGCGCCCCGGAGCCGTGCAGGCGGTGGCGGGCGGTCGTGGTGGCGACCGCGTGCCGCTGGTCGCGCGGGACGTTGGCCGTGTAGGTGGCGTCGCCCTTGTAGCGGTCGTCGAGCCGGGAGACGTCGACGCTCCGGCCGCCGCGCAGGGTGACGGTGTCCGCCCGGTCGCCGAGGGAGAGGACGGTCCGCAGCCGGTCGCCCGCGCCGAGGGTGGTCTCGCCGTCCATCGTGTACGTGCGCGCCGTGCGGGTGGCGGTGGCCCCTCGGGTCACGGTCTCCTCGTCGTTCCAGGTGGCGGTGAGCGCGTCGCGGTTCTCGCCGTCGGTCCAGCGGTGGACCGAGGTGTTGCGTACCGCCCGGGTGACGGTGGTGGTGACCCGGCCGTGGGAGGTGTCGAGGTGCCCGGTGACGGTCAGCCGGTGGGCGCCCTCGGTGTCCAGGCGGTGCTCGGCTCCGGGGGTTCCGGGTGTGGCGGGGGTCCAGCGGGAGGAGTTGGCCGGATCGCTCTGCTCGTGGCGGGTCAGGGCGCCGGTGACGACTTCACGGGCCTGGTCCTGCCAGAGCAGCAGATTGGTGGGGGTGCTCCAGCCGCTCTGCCCGGCCGGCACTCCGGCGACGGACACCTCGATCCGGTGCGGGCGCCCGTCGTTGAGGAGGGCGGCGTAGGGGGTGAGGTCGTAGAGGACGGGCTGCACGTCGAAGGCGCGGGGGCCGGGGGTGACGTACCAGAGGAAGGGGTTGGACCAGCCGCCGGTCCAGACGGTGGGGAAGGGCGCGGCGATGCCCGCGAGCGCGCCGTCCACGGAGATGCGGACCTCGCGGTAGGGGCCGTCGGCGGCCTTGCAGGAGTACGGGGCCACGTCCGGGGTGGTCATGTACCAGTACTCCTCGCAGCCACCGCCCGAGCCCGTGGCGTACACCTCGGCGAGGAGGCGCTCGGTGTTGCGCGGGGTGCTGACGGCGGGCGAGGTGAGCGGGAGGACCCGGTCGGGGGTGTCGGGGGCGGGGGTGGCGCCCTCGGCGGCGTAGAAGGTGAGGGTGACCTTGACGTCGATGACGCCGGTGTAGGTGTCGTTGACGACGTTGCCGATGAGCATCTCGACGGGCTGGGGGCGGCTGAGGGTGTCCCGGTAGCGGGTGACGTCCTTCTCGACGGACCAGGTGATGCCGTCGGGCGAGGGCTGCGGGGTGGAGGTGCGCAGGATCTCGACGTCGCCGAGGGTCACGTACCCGAGCCGGTCGTACTGGCGGCCCTTGACCTTGCCGTCGAGGCGGAGCACCACCTTGGCCCAGTGGTCGGGGCCGCAGCCGGGGGGCGGCGTGTAGCCGCCCCGGTACGGGGTGAAGTCGCGGAACTGCGCCTCGGCGAGGGTCACCTGGCAGGACCGGGTCGCGGGCCGGGTGACGGGCGGGGCGGCGGTGAGCGGGTCGTGCCAGTCGGTGCCGAACTCGGCGGGCGGCTCGCCACCGGCCGGGGCCGCGGTCGTGGCATGCGCGGGTCCCGCGCCGGCCAGGGTGGCGGCGGCCAGCGCGATCGCGCCGAGCACGCCCGTGATCCTGTGTCGTCTCATGGGCCGGCAGTGAAACCCGGCCCGCCGGGACCGCGCCAGGCCGGGTGTGCCGAGAGTGGCCCGATCTCGCCCCTGCCGGGCTAGGCCGGGAGGACCACGATGCCGTCGTCGTCGGCGTGGACCGTGTCGCCGGGGCGGAAGGTGGTGCCGCCGATGGTGACGGGCACGTCCACCTCGCCCGCACCGGTCTTCCCGCTCTTACGGGGAACCGTGCCCAGCGCCTTGATGCCGAGGTCGAGTCCGCCCAAGGCCACGCTGTCGCGGACGGCGCCGTTGATGATCAGGCCCGCCCAGCCGTTGCGCTCGGCGGCGCCGGCGAGGAGGTCGCCCACCAGGGCGGTGCGCAGCGAGCCGCCCCCGTCCACGACGAGGACGGCGCCCTCGCCCGGCCCGTGGACGAGTTCGCGCAGCAGCGCGTTGTCCTCGTGGCAGGAGAGGGTCCGCACGGGGCCGGCGAAGAGCCGGCGGCCGCCCAGCTGCCGGAACTGCGTGTCGCAGATGCCGAGGGCCTCGCCGTGCTCGTCGTACAGGTCGGCCGTGGGGAGGGGGGTGACGCTCATGTCGCTGGGACTTCCTCGCTGCTCGTTCTCGCTCGTACGTCGCGCCGTGCGGCCAGCGTAACGGGCGGCGCGCGGCGGGCCGGCGGGCACGGGTCAGTCGCGGGAGTTGCCGAAGAGGATCCGGTAGCCGATGAGCAGGACCAGGGAGCCCGCGATGGCGGAGCCCCAGGTGGCGAGGTCGAAGAACTGGCTCTGGATCGGGCGGTCCAGGAACCGCGCCGAGAGCCAGCCGCCGATGAAGGCGCCGGCGACGCCGATGAGGGTGGTTCCGATCAGGCCGCCGGGGTCGCGGCCGGGCAACAGGAGCTTGGCGATGCCTCCGGCCAGCAGTCCCAGGATGATCCAGCCGACGATCCCCATGCCCGTTCACTCCGTTTCGGTGGTTCGGTGTTCACCGGGGAGGACGCGGCAAGCGCCGGAACGGTTCTCCGCCCGCCCGCCCGCGTTCAGCGCCGGTCGGCGGAACGGGCCAGTGCGAGGGGGCGGGGCGTCGGGGCGGGCCCGGTCCCCCGCAGGGCCACGGCGGCGGGCGGGGTGCGGGTCAGCAGGAGGACCCCGCGGGCCGCCGCCGCTGCACCGGCCACCGCGAGCAGGACCCCCAGCAGGCCGCCTTGGAGGCGTTCGCCGAGCAGGACCATGCCGATGGCGGCCGCGGCGAGCGGGTTGGCCAGGTTCACCACGGCGAGGGGGGCGCCGAGCCCGCCCCGGTAGGCCCGCTGTGACAGGAGCAGCCCGCCGACCGCGAACACGACGACGAGCAGGGCCACCGCGACGACCCGCACGCTGAGCAGGGATCCACCGCGGCCGCCCGCCACGGCCACGGTCTGGGTCAGGGCGGAGGCGGCCGCGGAGGCCAGCCCGGAGGCCGTGGCGTGCCGCAGGCCGGAGCGCGGGTCCTTGACGGCGGTCAGCAGCAGGATCACGGCGGCCGTGGCCCCGGAGACGGCGAGGGCCTCGGCCAGGGTGAGGGTGTCGTCGGGGGCCGGTCCGGATGCCGGGAGCAGCAGCAGGCCCAGGCCCGCGACGGTGGCCAGGGTGCCCCGCCACTCGGTGGCCGCCACCCGGCGCCCGGCCCGGCGCGCGCCGAGCGGGACGGCGGCGACGAGGGTGAGCGCGCCGAGCGGCTGGACCAGGGTCAGGGGCCCGTACCGCAGGGCGGCGGCGTGCAGCAGCGCGGCGGACGCGTTCAGCCCGGCCGACCACCACCAGGCGCCGTTGCCGAGCAGGGCCCTGGCGCTGCGGGCCACGGCGGCCCGGGCGAGCCGTTCCTGGGCGACGGCGGCGGACGCGTAGGCCACGGCCGAGGCGAGGCAGAGGCAGACGGCGAGTGCGGTGTCGTTCATCGCGCGACCGCCCCCGCGGTCTCGGCGGAGCGCCGCGTGCCGGGCAGTTCCTCTACGGCGGCACCCGCATCGCAGTCCCCGCCGATGTCGGTATGGATGTCGGTATCGGTATCGGCCGGGCCCGGCCGCGGGATCACCAGCAGGGCGACCCCGAGCAGCACGGTCGCCACGATCGCGTCGAGCCAGTAGTGGTTGGCCGTGCCGACGATCACCAGCAGGGTCAGCAGGGGGTGCAGCAGCCACAGCGCTCGCCACCGGGACCGGGTCGCGGCGATCATGCCGAGCGCGAGCATCAGGGCCCAGCCGAAGTGCAGCGAGGGCATCGCGGCGAACTGGTTGGCCAGGGTGTCGGTGGCCGGCGCGGCCCCGTAGACGGTGGGTCCGTAGACCTGGCCGGTGTCGATCAGGCCCGCGGCGCCGAGCATCCGCGGGGGCGCCAGCGGCAGGGCGAGGTGCAGGGCGAGGGCGGCGCCGGTGAGGACGGTGAGTATCCGGCGGGTCCACAGGTAGTGGCCGGGGCGGCGCAGGTAGAGCCAGACCAGGAAGAGTGCGGTCGCGGGGAAGTGGACGGCCGCGTAGTAGGTGTTCGCGGTGTGCACGAGGGCGTCCCCGTGGAGCAGCAGCCGCTGTATCGCGCCCTCGCCGGGCAGGCGCAGGGCGCGCTCGGCGTCCCAGACCCACCCGGCGTTGCGGTACGCCTCGTCGGTGCGCCCCGTGGAGAACATCCGGCCCGCCTTGTAGACGGCGAAGAGGCCCACCACGAGGAGCAGCTCGCGTATGAGGCGGCGGCGCGCGGCTCTCGGTCCGGCTGCCGGATCGGCAGGTGTGGTCTGGGACATCCCCCGGCTCTCTCTTCCTGTACTCCTGTACACGCAATCGACACGCCAGTGTATCGATACATTCGCGTATCGATACGACGGTGTACCGATACGCTCGCGTTCCCCTACACTCGTACTCGAACCTGCCGCAGAGGCGCCCCTGAGGAGAGTTTCACCCCATGACGTCGACGCCGCCCGCCGCGCGCCGCTCCAAGATCACCCCGGAGCGGGAGCGGGAGTTCTACGAGGCCGTCCTGGACCAGCTGCGCGAGCACGGCTACGAGGCCCTGACCATGGAGGGCGTCGCCGCCCGGGCGAGCTGCGGCAAATCCACGCTGTACCGGCAGTGGAAGACCAAGCCCCGGCTCGTCGCCGCCGCCCTGCGCGCGAACCGGCAGGGCACCCTGGTCGCGGTGGACACCGGGACACTGGCGGGCGACCTGCGCGAGGCGGCCCGGATCGCGGCCTGCACCTCGGGGCGCGACACCCGGCTCACCCAGGCCCTGGGGCACGCCGTGCTCAGCGACGAGGAGCTCCAGGCGGCCCTGCGCGAGGCACTGGTCGAGCCGGAGCTGGCCGCCTTCGACGCGATGGCGGAGCGGGCCGTGGCGCGGGGCGAGATCGCCGCGGACCATCCGGCCGTGGAGTTCCTGCCGGCGCAGCTGATGGGCGTGCTGCGCATCCGGCCGGTGCTGGAGGGGCGGTACGCCGACGCCGACTACCTGGTGCGGTTCGTCGACGCGGTCATGCTCCCGGCCCTGGGTCTGACGGCACCCGGGACCCCCTGAACCGGCGGGCCGCCGTCCCGATGACCTGACGGCGACCTGCCCGCGCTGCCTCGTGGGGACGGCGGCAGCGCGCCACCCGGACCGGGCGGCGGCCACTCACACGTGGAGCGGCCGCCGCCCGATCTGTGCGGACGTGTGGTCCCGTCAGCGGACGGCGCCCATGGTCCGGGTGAACTCCTCGGGGCCGGCGTCGAAGCCACGCAGGCGCGCGTCGAGGGACCAGACGCCCGAGTCCTCCCGGGTGAACTCCGCGACCGTGGCCGCGGTTGCGGTCGGGACGGACTCGAAGCCGCCCTGGGCGAGGTCCGTGTATCCCTCGCGGATCCGGATTCCCGTGCCGGCGATGTCGGCGAAGGTCTTCCGGGGACCGCCGCCGGTGTCCTGGATGATCACGCCGACCACCACCCGCCGCAACTCCGGTGCCATCCGGTCGAGTTCGAGGGTCATCACCTCGTCGAAGCCGAAGCCCTGACCCGTGTGGCTGTCCCGGTTCAGGGTGATGGTGCCGTCGGGCGAGCGGCTGCCGAAGTGGACCAGGTGGAGGGGAACCCCGTGGAGGTCCGCCGCGCCGTAGACCGCGGCCACGATGTCGAGGTCGTGCGGGGGCGTGCCGGCGGGACTGGGGTCCCACCGCAGCCCGACCTCCACCTTGGCCAGACCCTTGCGTACACCGGTCACCGAACTCCCCCTCCTTCGTACGGCTGTTGCCCGGACATGCTCCCACGCTGCTCGGGTCCGGGCCGAACGGCCGTACGTTCCCGGCCAGTTCACCAGGCTCTCACCAGGCCGCGTCCTGTACGGGCCTGCCCGGCCCCGGCGCGTTGCCGAGCCGCTTGACCTGGCCCGGATCCGGCTCCGTCCACGGGGCTGGTCGTCGCCCAGCCACTCCCCGACCGGCTTGACCCCGCCGAGGGCCTCGGTCGGGGCGAGGTCGGCGGCGGTGTCGGCGCGGCGCCCCCGAAGCCGCCGCCCCCGACCGGCCTTCCCCACCTGGCCCGCGGCCGCTGCGCCAGCCGCCACTCGGCCAGCGCCTCCGGCCCCAGCGGGAACGCCTGGAGCTGCACCCCGCCGGCGGTCTCCTCTCCGGTCACCTGGCCCTCGACCGTGGCGCCGAGCCCCAGCGGTACGGCGACGAACTGGCGCACCGTGCCGTCGCCCGGGGAACTCCCCCATCCCGGGAGGCAGCGCGTGCGCACCCGGTTCGGGGAGTCGCAATGTCCGTATGAAGCGGATCTACGCCCCTTCACCCAAGTGCAGTGCATTACCATCGAGACGTACCGAATCAGCGGCCATGTCTGCCCATTTTTCCCGCCCCTGCCCGGCTTTGCCACAGGATCTGCGGCCGTTCCGGATCGTTATCCTCAAGTTTTCCTCAGATCTAGTGACGCTGCGCCCGTCCCCTTCCTAGCTTCCTCATACACGTGTCTCGACGTCCCCCACGTCCCCGTGGTTCCGCGTGCGCCGGCGATCCCGGCGCACGCCCGCGTTCCGAGGAAAGAGTTCAGCATGAAGGTTCCCCAGGCCGGAGCGGTCGCCGCAGTGATCGCCCTCGCCCTCACCACCTCCGGGTGCGGCGGCGACGACGAGCCCAAGGGGAAGCTCGCCATCGGCATCAAGTTCGACCAGCCCGGCATCGGGATGCGCGAGGCGGACGGGACCTTCACCGGCTTCGACGTGGACGTCGCCACCTACGTGGCCAAGGAGCTCGGCTACAAGCCGGACCGGATCGACTTCAAGCAGGTCTACAGCAACGACCGCGAGCTGCTGCTCCAGTACAACGAGGTGCAGTTCGTCGCCGCGAGCTACTCGATCAGCGACAAGCGCAAGGAGAAGGTCGACTTCGCCGGCCCGTACTTCATCGCGCACCAGGACCTGATGGTGCGCGCCGGCGACGCGAGCATCACCAAGGCCGAGGACCTCAACAACAAGCGGTTGTGCTCGGTCTCCGGCTCCACCTCCGCGGAGAACGTCAGGAACAAGCTCGCCCCGAAGGCCAGCCTCCTGGAGCTCGGCGGGTACTCGGAGTGCGTCGTCGCCCTCCATGACGGCCTGGTCGACGCCATGACCACGGACAATTCCATCCTGGCCGGGTACACCGCCAGGAAGGGCAACGAGGGCAAGTTCAAGCTGGTCGGGCTGAGCCTGAGCAACGAGAGCTACGGCATCGGCGTCAAGAAGGGCGACAAGGAGCTCCAGGGCAAGATCAACGCCGCCCTGAAGAAGATGGTCGAGGACGGCTCCTGGGAAGCGGCCGTGAAGAAGAACTTCGGCGCGGCGGACTACAAGTACGAGCCGGCCCCTCAGGTCACCTCCGGCATCACAGCGGGCAGCTGACGATCGTCGAGGCGGTGGCAGGGTCCGACCAGTCGGCGTCGAAGCGGGCGTTGACGACGTAGAGCCGGTCGCCGTGGACCGCGGCGGTCGTCGGCTCGTCGAAGCGCGGGTCGGTGATCCGCTTGACGAAGCGGGCCCGGCGGCCGTCCCCGCTCAGGGTGAACACGTCGACGGCGTACGCCCAGTTGCGTACGACGTACAGGGTGCGGCCGTGGACCACGAGCCCGTCGCCGTTGCCCACCGAGCCTCCGTCGAGCACGGTGCGGGTGGCGTCGCCGGTGCGCGGGTCGACGCGGAACAGCGCCTCCGCGGTGTCGTGCACCACCAGCAGGGCCCGGCCGTCGGGGGTCCGCTCGATGCCGTTGGCGCCCCAGTGCTGCCCGCCGGGCGGGACCGGGGCCCACTCGCCGCCGAGCGGCACGGCACGGGGGGCCGCCTCGGCGCCGGTGAGCTCGCGACCGGCGGGCAGGAAGTACAGGACGTCGTTGAAGGAGTCCGTGAACCAGGCTCCGCCGCATCCGACGATGACGTCGTTGATGAAGGCGGCGCCGGTCGCGGCCTGGTGGGTGGCCAGCGCCCGGCCGTCGCCGGCGTGGATCACCCGGATCCGGCCGCTGTCGCCGCCCGCCACCAGCAACCTGCCGTACGTGTCGAGCTTGAGGCCGACCGCCATCGGGCCCTGGCCGCGGGTGAGGATGCGGCCGGCCCCGGTGGCGAGGTCTACGCGGTAGATCGAGCCGTCGATCAGCGAGCCCGTGTAGGCCACGCCGCGGCCGGAGACGGCTATGCCCTCCGGCTGGAAGCCGGGCGGGGTCGCGAGGGTGTCGGGCCGCCGGGTTTCGGCGGGCCGGGCCTGGGCGGAGGGGGCGAGGGGACCTGCGAGCGCGGCGCCGCCGAGTGCCGCGGCCGCGCCGATGAACCTGCGCCGACCCAAGGGTCCGGTCACGGTGGTGTCCTTTCAACTGCCTTGGTGGAAGCGTCGGTTGACGATCCCACCTCAGCACACCCCCGGCGCCCCGACCGTCCCTGACGACGACACTTCACAAGGGAATGAGGAGCCTCCCCTTCGCGACCGCGCGGACGGCCGAGATCAGGTCACGGGGGCCTTGCCGCGCAGCACGGTCAGGAATTCGCGCATCCAGCGCGAGTGGTCGGGCCAGGCCCGTGCCGAGACGAGCGTGCCGTCCACCACCGTCTCGGCGTCCTCGAACTCGGCCCCCGCCGCCTTCATGTCCAGCTCCAGCGCCGGATACGCGGTCACCCGGCGGCCCGCCAGTCCCCCGGCCGCGGCGGTGATCAGCGGGCCGTGGCAGATCTGGGCGATGGGCTTGTCGGACCCGGCGAAGGCGTCCAGGATCCGCCGCACCTCGGGATCGTTGCGCAGGTACTCCGGCGCCCGGCCGCCCGGCACGACCAGGGCGGCGTAGTCCTCCGTGACCACGTCGGCGAAGGCCAGGTCGGCCGGCCAGGTGTAGCCGGGCTTCTCGGTGTAGGTGTCGAAGCCGTCCTCGAAGTCGTGGACCACGAACCGCAGTTTCTTCACCGACGGCGCCGCGATGTGGACCTCGTAGCCCTCCTCGCGCAGGCGCTGGTACGGATACAGGACCTCCAGCGACTCCGCGGCGTCACCGGTCACGATGAGGATCTTGGCTGCCATGTGCTGCTCCCGTCACGGCTGTTCACGGTCGGCTCGGCCCCGCCGGGGCCACCGCTACCCTGCCCGCGGCGCCCACCCGGCACACACCAAGGTGCGCGTGCCGGACACATGGTTTTTACCTGTACGGCACATGACAATGTGAACCTCGCTCTGCCACCTGACACCCCGCCAATTCCCCGGGTGGGGACGGTGCGTGTGGAGAGGTACCCCCACGTGAAGAAGATCCCTCGCCTGACCTCCTGGGCGGCCGGCATCGCGGCCGTCGCCCTGTTCGCCGTACCCGCCGCGGCCTCGGCCGGCCAGCAGCGGACGGCGGAGGCCCGCTCCGCCGCGGCCGCCACCCCGGCGGCGGGCGCCTCGGCCGTCGACGCCTATTACGCGGCCGCCGAGGGCAAGACCGGCGCCGCGCTGAAGACCGCCCTGCACGACATCATCAAGACCCAGTCCAAGGTGACCTACGACGGCGTGTGGAACGCGCTGAAGCTCACCGACCAGGACCCGGCGAACCCGAACAACGTCATCCTGGTGTACTCCGGCCGCTCGCAGTCCAAGTCCACCAACGGCGGCGGGGTCAACGACTGGAACCGCGAGCACGTCTGGGCCAAGAGCCACGGCGACTTCGGCACCGCCACCGGCCCGGGCACGGACCTGCACCACCTGCGCCCCGAGGACGTCACCGTCAACAGCACCCGCGGCAACAAGGACTTCGACAAGGGCGGCAGCCCGGTCGCCGAGGCCCCGGGCAGCTTCACCGACGCCGACTCCTTCGAGCCCCGCGACGCGGTCAAGGGTGACGTGGCGCGCATGCTGCTCTACATGGCCGTGCGCTACGACGGCGGCGACGGCTTCGCCGACCTGGAGATGAACGACAAGGTCAACAACGGCACCGCCCCCCTCTTCGGCCGGATCAGCCTGCTGAAGCAGTGGAACCAGATGGACCCGCCGGACGCCTTCGAGCAGCGCCGCAACCAGGTCATATTCGACACCTACCAGCACAACCGCAACCCGTTCATCGACCACCCGGAGTGGGTCAACTCCATCTGGTAACCGGACCCGGCACTCTCGACCGGCTTCGGGGGTTGGGGCGCGCCTGGCCGGGTATTCGCAGGCCAGAGGCTGCGGGCCGCGCCCGGCGGCGGCAGCCGACGGAGGTACGTGGCCATGGACGGAGCCGGACTTTCCGACCGCGAGCAGCGCGCCCTCTCGGCGATCGAAGACCAACTCAAGAGCGACCGGTCACTGAACCGGTTGCTGCGGTCCGCGCATCTGCGTCACCGCACCGCTACGGCCTGTGTGCTGGGTGCGGTGACGGTGGCGCTGTTCGTCGCGGCGTCGGTCACCGTGTCGCAGCCGCTGATCTGGGCTTTCGCCGCCGCCTGGATGCTGACCGTGGCCACGGCGCTGCCGCTGGTCGGCGGGTGGATCCGCCGCCGCTGGCAGCGCCGTGAGCGCACGGCGCGGCCGCAGGCACCTGACGCTCCCTAGTCGGAGAGGTAGATCTCGTCCAGGGTGTCGATGGCTCCGTCGGCGCCCAGGTGGTAGCGGAAGGGCAGGCCGGAGTCGGGGTGTGCGGTCACCCAGGAGATGAGTTCGTGGAGGGTGATGGGCTTGGGGTCCACGCCCGAGAGGATCGGAGCGGTGGCCGTGATCTTGGCGGATTCCGCGATCGGGATGAAGGTCTCCTTGCCCACGGTCTCGAAGGCGGCGCCCTCCGTGTCCTTGCTGCCGCAGCTCCAGTTCCCGTGCTTGACGATCAGGTTGTGGGAGCCGCCCTCCGGCGTGTAGCGGCGCAGGGAGAGCATGTCCGGGGCGATGGGCATCTTGTGGTCGCACGTCGCGGCGGGAGCCGGGGGCGTGGGCTTCTTCACGCCGGTGGCGACCGCCGTGGGCTTGGGGGCCGGCTTCGACGCCGAGGCAGAGGGCTTCGCGGCCGCCGAGGACGTCGTGGAGGGCGTGGCCGGGGCGCTGGGCGCGGGCGCTCCGGGCGTGCTCCCGTCCGCTCCGCCCTGACAGGCCGAGAGCGCGAGCACCCCGCACACCGCCAGGGCGGCCAGGGCCGCCCGTCTGCCGTCGCGTACCGCCCGCATGGTCGTCTCCCTCTGCCTGTTCGAAGCGTGGCGTCAACGTAGCGCAGGGGATTCGGCCAGGACGATGACCGGAAGTCGTTCGTCACCGGTCCGGAATCGTGTTGCTGCGGAGTACGGACTTCCGTTGCCTAGCGGAGCCGGTCGGCGAGAGTGTTGAAGGCGGGCCAGGTCAGTTGGGGCGTGCGGGAGTCCCACACCTTCTGGGAGAGCGCGGCGAGCGGCAACCGGATGCCCGCCGCCACCTGGGCCTGGGTCTGGGCCCCGGACAGGTCGCACCACACGGCGAGGCGCGCGCCCAGGATCTGGCCGGCGTACCGGGCGGGGACGGCGGTGGTGCCGCGCAGGACCAGCGGGGTCCACTGCTCGTAGATGCGCCGCCCGGTGGGATAGGTGAACTGGTTGGGCTCGCCCAGCACGTAGTACAGGTACTCGTCGTTGAGGTTCACCACTTTGCGGCCCGCGCTCAGGTAGTCCAGCGGCGGGCGGGCGCCGATCTCCTTGCCGGTCCAGTACTCCACCTGGAGGTCCTTGGCCGCGCTCGCGACCCCGCCGGCGAAGAAGCCGTCGTTCCACGCCTTGAGCGCCTTGCCCGACGGGCGCACGGTGGCCGCGCGGTCGTCGAGCCAGCCCGTCGCGAGGTCCTGTACGCGGGCCGTTGGACCGTAACGCTGCCGTGCCGCGGTCGCGAGCTGCGGGAAGGAGGCCTCGGGGTCGCGGACGACCAGCGCCTGGTACTCGTCGGCGCCCAGGTGCCAGGCCCCTCCGGGGAACAACGGCAGGTACTCGCGCAGCAGTTCGTCGACGAACTTGGCGGCCGCGGGGTTGGATATGTCCACGGCGCCCTTCACCGCCGCGCCCTGGGCGTTGCGCAGTTGCAGGTCGGGGTGGGCGCGCAGCACGGCGCCGAGGTGTCCGGGCGAGTCGATCTCGGGGACGACGGTGATGTGGAGGCGGGCGGCGAGCGCCGTGATGCCGCGCACCTGCACCTTGGTGAGGTGCGGGGTGGAAACGATCTCGGGGTGGGTGTCGGACTCTATGCGGAAGGCCTGGTCGTCGGAGAAGTGCAGGCCGAGCTGGTTCAGCTTCATGTCGGCCATCTCGCGCAGCCGGTCCTCGATCCAGTCGGGGGTGAAGTGCTTGCGCGCGATGTCGAGGTTGAGGCCGCGCTGCGGTTTGGCCGGAGCGTCGCGCACGGTGCCCTCGGGGGCCGAACCGGCGCCGCGCACGGCCTGCTTGAGGGTGCGGGTGCCGTAGAAGACCCCGGCCTCGTCGGGGCCGGTGATCTTGACCCGGCCGTCCTTGACGGTGAGGGTGTACGACTCGGGCGACCCGGAGTCCTTGGCGCCGAGGGAGAGTTCCACGTCGCCGGGGCGCGGGGTCGCCGACTCCGCGTATCCCATGCGCAGTTCACCGGCGAGCAGTTTCCCCTCGTCGGCGAGGGCGGCCGTGCTGCCCTGTGCGACGACCACGCGGGCCTGGGGGGCGGGCTTCCAGCCGGGGCCGCGGGCGGGTATGTGCTCCCGTACGGCCGGGATGGTGCGCGGGGCGGTGGACAGCGGGTAGGACGGCGTCGGGGTGGGCGGGGGCTCCGCCGCGCCGGTCCCCTCCGGGGTGGCAGGCGGCGCGCTGGTGCCCGGCGTCGGGACGGAGGGGGCGCGCGGCCCGTCGGAGGCGGCGTTGGTGCAGCCGGGGAGGGCGAGTGCGACCAGCGCGGCGGCCGTCGCCGTCGCGCTGACGTGGACTCTCCTGTGCTGCCTCGGTTTCCGCATCATGCACCCGTGTCCCCCGTACCAACGTGGCACGGGGGACTCGGGCGCGCGACCCGGCGCTCTCAGACCAGGGGGTCGAGCGCGGTGGCGGCGTCGAGGACGGTGACGCTGACGGTGGCCCCGGCGACGACGCGGCCGTCGGCTCCGGCCGGGCGGGACGCCGTACGGCGCTCCAGGGCGCCCGAGACGAGGGCGAGGACCAGGGCGGAGGCGGCCAGTGCCGCGCCGACCCAGTTCGGGGCGGTCCAGCCGAGGCCCGCGGCGATCACGAGGCCGCCGAGCCAGGCGGCGAGGGCGTTGCCGAGGTTGAAGGCGCCGATGTTGACGGCGGAGGCCAGGGTGGGCGCGCCGGCGGCCTGGTCGAGGACCCGCTTCTGGAGCGGCGGCACGGTCGCGAAGCCGAGGGCGCCGATGAGCAGGATCGTGACGGCGGCGCCGGCCTTGGTGTGGGCGGTGAGGGTGAAGGCGGCCAGCACGACGGTGAGCGCGCCCAGGGACGCGTACAGCATCGGCATCAGCGCCCGGTCGGCGAAGCGGCCGCCGATGAGGTTGCCGGCGACCATGCCGAGGCCGAGGAGGACGAGGAGCCAGGTGACGGAGGAGCCGGCGAAACCGGCGACGTTGGTCATCATCGGGGTGATGTAGGTGATCGCGGCGAAGACGCCGCCGAAGCCGAGGACGGTCATCCCCATCGCGAGCAGCACCTGGACGTTGCGGAAGGCGGCCAGTTCGCTGGGGATCCGCACGCCGCCGGCGGGGCGGGGGATCTCGGGTACCAGCCGGGCGATGCCGAGCAGGCCGAGGACGCCGAGCGCGGCGACGATCAGGAAGGTGATCCGCCAGCCGAGGGTCTGCCCGACGAGGGTGCCGAGCGGGACGCCGACGACGTTGGCCACGGTCAGGCCGGTGAACATCATGGCGATGGCTCCGGCCTTCTTCTCGGGGGCGACGAGCCCGGCGGCGACGACAGCGCCGATGCCGAAGAAGGCGCCGTGGGCGAGGGAGGCGACGACGCGGCCGGTGAGCATGACGCCGAAGGCCGGGGCGAGCGCGGAGAGCAGGTTGCCCGCGACGAAGAGGCCCATGAGCAGCATCAGCATGCGCTTGCGGGGGATGCGGGTGCCCAGGACGGTCATGATCGGCGCGCCGAGCACCACACCGAGGGCATAACCGGTGACCAGGAAGCCCGCGGTGGGGATCGAGACGCCGTAGTCGGCGGCGACCTCGGGGAGCAGGCCCATGATCACGAACTCGGTGGTGCCGATCCCGAAGGCCCCGATGGCGAGGGCGAGGAGTGCGAGTGGCATGAGGGGAGGTGCCCTTCAGGGGTGGGGAGAGGTGCGGCGCCGGGCCGCCGGCGCTGCGCGGACACATTGCTGCCGCTGCTTACGTGCGTCCACATTAATTGCAGACGCGGGATATTTGCAAGCGCGGGCTATTGCGGAAGTGACCTATCCTGGGGGCACACCGACGAAGGAGGAGCCCATGACGGCCACGGACGGCGCGCTCACCGCCCTCTCCCAGGGCTGGTGCGCCCTGTCCCTCCTGCACGGGCGCATCGAGGCGCACATCGAGCGGGCGCTGCAGGCCGGACACGGGCTCAGCGTGCGCGAGTACTCGCTGCTGGACGTGCTGAGCCGTCAGCACAACGGGCCGGGCGGCCACCTGCGGATGCACCAGGTCGCCGACTCGGTGGTGCTCAGCCAGAGCGCGACGACCCGTCTGGTCAGCCGGCTGGAGGACCGCGGCCTGCTGAGCCGCTACCTCTGCGACACCGACCGGCGGGGCATCTACACCGATGTGAGCGAGGCCGGCCTGGCCCTGCTGGCCGCGGCCCGGCCCACGAACGACGCCGCCCTGCGCGAGGCGCTGGACGAGGCCGCCCGCAAGCCGGAACTCGCCCCGCTGGTCGAGGCCGTGGAGAACCTCCGTACGGCACCCGCCGAGGGCTAGGACGCCGAAAAACCAGTGGAGCCGCGTCGTTGTGCGCGATTACCGTGCTGCCGGACCAGTCGCCTAGGCAAGGACGTGCCGTTGTACACCCTGTGAGACCCCCCGAGTGCTGATTCGTCGCGCGTCGCGCCTGTGCGCCGCGCTCCTTTCTGCTGCGGTCTTCTCACTGGAACCGGTGTACTTCTGTGCTCAATACCTGGGTGGTCGCTCCCACCTGCCTGCCGCTCGTCCTCCGCCGATGCCACACGTGCGCGTCCGAGCGCTTCCGGGCGAACGGCAAATTCCGAATCAACGCCAACCACAAGCTCCTCGACGCCTGGCTCCTCGTGCTCTGCACCGCCTGCGGGGACACGGCGAAACTCACGGTCCTGGAGCGGGTGCACGTGCGCTCCGTACGACCCGAGCTGCTGGACCGGCTGCACGACAACGACCCTGGCCTGGCAGCCGAGTTGCTCCAGGATCCGGTCGTGCGGCGCCGCAATCACATCGCCCTCGACTGGGACGGCGCCTGGCGCCTCGACACCCGCGGATCGGATCACCTGGACCGCGAGGTGATCGACGTGTCGGTCCGCTTCGCGGCGCGGATCCCGGTCCGCCCGGTGCGGCTGATCGCCGAGGGGTGCGGTCTTTCACGGGCCGAGGTCGAGAGACTGATCACGGACGGGAAGCTCGTCTCGGCAGTCCGGCTGAGCGGCAGGCTCTCCGGCGACTTCACCTTCACGCTCAAGCGCTGACCCCTCCCCGGGGCCGGGGGCCTGTCCGGCGGGATCCGCCGGACAGGCCCTAGCCGTTGGACTCCGCCTTCCAGTCCTGGACGAGGAGACCGAGAAGCACCTCGTCGAGGAACTCGCCCATCACCCAGGCGGAGGAGCGCAGCACGCCCTCGCGGACGAAGCCGTTGTGCTCGGCCGAGCGCAGCATCGCGGCGTTGTCCGACAGCGTCTCGATCTGCAGCCGTTGCAAGCCGCGCACGACGAAGCCGTAGTGGCACAGCACCGCGACCACGTCGGTGCCGTAGCCCTTGCCGCGGGAGGACGGCAGCAGCCCGAGGCCGATGTGCGCGGACCGGTTGTGGTTGTCGATGCCCCACAGCGTCGCGGTGCCGACCAGCGTGCCGCCGTCCAACTCCACCACGGAGAACGGGACGTGTCCTTGTTCCTTGTCGTCCACCACGAGCCGCGGATCCTTCGAGCCGGGGGTGATCGGCCGCCACGGCCCGGCTTCGGCCCGCGAGGAGTTGACCACGTCGTCGTAGAGTTCCGCCCGCAGGATCGGGATGTCGTCCTCGTACCGGGCCCTGAGCCCGACCTTTCTGCCCCTTAGCATGCGAACTTCCTATCCGACCGGGCCGGCCGACGGCAAGCAGACCTAGCGGGGAGTCGAGCTCGGCGTGCCCGAGGGCTTCGGCGAGGGCGGCACGGACGTCGAGGGCGAGCCCGCCGGCACCGAGGCCCCCGCGCGGCTAGGGCTGCCACTCGGAATCGGGGTCGCGCGGCCACTCGCGCTCGCGCTCGGCGACAGGTCCGGGCCCGGGCTCGGCGTGAAGCGCGACGACGACGGCGACGGCCGGCTCGTCGGCGGGTGGGGGGATTCCGGGGACGGACCGGGGGCCGTGATCCTCGGCGGGGTGGCGGGCGGCACCGGGGCGGGGGCCTGATCCGGCGCGAACAGCAGGTACCCGATCCCGGCGGCGGCAGCCGCCGCCAGACCGCCGAGGGGCACGGCGAAGCGCCGGAACCGGTCCAAGGGCAGGCGCCTGACCCGCGGCCCGGGCGGATCCGCGGGGCGCAGCAGGCGGAGTTCGACGCCGTCGGCACGCGCGTCGAGGGCCTGTCGCAGCCGGCGCTCGACCGGACGTTCTGCGGAGCGCTCGCCGGCGCGCGTCGTGCGTGTCATATCCGTCCCTCCAGAATCCGTTCCAGCGCGTCCAGGCCACGGCTCGCGTTCGACTTCACCGCTCCCCGGCTGATGCCGAGGGTGGTCGCGATCTCCGCCTCGCTGAGGTCGGCCCAGTAGCGCAGCACCAGGACCTGTCGGCGGCGCGGCGTCAACCGGCCGAGCGCGGCGAGCACTTCGCGATGTGCCTCGTCGAGGACCACGGACGACTCCGCCGACGGCACGTCGACCGCCGCGGGCGGGGTCCAGGCCCGGACGGTCCGCCTGCGGCGCAGCACCGAGCGGGAGGTGTTGACGACGGCGGTCCGCAGGTAGCCCAGCGCGTTGTCGACCTCCGTGATGTGTTCGCCGTGGCGGCGGTACAGGGCCGTGAAGGCGTCCTGCACCACGTCCTCTGCGGTGGCCAGGTCGTCGACGAGCAGCACCGCCAGCCGGACCATCCGCAGCCGGTGCGCGTGGTAGAGCTCGGTGACGGTGGGCGGCTGCGGATCGCCGTGACGCGTGTCGTGCGCGTACGAGGAGCCGTACGAGGAGCCGTGCGGGGAGCCGCCGTACGGGCTCGGGGAGACCGGCGGCGCGGAGCGGTCCCGGCGCAGCAACGACCACAGGCCCCGCCACGCCCGGCCGAAGCCGGGCGCGAGGGGGCCGACGGGTGGTGCGAGTTGGAGCACTGGGTTCCTCAGCTGTTCGCGCGGCGCCGCACGGCGTACAGGGCTCCGGCTCCGGCGAGGATCAGCCCGGTGGCCCCGGCCCCTATGGCGACGGTCGTCGCCGAGGAGCCAGTATGCGCGAGCTCGGACCCTTCGGACCCGGCGGGTACGGCGGAGGGCGAGGCACCGGCCGGGCTGGGCTTGGCACTCGTCCCCGCGGTCGGACGGGACGCGGACGGGCTGGGCTTGACGCTCGACCCCGCCGTCGGCAGGGACGCGGACGGGCTGGGCTTGACGCTCGACCCCGCCGTCGGGTGGGACACGGACGGGCTGGGCTTGACGCTCGACCCCGCCGTCGGCAGGGACGCGGACGGGCTGGGCTGGGCCGAGGGCCCGCTCGCGGCGTGGGCGTGCCCGGAGAGCGCGACGACCGCCCCGGCGGCGGCAGCGGCGACGGCCACCCGGCGGACGCTGAGCGGGACGCGCTTGAGGTTCTTCACGGTGGTTCTCCACGGTCGGGTCGAGAGCGCGGTACCGCGCCCTCCACCCCCTCACGACGCGCGACCCCCGGGGAGGTTGCCGCCGGATCCGAAAAACTTCAGGGCTCTGCCGAGCGTGGCGATGCCGTCCTCGATCTCGCCGGTCGAGCCGGCCGCGTAGCCCAGGATCAGGCCCGGCGGCCCGGGTGCGATGCGGTGCCAGGACAGCGGGTGGGTCTTGACGCCGAGGGTCAGGGCCGACGCGGCGAGATCGGTGTCCGCGAAGTCCGCCCCGTCGAAGGTGACCATCAGGTGCAGGCCCGCCGCCGCGCCGTGCACCCGGGCCCCGGGGAGGCTCTCGGCGACCGCCCGGAGCATGGCGTCGCGGCGGCGGCGGTGGCGGCGCCGCACGAAGCGCAGGTGGCGCTCCAGTTCGCCCGAGTCCATCAGCCGGGCGAGGACCAGTTGGGCGAGGACCGGGTTGCCGAGGTCGGCATAGCGCTTGGCGGCGGTCACGGCCTCGCGCAGGCGCGGCGGGACCAGGAGCCAGCCGAGGCGCAGTGCGGGTGCGAGGAGTTTGGACACGCTCCCGGCGTAGCAGACGGCTTCGGGGAGCAGGGCGCGCAGCGCGGGGACGGGGGCGCGGTCGTAGCGGTGTTCGGCGTCGTAGTCGTCCTCGATGACCAGTCCCCCGGCGGCCGCCCAGCCGAGCAGCTCGCGGCGGCGCTCCCCGTCGAGGACGACTCCGGTCGGGAACTGGTGCGCCGGGGTGAGCAGCACGGCGCCGGCCCCGCTCGCGCGGAGCTCCGCCACGTCCAGCCCGGCCTCGTCCACCGGTACGGGGACGGTCTCCAGGCGGTGGTACTCCAGCTGCTGGCGGGCGCCGAGCGAGCCGGGGTCCTCCACGGCGACCCGGCGCACCCCGTGCTCGCGCAGGACGTGCCCGAGCAGTCCGAGGGCCTGGGCGACCCCCGCGACGATCACCACCTCGTCCGGGTCGGCACGGATCCCGCGGTTGCGGGCCAGCCAGCCGACGACGGCCTCGCGCAGCGCGGGCGCGCCCTGCGGGTTCCCGTAGCCGAAGTCGGCGGGGGTGAGACCGGCGAGCACCCGGCGCTCGGCCTGGAGCCAGGCCGTACGGGGGAAGGCGGTGAGGTCGGGCACCCCGGGCGAGAGGTCGATGCGGCAGGGTACGGCGCGCAGCGCGTCGACCAGGCCGCCCCGGGCCGGGGCGGGGGACGGCGCGGCCACCGGCGGCGGGGCCGCGACGACCACCGTGCCGCCCCGGCCGCGGCCGGACACCTGGCCGGTCTCCGCGAGCCGCTGGTAGGCCTCGGTGACGAGCCCCCGGGAGACGCGGAGTTCGGCGGCGAGCACCCGGCTGGCCGGGAGCCGGCTGCCGACGGGCAGCGTGCCGTCGGCGATGGCGGCCCGGAGCCGCCCGGCCAGCCAGTCGGTACGGCTCCCCTGCGGGGCCTGACCGATGTCGAGCTGCAGGAAGTCGGACCCTGCCGACGCCGTGGCCCCGGGCTGTGCGGTTTTGGACCCCTGGGTCCCGCTCTCTTTGGACCTGCTCACCGGACCATTGTGGGACCACGCTGGACCGCATGAGAACACCATCCACCGCCCTGCGGGATCTGGCGCCCGGAATCGTCGGGATGGCGCTGGTCGGCAGCAGCGTCACCGTTTCCCGGTCCCTCGTCGATGCCCCGCTCTACGCCCTCCAGGCGGCCCGGTACGCGGCCGCCGCTCTGATCCTGCTGGCCCTGGCCCGGGCGGCGAAGGTGCCGCTGCTGCGGCCGCGCGGCCGCGAGTGGCTGTGGCTGGCCGGGATCGCGGCGACGGGGCTCGTGCTGTTCAACGTGGCCGTCGTCCGCGGGGTCGCGCACGCCGAGCCGGCCGTCATCGCGGTGGCGGTGGCCTCCGTACCGATCCTGCTCGGGCTGACCGGTCCGTTCCTGGAGGGCCGCCGGCCCAGCCGTCAGGTGCTGCTCGCGGCGCCCGTGGTCGTGGCCGGGGCGGTCCTGGTCGAGGGGACGGGCCGGACGGACGCCGCCGGGGTGGCCTGGGCCGCTCTGGCGTTGGCCTGCGAGGCCGGGTTCACGCTGCTCGCCGTACCGGTGCTCCGGCGGCACGGCGCGTGGGGGGTGTCCGTGCACGCGGTGTGGATGGGGGCCGTGATGCTGGCGGTGCTCACAGTGTGCGTGGAGCGGCCCTCGGCCCTCCTGGAGATCGGCGCGGCCCAGTGGGCGGCGGCCGGATACCTCGCGGTGATGGTGACGGCGGTGGCCTTCCTGCTCTGGTACCGCACGGTGGCCGCCGTCGGCTCCGGCCGGGCCGGGCTGCTGACCGGGGTCGCCCCGCTCGCGGCGGCCGGGGCCGGCGCGTTGACCGGCGGCGGGGTCCCGGGCCCGGCGGTGTGGCTGGGCCTGGCCGTCGTGATCGCCGGTCTGGCGGCGGGGCTCATGGAGCGACCGGCGGATCACGGCCGGTCCCGGCCCGCCTGGCACCGCGCCTTGCCGCGGTCTCGCCAGGCACGGCACCAGACGACCCGGGCCATCCGACGCTGATCCGCCGGGCACCCCTGAGCCACCGCGCCCGAGGCACCCCGCGCCCGTGAAGGTTCCGGTCCGGACGCCCGCCTCCCCTTGAGGGGGCCCGGCCCGGTGGATCACAATCCGCAGATGGCGACGCCCCCGTACAGCAGTTGGATGCGGTACTTCTCCCCCACCGCCAACCACCGCAGACTCGGCCTGGTCTGCCTCGGGGTGGGGGTGCAGGAGGGTGAACTGCCCGTCGTGGGGCCGCGCGTCCTCGACCACCACGTGGCCGTGGTCGTCACGCGCGGCCGGGGCTGGTTCAGCCACGGCGGCCGGCCCGCCCAGCCGGTGACCGCGCCCGCGCTGCTCTGGCTGGTGCCGGGCGTGGAGCACCACTACGGGCCCGATCCGCGGACCGGCTGGGACGAGTGCTTCGTCGATTTCACGGGCCGCAGCGTGGAGGCGTACACCGACCTCGGCTACGTCACCCCGGACCGCCCGCTCGTGCCGCTGAGCGGAACGGCCGGGGTGCGGCACGTGGTCGACGGGATCGTCCGGGCCGCCCGGCGTGGCGGCCCGCTGCTGGAGGTGGAGGCCGCGGCCGCCGTGCACGCGCTGCTGGTGGCCCTGCGCTACGCCCGCGCCGAGGTGTCCCGGCAGGGGGACGCCGTGATGGACACCCTGGCGCGGGACGCCCTGCTGCCGATATCGGTGGCCGAGCACGCGGCCCGGCTCGGGATGCCGCTGCCGCAGCTGCGCTGGGCGGTGCGGCGCAGTACCGGGGAGGGGGTCAAGGAGTACCTCCTCGGGATCCGGCTGAGCCGGGCGAAGGAGCTGCTGGCCCGCACCGACCTGCCGGTCGCCGGGGTCGCCCGGCGGGTCGGTTACGAGGATCCGGCCTACTTCAGCCGGCTGTTCAGCCGCCGGGTGGGGATGGCCCCCGTACGGTTCCGCGCGCAGCAGTCGGTACGCGGGCCGTCCCGGTGAACGTCAGGGCCGGTAGCCGATGTTGAGCTCAGCGACCGAGGTCCACGGGTTACCGCCCACCTCGCTGGTGGCCTTCAGCCTGACGTAGCGCGCGGTCCGCTGGGTGAAGTTGACGTCCTGCTGCGCCGTGCTGTTCGCGAAGGTCCCGGCGGCGGCCGCCGTCCCCCAGCTGACCCCGTCGGTCGAGGTGAAGAGCTGGTAGTCGGCGATGCGCCCGTTGCTCTGCGTCTGCCGGGGCAGGTAGTGCAGCGCCGAGACGTTGTACGAGGCCCCGAGGTCAAGGGTGATCTCGTGCGGCATCGGCGCGGTGGCCGCGTACCACTGGGTGTGCCAGATGGTGGCGGCGTCCCCGTCCAGGACGTTCGCGGCGCTGCCGTTCTCGCCCGCGGTCTCCTGGCTGTCGACGGCCTTCACGCTCATCTGGCTCTGCGGTACGAGGAGTTCGCCGCCCCCGACCGGGCCGAGGTCGTCCACGGCCAGGTCGTCGAGGACGAGGTCGGCCTCGTTGTGCGAACCCTCGGCGGTCACCTTCCGTACGCCGATCCAGGCGTCGGTCCCGGCGGTGAAGGTCGTGGTGAAGGTGGTGGGCGTACGGGCCTGGCCCAGCGCGGTGGCGGTCTCGGTGGAGCCGGCGTCGGCGCCGGTGATGAACTGGTAGTCGCCGGCGAAGCCGTTCTCGTAGGTGAAGGTCACCTTGTACGAGTTCCCCTGGGTCAGGCGCAGGGTCTGGGGCAGGGTGCGGTAGACGAGCCCGGTCCGCTCCTCGTGCGATTTGAGCGAGTTCTGCCCGCCGATCACGTCGTCGACCAGCTTGCCGTTCCAGCCGGCCTGTGTGTACGGGGCGTTGCGCTGGGCGATGTGCGTGCGCGGGTCGGTGGCCGAGCCGCCGGCGCCGCCGAAGGCGAAGGGGCCCCAGCCCGCGTCGACGTTCTCGAAGTCCTCGGCGAACCAGTGCCCGCCGAGCGGGGTCCGGGCGGAGCGCACCACGCGTACGTCGTCCAGGTAGACGGTGCCGGTGCCGGATCCGGCGGCCGCGGAGAGCCTGATCGTGGCGGTGGACTGGCCGGCCGGGACGTCGAAGAGCACCTTCATGCGCTGCGTCTTCGTGCCGTTCTTCTCGCTGCCGCCGAGGCTGTTGGTCAGCGGTGAGGAGTCGGCGTACACGGAGGCCGCGGCCCCACCGGCCGGGGTGGCGGTGAGGGTCACGGCGCGGCCGGCCGGGGTGGAGACCCAGACGGAGGCGGCGTAGGTGCCGGGGGCGAGGCCGGTGAGCTGCTGGGAGACGGCGGGGGTGGTGCCGGGGGCGAAGGTGAGCTCGTTCTGTCCCTGGGCGTTGCGGGTGACGGCGGCTCCGGTGCCGGTGACGGTCCAGGCGTTCAGGTTCCCGGCGTAGAAGGAGGGGTCCTTGACGGGGGTGCCCTCGCCCCACTTCGGGTCGGCCGCGGCGGGCGCGGCGCCGTTGGTGACCACGTAGGCGGTGCGGGCGGCGGCGCTGATGGTGACCTGGCCCTGGCTCACCGCGAGGTCGCCGGCCAACTGGCGTCCGGTGTCGGTCAGTTTGTAGAGCTTGGGTGCGGTCCAGCCTGCGGGCAGGGTCCAGGTGGTGGAGGCCGCCTTGTCGTTCCAGTGGTAGAGCTTGCCGTCGCGGGGCAGCAGGTAGGCGTCCCCGGACAGCACCGTGCGGCCGCCCGTGGTGATCTGCCGCTTGTTGCCGGAGACGGTGACGGTGGTGCCGTTGGCGAGGGTGACCGTGTCGGCGGTCCACTTCACGATCGGGGATTCCTGGAGGTACTTGGTCGGCAGGTTGACGCCGAAGGTGGTGTTCTGGAAGGCGGTGAAGTCCTTCTTGCCCTGCCAGCCCTCGTAGGCGGTGACCTCGGCGCCGCCGAGGAGCGGGTTGCGGGCGATCCAGTCGTCCTTGGCGTGGTTGGCGATGAAGCGCGCGATGGTGGAGTTGATGCCCTTCAGGTCGCTGCCGCCGTAGTTGACGTCGGCCGCCCAGTGGTGCCAGAGGGACTGCTCGGTGAGGGTGTTGGGGAATTCCGTGGCCAGCTGGAAGCCGAGCTCGCCGATCTCTCGCTGGAGTTTGCGCGAGACGTAGCCGTCCCCGTACCAGACGTCCACGTAGAGGAAGTCGAGCCCGGGGGCGGCGGTCTTGAGGTCCTGGAGGCGCTTCAGCCGCTCCCCGGACTGGCCGTCCTTGCGGGTGTCCACGTAGTACGACTGGTCGAGCCAGTCCCAGCCGAGACCACCGCTCTGGTGGGCCGGGTCGAAGGTGGCCGAGACGGGGTACTCCTCGGTCGCGTTGACGTGCACGCCGAAGTCCGCGTTGTAGGCGTGTCCGGCGGTGGTGAGGGTGTTCAGGTCGACGGCGCCGCCCAGCTTCGAGCCGATGTTCTTGTAGTCCATGTGCGCGGAGTCATGGCCCTCGGAGGCGTATCCCTTGAGGAGGACGAACTGTCCGAGGCCGTCCGTGGCGAGCGAGACCCGCTTGGTCTCGTCCAGGGTCTGCGCGAAGGGGTGCGTGGCCTGGGAGGCGAAGTTGAAGGGGATCCGCTGCACGACCCGGTCGGCGGTCTGCTGCCAGCCGGTGGGCGGGGTCCAGATGTCCCGGTAGGCGACGGCGGCGTCCTGCCAGTCGACGACGGAGTCCGCGTTGCGGTCGGCCGTGATCGCGATACGGGCGTACGGCAGCGGCTCGGTGTCGCCGTCGGCCGCGCCGGCGGCCCGGTGGAGCCAGGCGCCGCTCCACAGTCCGGCGCGCCGGTAGGAGCCCTTGTCGGTGACCCGTTTGCTGATCCGGCCGTTCTCCCGTGCCGTGCCGCCCGAGGGCGTGTCGTAGAGGGAGTTGGAGTCGATGGCTGCGGCCAGCCTGCCGGTGTTGGCCAGGCCGTACATGACGGTGGTCGCGGAGGGGTCGACGGGGGTGCTGCCGGTGATCGGGGTGAAGGTGTCCCCGGTGCCGGTGGTGGCGGTGTGCATGGTGGCCGTGGAGAGCGCGGCGCCCGGCTGGTCGCTGCGGACGCTGACGAGGTGGTGCTCGGGGATCGCGAGGCTGCGCACGCGCAGGGCGGCGGTGTCCTCGATCGCGGTCACCTTGAACTCCACGACCGAACCGGCCACCGAGATCCGGGATCTGATGGTCACTCCGGAGAAGGTGAGCGCGTAGTCCACGGCGGAGGCGGAGGGGGTCGAGGTCACGGTGGGGGTGTAGGCGGTCCCGTTGACCAGGACCGTGCTCAGCGGGTCCTCGTTGCCGTGCAGGACGTCGCCGGTGGCGCGGCGGGTGTAGCCGATGACACGGGGGAAACCGCTGTCCACGCTGACGGACAGCTCGGGCGAGGTGATCGTCACGGGTGCGGCCGCCGCGGCGGGGGCGGCGGGCACGGCCACGACCAGGGTGGCGACCAGGCCGGCCACCGCGGCTGCGGCCGGCCAGAGGGGGGTGCGCATCGGACCTCCGGGAGTCGGCTCTTCCTCGGCGGAAGACCGCTCGGCACGCAGCCCCGAGCGGTCCGCTCACTGACCTGACAGCTTGCGGACCGCGGGGCGCGCAGGCCCATGGACAAAGCGGAGTGCCGTCCTGGACTTACGTGGGGCCGGAGGCTCGGGAGTTGCCCGAATGGGCTCAGGTGGCGGCGGGCACCAGGATGACGGCCGTCCCGTACGCGCACACCTCGGTCCCGATGCTGCCGGCGTCGGTCACGTCGAAGCGCATCGCCAGGATGGCGTTCGCGCCGCGCACCTTCGCCTGTTCGATGAGCCGCTCCATGGCCTGGTTGCGGGTCTCCACCAGGGTCTTGGTGAGGCCCTTCAGCTCGCCGCCGACCATCGACTTCAGGCCCGCGCCGATCTGGCTGCCCAGGTTGCGGGAGCGCACGGTGAGTCCGAAGACCTCGCCGATGACCTGTTCCACCCGGTAGCCGGGGACGTCGTTGGTCGTCACGACCATGACGCCGGTCTGCTGGGCCCCGGGGCCGCCGCCGTAGTCTTCGATACCCATGGCAGCCACTCTCCCCCGGCCCGCCGCCACCCGCATCCGGAGGCGGCCGGGCTCAGGGCATCCGGGCGGCGAGACCGAACTCGTGGGCGAGGACCACGGCCTGGGCGCGGCTGGACAGCTCCAGCTTGCTCATGCAGCGGTGCACGTGGGTCTTGACGGTGGCGGGGCTGAGGACGAGGCGTGCCGCGATGTCGGCGTTGGACAGGCCGGCGCCGACCAGGGCGAGCACCTCGCGCTCGCGCGGGGTCAGCGCGGCCAGCCCGGGGTGCGGGGCGCGGGCGGCCGGGGCCGCGTAGGCGTCGACGAGTCCGCGCAGGGCTCCGGGGCTGAAGAGCATCTCGCCGGCGTGCACGGTGGCGATCGCGGCGAGCAGGCGGTCGGGCGGGGTGTCCTTGAGGAGGAAGCCGCTGGCCCCGACCCGCAGCGCGCGGAAGACGTACTCGTCGGAGTCGAAGGTGGTCAGCACCAGCACCTTGGGAACGCCGGGATGCGTCGTGTCACGCCCGGCGAGGATCCGCTCGGTGGCCGTGATCCCGTCCGTGCCGGGCATCCGGATGTCCATCAGGACCACGTCGGGGCGGGTCTCGGCGGCCAGCCGGACCGCCTCCTCACCGTCCTCGGCCTCGCCCACGACCTCGTAGCCGGGCGCGGCGGTGAGCAGCGCCGTGAGTCCGGACCGGATCAGGAACTGGTCATCGACGACGAGTACGGACGGCATCCGCGTCATCCCCTCCCGCTCGGGGCACGGGGACCCGCAGACAGACCTCGAATCCGCCCCCGGGGGCGGGCTCGGCGGTCACCGTGCCGTGATAGATCGTCGCCCGCTCGCGCATGCCGATCAGCCCCTGGCCCGTGGCGGGCCCCGCGCCGGGCGCGGTGCGGGCCGGTGTGCGCCCGCTGCCTTCGTCCTTGACGCGTACGCGGATCTCGTCCGCACCGTAGTCGACGCGTACGGTCGTACGGGCCTCGGGGGCGTGCTTGATCACGTTGGTGAGCGCCTCCTGGACCACGCGGTACGCGCAGAGGTCGATCCCGGGCGGCAGTGCGTACGCCGTCCCCGTGATCCGTACGTCGACCGGTACGCCGGCCTCCCCGACCCTTTTGACCAGCGCGTCGAGGTGCCCGAGCCCGGGGACCCCGGACTTGGGGCACTCCGTGGCGGAAGCAGACTCCGGGTCCGCGGCGGGGCCTTCCGCGCGGAGCACCTCCAGCATCCGGCGCATCTCGGCCAGGGCCTCGCGGGCGCTGTCGCCGACGGTGTCCAGGGCCCGGCGGGCGGTCGGCGGGTCGGCGGAGAACACGTAGGTGGCGAGCCCCGTCTGGACGGAGATCACCGAAACGTGGTGGGCGATGACGTCGTGCAGTTCGCGGGCGATCCGGATGCGCTCCTCCGTAACGGCCCGGCGGGCCTTCTCCTCCTGCTCCAGGCGGAGTCGGCGGGTGAGCTCGCGCAGCCGGCGCGCGCCGTCGCCGACGACCCAGCAGACGACGGTGGTCACCGTCACGAAGCCGACGCTGAGCGCGCCGATCCCCGGCTCGGCGAGGCGGGTGCCCCAGAGGAACACGAGGAGCGCCCCGGCCGCGCACCGGGCCGAGACCCGGCGGGGCCGCAGGGAGGCCACGGTGTAGAGCGCGGTGGCCAGCCCGCACACGGCGACGACGTGGTAGTAGCCGAGGGTGAAGTAGGCGGCGACGGCGATCCCCGTGGCGCACAGGACGGCGAGGGGGAACCGGCGGCGCAGCACGAGCGGGAGGTAGACCGCGGCGAGGAGGACGTAGGCGAGCGCGTCGGTGTCCCGCCAATAGCCGTTGGGGTCGGGCCAGTTGTGCAGCATGGTGCCCGAGATCCAGAGCGAGCCGGCGGCCCACACGATCTCGCCGACGACCGGTAGCCCGGCTCGGAGCCGGACCGTCGCCGGATGTGTCGCCACGTGCACGTCAACCCCCCTGTGTACCCCCCTGGTTGTACACGGTCGCCCACCGGGGGGGTAGGCGCGTTTCAACCCCTGGATGGGCGCGGGCCGGGGCGGGACGCCCGTAGATTCGGCACCGTCGGCCCACCGGCCGGCGCCGGCCCTGCCCCCCGGGGCCCCGCCGCGCGGCCGTGCCCGTTCGGGGGCGGGCACGGCCCCGCGTGAGCGCCGGCCGGGAGGAAGGCGCCGACTCGCGTTAGATATTGGGCATATCGGGCTAATCGGCGGTGCGGCAGCGGGTGCGCGCGCCCCTCCCTCGTCATAGTCGTCCCTGGCAACCGTCTGGTTGCCGCCCCGCGCCGCACGCCGCGGCCGGGCGGACGACTTCGTAGAGGAGCCGGCTCATGCTGAAGCCCACCAGGACCATCCTCGCTCTCGCCGCCGGAAGCCTGGTGCTCGGCCTGGTCGGGGCCGGGGCCGGGGCCGCCGCCGCCGACGACGACGAGGGGCAGGTGGCCGTCATGCCGTCGCAGGAGATCGTCTCGGACGACGGGGGCAAGCGGGCCGACGACTACGACGAGTACGACGACTACAAGTACAAGCACGCCATCGGCAAGGTCGTCTCCAAGGGACCGCTGAAGGTCCGCAGCGAGCCGACCACCCACTCGAAGGCGGTCGACAAGGTGTACCCGCACCACAAGGTCGAGATCGAGTGCAAGAAGAAGGGCGAGTCGGTCGACGGCAACCGCATCTGGTACCGCCTGCGCAAGGAGTACGGCGCGAGCCCGGAGATGAAGGCGTACGGCAAGAAGCACTGGGTCGCCGCCCGCTACGTCAAGAACCTCACCGAAGTGAAGTACTGCTACTGACCCCCCTCGCCCGGCCCGCGGGTCGACCGCGGCGGCTAGAAGTCGCCGTAGTCGACCTGCCAGGTGGGCAGACCCATCCGGCGCCAGACCGCCACCACCCGGTCCCGGTCGTCGAGCGACACCCGGACCGCGTACCGGTGGCGGACGTGCGCGTCGAACAGCTCCGCCTTCACCACGTCGTCGCGCCGCGTGTCGCCGGCCGCGCGCATCCACAGCTCGTCGTACGGCACCTGGTGGCGCCGCAGCCAGGATTCGGTCTGCGGCCGGTGCTCCTCGCCCCGCCCCGAGAGCAGCACGATCGCGTCCCCGTCGGCGCGCCGGAAGGCGTCGAGCGCGTGCCGTACCGGCTCGTTGAGCAGGTCGAGCTCGCAGCGCGAGAAGTCGTACGGCCCCCGGTCGCCGGTCAGCGCGAGGGTGCCGTCGATGTCGCACATCACCGCGCTGGGCAGCGCCGGGTCGGGTACGTACGCGGTCACGGGCGGCGCCGCCATCGCGCCGGAGCCGCCGTTCAGCCACTCCGCCGTCAGCCGCCACCCGCCCTTGCGGGCCTTCTCGTGCTTCTCGGCCAGGATGCGGATGATCTCCTCGCCGACCCGGTTCTCCCGGGCGGCGTCCCGGCGCAGGCACTCCTCCAGCGGGACGTCGGTGAAGTCGTGCACGACGAAGGTGGCGAGTCCGCCGACCGCCGCCTTGAGTCGCTTCGGAATGTGCTTGGTCAGGTGGGTGTTGTCGACGACCACGTCGAAACCGCCGTCGACGGCCGCGCGGACCGCCGCGTCCTGCACGGCCAGTACGGTCTGCTCGTGCGCCCAGGAGCGGCCCCGCTCGGGGTCCGGGAGGTCGAGCATGCTCCGCAGGTCGTCCAGGTTGACGCGGCGCATCCGGCCGCCGGCCTGCGCCTGGAGGGCGCGCGCCGCGGTCGTCTTGCCGGAGGCCGGCAGTCCCGTCATGACGTGCACGACGGGCAGCGGGGACGCCTCCGCGTCCGCCTCCCGCGCGGCGGGCCGCGGTACGGAATGCGGTGCGGCGGAGGCCGCCGGAAGGGCCGCGGCCGGGTCGGCAGCGCGCGGCGCGGGCTGCGGCGCGGGGCGGCGCGCTTCCGCGGGCCCGTCCGCGTCCTCCTCGTCGGTGGTGTACGGGTCGGCCGTCTCCGGCCGCACGTGTCGCCAGGTCGTGAGCTCGGTCGGCCGGCCGTCGAGCCGCATGAACATCGCCGGGCGGACCTCCCGGTCGGCCAGTTCGTTGACGGCGCGGGCGAAGGCGCCCCGGTCGGCGGCCAGGTGGACCAGGCCCGCGTAGGCCTCGTCGATGGCGTGCTCGTGCCGCGCGGCCTCCTCCTCCAGGCGGGCGATGACCTCGCGCACCCAGGCGTCGAACTCGTCGGGCACCTGCTGCAGCAGCGCGTCCAGTGGCTTGCCGCCCGAGGCCTCGACCTCGGCAACGGTGCAGTTCAGGGCCTGCGCGAGCCGCTTGGCGGGCAGGCCCGTGAACCGCTGGATGCCGTGGCTGCGCCAGATGTCCCGCTCGTTGACGCCGGTGAGCACCCGGTGCAGGCGCACGTACTCGGCGATCTTGGCCTTCGCACGCACTCCGGACGCGAAGCGCAGGACGAAGCCCTCGGCGTCGGTACCGGTGGCCGCGGCGCCGCCGGGCATGGTGCTGGACTCGGTCAGCGCGATCAGCTCGTCGAGGGGCATGGCGGGCCACACCGTGACGACGGAGCCGATGCCCTCCCAGTGGGCCGCGGCCTCGGTGAGCGGGACCTCGGTGCCGTCGCGGCCGAAGGCGGCGAGGAGGACCAGGTCCCGGCGGTCGCCGTAGTTCACGACGATGCGGTTCTCCGGGTACAGGATCTCCGCGAGGTAGGTGACTCCCGGGCGCAGCGCGGAGGTGTCCTTGCCGTCGAGGCGCCGCTGGGCCCAGGTCGCCTGGGTGCTGGTGAAGGAACCCTTGGAGGCGACCCTCCAGTGGCCGGCGTAGTGGAACACCACCGCGAGGCTGCCGTCGACCTTCTCGTACACCTCGAACGGCTCGTCCGGGAGCGCGGGTGCGTACGGCATGCCGGCCTCGTGCTCGCCGACGTTGAAGAACTTCGGCAGCGGCAGGGCGACGATCGCGCGGGTGGTGTCGTCGGCGACGAGTCCGCGGCATCGTGTGGTGACCTGGTTCCAGAGGCCCTGGTACTGGGCCGTCCGCGTGTACGTGTAGATCGACAGCGGCAGCTCGGGGTGCGGCTTGCGGGTCACGTGTCCGGCGGCGATCGACTCGGCCAGCGCCTGAGCGGGCATCAGGTCATGCAGAGTCAGGAGCTCCTGGCTCATGGGTTCCTCCCGGTTTGAGATGGTTCATTCTCATGTGCGGGAGGTGGCACGCGGTACTCAATTATGCCTGATCGACGCGGTACCCAGCCGGTTGATGTCCCGGGTGCGCAGGACGCGGCCGGGAACCGCGGTGCCGGGTGTCGCGACGGCGATCATCGCACGGCCCAGGGCCTCGGTGGTGGTGACGAGGTCCGGAGCAATCCGGCGCAGCAGGGGGAACAGCGGTGCGGTGAGCGCGTAGAGGCTCCGGTAGAGCCGGGTCTTGGAGGGCACGCCACGCAGCGGCTGGATCAGCCCGGGGCGGAACATGTAGGCCTGGAAGGGCAGTTCCAGCAGGTCGTTCTCGGTCTTGCCCTTGACCCGGGCCCACATGGAGCGGCCCCGCTCGGTGCTGTCGGTGCCCTCGCCGGACACGTAGACGAAGGTCAGGCGGGGGTTGGCGGCGGCGAGCGGGCGGGCCACCGCGAGGGTCAGGTCGTAGATGACGCGGCGGTAGGCCTCCTCCTTCATCCCGACGGAGGAGACGCCGAGGCAGAAGAAGCAGGCGTCGAACGCCGCCGGGTCGAGGTCGGGCGCGGAGAGGTCCGACGGGTCGGGCTGGACGCGCTCGCGCAGTTTGGGGTGGCTGACGCCGAGCGGGGTGCGCCCGACGGCGAGGACGGAGGTGACGGACGCGTCGCGCAGGCACTCGCGCAGGACGCCCCGGCCGATCATTCCGGTCGCGCCGAAGAGGATGACGTTCACGGGCGCAGCGTAAGCCCTGGCCGGGCGGGGTTCGGGGATGAGCCGCGGCTCCCTTGCGGGTACGCGCCTGGCCGGGTGGCCGCCCGGGATCAGCCCGCGGAGTTGCCGGTGAGCGCCGGTCGGTGGGAGGTGACGAACTTGGCGCAGGTGAACAGGCAGGCGGCTACCGCGATCCAGAGCAGGACCTCGCCCAGCGGGCGGAGCCAGGCCACGCCGGTCGGGTCCGCCGCGGAGAGGCAGGCGGCGGCCGTCATGCCGAGCGGGAAGACGGTGGCCCAGCGCCGGATGTCGTAGCGCGGCCGGGGGTGGCGCAGTTCGGCGGTGAGGAGCACGGCGTACCAGGTGAGGGAGAGGCCCAGCAGCGCGAGGGTGGCGGTACGCAGCACTGTGTGCGCCGAACCGGTCCATACGGGTGATGCCGTGAGCTTGGAGGCGGCCAGGGAGGAGATGGCCAGCGCACCGCCCGCCACCCAGTGGTCCCCCGCTCCGCCCGCCACCTCGCCCAGGTCGAAGCGGGCCAGGGCCACCGCGTAGAGCAGCAGCCCGAGGCAGAAGCAGGCCAGCGCCGCCCACGCGAGCCAGTCATGGTGTTCGGCGGCGGCGAGGACGGCCGCGAGGACGGCGAGCCCCTGGGTGGCGACGCAGACGAGGAAGGCCACGCCGGGCATGCGGCGCCGCCAGTGCCGTACGACGGCGAACAGCAGCCCGGGCCAGAGCACGGCGGCCAGGGCCAGCAGGGCGGCGGCCACGTCCTGCCATCCGAGCAGGGAGAGCCGGGTGCCGAGCACGGTGGTGGCGGCGACGGCGGTCAAGGCGGCCGGGGTGTCCGCCTCGGCCCGGAACCGCCTGCGGTCACCCAGCAGCCGGGCCGTGAAATCGGCGGCGAGGACCAGCCACAGCGCCCCGGCGAGGGCGAGCGCGATCAGGGACGGTACCTCGTGCCCGGTCAGGTGCAGGCCGACGGAGATGATGCCGACGGCCATGACGGCGGCTCCCGCGGCCGGCGGGAGTCCGGCCCACCAGCCGCGGCCGGGAAGGGGGCTCACCCCTCCAGCGGACCCCACGGGCGGGCGGCCCGCCACCGGGCGGGCCCGGCCGGGAACCTTCGCGGCGCGGTCGGCGTCTCCTGCTCCGCCGTCTCGGCGAGCCCGGCGACCAGGTACTGGACGGGGGTGAGATGGAATGGACAGTTCCGCCATCCTGACGGTGGCCGGAATCCGTTCGCAACACAGTCACTCCGTCGCTCAGGGAGCCGTACACCATGTGGTCGCCGATGTCCCCAGCCGCCGTGCCGGCCGGGGACGGGTTCGAGTGGTTCACCGACACGTCCGCCCGCGCCCCGGCGCCCGCGCCCCTCGGCAGCGGCGGCCCGAACGCCTTGCGCGCGGAGGCCGCCGTCGTGAACCTGGGCGAATCCGTGCGGCTGTCGGCGCTCCGCAGGCAAGGCGACCCGGGACAGTGCCCGTTGGGGCTGGTGCCCGGGAGCCCGCTGTGGATCGCCCGGCACCGCGACGGCTCCGGACCCGTCACCGGGGACGTGATCACGATGCTCTGGGACACCACGCACCCCTCCGAGGAGGGCATGCTGCGGGCCGTCGTCCTCCAGATCCCCACGGCCGTGCTGCCGCTGCCCGCCGACAAGGTCGACCGGCTGCTGGCGCGGCGGATCCCCGCCGACCGGGGGTCGGGGGCGATCCTCGGCCAGTTCATCGCCTCGCTGGCGGTCCACGCGGCCGATTGCGGTCCGCTGGAGCTGGCCCGGCTGGGCGGCGTGGCGGTGGACCTGGTCACCGCGTGCCTCGCCGCGCACGCGGACGCGTACGAGGAGCTGCCCGGCGAGGTCGCGGACCAGGCCCTGCGGGCGCGGATCGGCTCCTTCATCGAGCACAACCTCGGCAGCACCGAGCTGACTCCGCAGACCATCGCCGCCCGGCACCACATCTCGCTGCGCCGCCTCCACCTCCTCTTCCAGGGGCAGGCGGAGAGCGTGGCGGCCTCCATCCGGCGCCGCCGCCTCGAACGGTGCCGCGCCGACCTGAGCCGCCCCGAGCTGCTCTCGCGGCCCATCCACGCGATCGCCGCGCACTGGGGGTTCACCAACCCCGCCGTCTTCAGCCGCGCCTTCCGCGAGGCGTACGGCATCAGTCCGAAGGAGTTGCGCGTCCGCGCGGCCCAAACCTCCTGCACGCATGATCAACAGAACCTGCGCGCTCTGCACAGGCAGCGGTCCGGCCCGGCCATAGGCTCTGGTTGAGACGGGGACCTGCCGGTCCGTCACAGGGGAGCGGGCCGGCTGCTTCCACGGGTCCTGCGCGCTGCCTCCTCAGCCCAGGGCGTCCGCTCCCCGTACGCGGGGGGTGCGGTGGCGGCGGCGGCCACCACCGCTCCCACCTCCGCTCTTTCCGCCACGGCGGCCCGACGCTCCGTCACGGGCGCTAGCCTGAGCCGATGGACGAGATCGACGGCGTGGAGATCATCGCCTTCCCGGACGGCGCGGCGTTCGAGGGCTGGCTGGCCGAACACCACACCCGCCACGAGGGGGTGTGGGTCAAGGTGGCGAAGAAGAAGTCCGGCATCCCGAGCGTCGGCGACGACGAGCTGGTCGACATCGGGCTCTGCTACGGGTGGATCTCCGGGCAGCGGCGGTCCCTCGACGAGCGGTACTACCTCCAGAAGTACGTGCCGCGCCGACCCCGGAGCCTGTGGTCGCAGGTCAATGTCGACAAGGTCGCGATGCTGGCGGCCGCGGGCCGGATGCGGGAACCCGGGCTGGCCGAGGTGCGCAAGGCGCAGGAGGACGGACGCTGGGCGGCGGCCTACGGGTCGCAGAGGACGGCGACGGTACCGCCCGATCTCGCCGCGGCGCTCGAGGCGGACCCGGAGGCCGGGAAGGCGTTCGAGGCGCTGGACAGGACCGGGCGCTACCTGGTGGTGCTGCCCCTGCTCCAGGCGCTGACACCGGAGACCAGGCAGGCCCGGCTCGACCGGGCGCTGCACCTGCTGGCGGCCGGTGGCCGGCCGGGGTGACTCAGGGCTGGGCCAGCCGCTGGTAGAGGCTGCGGATGTCGATCCCGGCCTCCTCGGCCACCAGCGGCAGGGTGTCGAAGGAGAGCTCCCACTCCCCCCGCGGGCCGAACCGCTCGACGATCCCGAACGGGATGGCGGTGCCCTGGGTGCTGGTGATCGTGCCGTGCCACTCCACGTAGGTGGTGCTTCCGCCGAAGGCGACCTGGCCCGACTGGAACTTCACGTCCGCCTTCTCGAAGAACCTCTTGAGGTAGGCGCTCTTGCCCTCCGCGGTGGCCAGCGGGGCGGCCAGGCCCGGGCCGGTCAGCCGGGCGTTGCCCACCCGGCCGGTCAGCGCGGCGACGTCCTCGCCGTTCCAGGCCGCCAGCCGGGCCGTGATCTCGTCGGCGCGGAACCGTTCGGGGCCGCGGCCGGTGGCGGGCCCCGCGTCCGCGATGCCGTCGAAGAGGGGGCGCAGTTCGGGCGCCACCGGCCTGAAGATCTCGTAGCGGTCGTAGTAGCGGCGAGCCTGGATGGTCTTCCCGTCGTCCGACAGGACGTTGCGGGCGATCTGGAGGTAGGTCACCTTCTGCCCCTTGACCGTGACCTCGTTGCGCTGGCCGAACATCATCACCGCGCCGTCGGCCACCACGTTGGTGCCCACGTAGCGCAGGTCGGGGGCGAGGCCCAGGGAGCCGGTGATCGAGGCGCCGATCACGGCGTGCCCGCGCTGGGCGGGGCCGCCCGCCTCCCAGAGCGTGGCGTCCGCGTCGAAGATGTCCAGGTACGCGGCGACCCTCGGGTGGGTCGGACCACCGGGCACGGGAGGCGTGCCGGTCGGCATCTCGCCGAAGGCGATCTGCCGCTTCATGAAGGCGCAGGCGTTCGGGGTGATCAGCCCTTCCAGCCGCTCGACCTTGTCCCGGACCTCGGCGCACTCGCCGCTCCGCCCGGCGGCGGCCGGCCGGCCCGCCTGGCTCGCCGCGGCCGGGGAGGACGAGCCGGCCGTGACCGCGCCGATCGACAGGCCGGCGGCGACGGCCACCGCGGCGAGCCGCCCGGTCCGCGCCACCGTCTGCTTCTTCGTACGCCGCTGCTGCTGCCGGATCGCCGTCATGACCGCACTTCTCCCTCTGCCTCCGGGTGTGTTCCGAGCCCTTGCCCGTCCCGGTGGGACCAATCTGCCCGGAGGCGTACGGAAGATCGATTACCTCTCGGGTAATGCCGGCGGAGGGGCGGGCGGGCGCGCGGCCCACCACACGCCTCAGGCCCGGCTCCCACGGGGGAACCGGGCCTGAGGACCGAGAGGTGACGCGGATCAGGAACGCGGGTTGCGCGTCTGCTCGGCTGCGCGCTGGGCGTTCTTCTCCTTGATGCGGACCGCTTCCTTGCGGACCTCGGCCTGGGTGGCGCGCTCCTTCTGCAGCCACTCGGGAGCTTCCTGCTTCAGCGCCTCGATCTGCTCGGTGGTGAGGGGCTCGGTGACCCCGCCGCGGGCGAGGCCGGCGATGGAGACGCCGAGCTTGGCCGCGACCACCGGGCGGGGGTGCGGGCCGTTGCGCCGCAGTTCCTGGAGCCACTGGGGCGGGTCGGCCTGCAGCGCACTCAATTCACTGCGCGAGACGACACCCTCCTGGAACTCTGCGGGGGTGGCCTCGAGGTACACGCCCAGCTTCTTCGCCGCGGTTGCGGGCTTCATCGTCTGGGTGTTCTGGTGCGACGTCATGGTGTCAAGGGTATCGAGCGTGTGCGCTACCTCCGACCACGACCGGTAACCTGGCGGGGTGACAGGCTCGGAAGCACCCCATTCGTTCCGGCTCGCTTATGTCCCAGGCGTGACCCCCACCAAGTGGATCCGGATCTGGAACGAGCGGCTGCCCGACGTCCCGCTGACCCTGGTCGCGGTGTCGCCCACCGAGGCCTTCGGCGTCCTGCGCGACGGCGGCGCCGACGCGGGATTCGTCCGGCTGCCGGTGGACCGCGACGACCTCAGCGCGATCCCCCTCTACACCGAGACCACGGTCGTGGTGATCCCCAAGGACCACCTCGTCGCGGCCGTGGAGGAGGTCTCCACGGCGGACCTGGCCGAGGAGATCGTCTTCCATCCTCTCGACGACACCCTCGGCTGGGAGCGGCTGCCGGGCCGGCCCGCGATCGAGCGCCCCGCGACGACGGCGGACGCCATCGAGCTGGTGGCCGCCGGGGTGGGCGTCCTGGTCGTCCCCCAGTCGCTGGCGCGCCTGCACCACCGCAAGGACCTCACCTACCGCACGGTCACGGACGCCCCCACCTCGCGCGTCGCGCTGTCGTGGCCGCAGGCGGAGACCACCCCCGACCTGGTCGAGGAGTTCATCGGCATCGTCCGCGGGCGGACCGTCAACAGCACCCGCGGCCGGGCGCAGACCGCGCCGCAGCCGAAGGCCACCGCCAAGGCGAAGGCCAAGGCCAAGCGCCCGGAGGCGGGCGGCGGGCAGCGGAAGCCCGGATCAGGCAAGGCGGCCGGCAAGTCGACGGGCAAGAACCCGCGTGGCGGCTCCGGCGGCCCCAAGGGCGGCAAGACCGGCAAGCCGCGCCGCCGCCCGTAGAGCCGGCCCGCCGCCCGTGGGCGGCGGAGCCGACGGGGGAAGGGCGGCCGTCGACGGCCGGGGCGAGGGGCGCACGATCGCCGTTCGGTGTATGCAGGAGGGATGGACCTCCGCCCGCCGCGTACGTCTCGCCCACGATCCCGGCGGATGCGCCACGCGCAGCTGGCGGTCCCGTTCGCGCTGATCGCCCTCGTGACGGTGGTCGACGTCCTCGCCCCTCGCGATGTGCACCTCGGTCCGTTCCTGGTGGCCGCGCCGGCCTTGACGGCCTCGTTCGCCGGGCCGCGGATGACGGGCTTCGTGGGCCTGGTCGCCGTACTGGCCCAGTCGGTGGTCGCGGCGGTGCGCACCACCCTGACCGATCTGAACCACACCTTCCAGATCGGTGCGCTGGTCATGATCTCGGTGTTCGTGACCTTCTTCGCCCATCTGCGCGAGGTGCACGAGAAGGAGCTGGTCCAGCTGCGCTCGGTGGCCGAGACGGCGCAGCAGGTGGTGCTGCGGCCGCTGCGCGACCGGATCGGGCCGCTGGGCGTCGCCTCCGTGTACCTGGCGGCCGCGGCCGAGGCCCAGATCGGCGGCGATCTGTACGCGGCCGCCCGGACGGCCCGCGGCACCCGGCTGATCGTCGGTGATGTCCGCGGCAAGGGCCTGGAGGCGGTCGGGGACGCCGCGCTCGTCCTCGGCGCGTTCCGGGCCGCCGCCCACCGGGAGGCGGGGCTGCCCGGGCTGGTGGACTACCTGGAGGGCGCGGTCTCCCCCGACGTGGACGACGGCGTGGACCGGGGCGAGAGCTTCATCACCGCGGCCGTGCTGGACGTCCCGGACGACGAGCCGGTGGTGCACCTGGTCAGCTGCGGGCATCCGCCGCCGCTGGTGCTGCGGCGCGATGGGCGGGTCGATCCGCTCGATGTGGAGCAGCCCGCGCCGCCGCTGGGCCTGGCCGGGCTGGTGGAGTCCTCCCGCGGCGTCGGTCTGGGGGCACCCCCGGTCACCTCGCAGACGTTCGACTTCGGGGAGGGCGAGGTCCTGCTGCTCTACACGGACGGGGTCCTGGAGGCACGCGACCGGTCGGGGGCCTTCTACCCCCTCGCCGAGCGGGCGGCCGCCTGGTCGGGCCTGCACCCCCGCGTCCTGCTGGAGCGGTTGTGCGAGGACCTGCTCGCCCACGCGACCGGCAACACGCTCGGCGACGACGCCGCGATGGTGGCGGTCGAGCGGCTCGGGTAACCGCCGGGCGCTCCGGCCCCTTTGCCAGAATCGGATCATGCTGAGCATCGGAACGATCGTGATGGGCGCCGCCGACGTACGGCGGGCGGCGGAATTCTGGGGCCGGGCGCTGGGGTACGTCCCCCGCGACGGCGAGGTCGACGACGCCTGGACCGTCCTGGTCCCGGCCGACGGCGCCGGGCCCGGGCTGGCCCTCGGCCGCAGCACGACGCCCGTACAGGAGCATCCGCGCGTCCACCTGGACCTGTACGCCGCGGACGCGGCCGAGCAGGAGGCGGAGGTGGCACGCCTGGTGGCGCTGGGAGCCCTGCGGGTCGACTGGGACTCCTACCCCGACGACCCCGACTTCGTGGTATTGGCCGACCCGGAAGGCAACCGCTTCTGCGTCATCGACGCCACGCACGGCTGACCGCCCGCACGGCGCCGGATCCGGCCAGGGCGGCTTAATGGCCGCCGATCCCTTCCTTAAGCGGAACCTAAGTTCTCGGCCGCCGCCCCGAAGCGAACGAATGTCCGTTTCGGGGCGGCTAGCGTGCTGCCGCACCCCCAACTCCCCGGTAATAAAGAGGCAGGCACGCGATGAGCAGCACAGGTGGGCACCGGCGCAGGACCAGTCGTACGGCGAAGGTCACCGGCGCGATCGTGGCGGCGGCGGTGATCGGTGGCGCGGCCTTCGCGTTCACCGGAACCGCGCAGGCCAGCTCCGTCGGAGCCGTGTACACCAAGTCCAGCTCCTGGAGCGGCGGTTACACCGGCCAGTACGTCATCACCAACCACACCGGCGGCAAGCAGTCGGACTGGACGCTGCAGTTCGACCTCCCGGCGGGCACGAAGATCGACTCGCTGTGGAACGGGACCCACACGGTCGACGGGCAGCGCGTCACGGTGAAGCCCGCGGGCTGGAACCGGGAGCTGGCGGCGGGCGCTTCGGTCACCGTCGGCTTCGTGACCAGCGGATCCGCCGCCCCCGGTGACCCGACCGGCTGCCGCATCAACGGGCTGAAGTGCTCGGTGGATCCGGGCGCGACGGCCGGTCCGAGCGGACGCCCGACCGTCCGGCCGACACAGACACCGACACCGACACCGACGGCCACGGCCGCGCCGACCTCCGCACAGCCCACCCGGACCCCGTCAGCCACCCCCACCGCGACGCCGACCGCCCCGGCGGCGGGCGCGCGCTTCGCCCCGTACGTGGACACCTCGCTGTACCCGACGTACGACCTGCTCGACACGGCGGCGGCGACGGGCGTGAAGGAGTTCCACCTCGCCTTCATCACCTCCGGCGGCGGCTGCGCTCCGCTGTGGGGCGGGGTCACGGACCTGTCGGGCGACAAGGTCGCCGCCCAGATCGGCGCGCTGCGCGCCAAGGGCGGCGACGTCCGGGTGTCCTTCGGCGGGGCCGCCGGGCACGAGCTGGCGCTGAACTGCGCCACCGTCGACGACCTGGCCGCCGCCTACGGCAAGGTCATCGACCAGTACCGGCTGACCAAGGTCGACTTCGACATCGAGGGCGCGGCCCTGCCGGACACCGCGGCCAACACCCGCCGCGCCCAGGCCATCGCCCGGCTCCAGAAGTCCCACCCGGGCCTGGACGTGGCGTTCACCCTGCCCGTGATGCCGGAGGGGCTCACCCAGCCCGGCGTGGCCCTGCTGGGCGACGCCCGCAAGAACGGCGTGCGGATCGACGCCGTCAACATCATGGCGATGGACTACGGGCCGGCGTACGGCGGCGACATGGGCTCGTACGCGATCCAGGCGGCGACGGCCACCCAGGCCCAGCTCAAGGGGGTGCTCGGGCTGTCCGACGCGGCGGCCTGGAAGGCGGTCGCCGTCACCCCGATGATCGGCGTGAACGACGTGGCGAGCGAGATCTTCACCGTCGCGGACGCCACGCAGCTCGTGGACTTCGCGGCGTCGAAGGGCATCGGCCGACTGGCCATGTGGTCCTCGGCCCGGGACCGGCAGTGCGCGGCCGGGGCCGTCGGCTACGCGGACGCCACCTGCAGCTCGATCCTCCAGCAGCCACTGGCCTTCACCAGGGCGTTCTCGGCCCTCAAGTAGCCGACCCGGGGGTGTCCGGCGGGCTGCCGTACACCCCCGGCCCGGCCAGGAGCTGCCGCCATGCTCGTGCTCGAGTCCTCCCGTACGCCTGAGCGGGCCCGGTGGAGCGGTCAGTCGTCGAGGCTGATGGCGTTCTTGGCCCGTGCCACCGACTCTTCGGGGGCGGGTCCGCCCGGGTTCTCGGTGGCCAGGGCCTGGTTGAGCTCGACGAACGGCCGCATGCGCTCCTCGTACCGGGCGAAGGCGGCGCGGTGGTCCGCACCCGGCCGGGCCAGCTCGTCCGCGAGGACGCGGGCGCCGACGAGGGCCAGGCTCGTGCCCTGACCCGACAGCGGGGACGGGCAGTAGCCGGCGTCGCCGAGCAGCACGACCCGGCCGCGCGACCAGTGGTCGACGTGGATCTGGGCCATCGCGTCGCAGTAGAAGTCGGGCGCCTCGGCGGCGGCCTTGGCCAGCCTCTCCCCCTCCCAGCGCAGGGCGGCGGCCTTCTCGGTGACCAGCCTGCGCAGCCGTTCGGGGTCGCGCTGGTCGCCGTCGAGCGGGCCGGAGGCGAATCCGAGGGCGATCCGCAGCTCGGTGTTGTCGCGGACCGGCATGATCCCGAAGCCCACCTCGCCGTCCTGGAGCCACGTCTGCCAGTTGTCCAGCCCCAGGAAGTTCTCGGCGCCGAACACCGAGAGGTAGCTGCCGAGATGCCGCGAGAACTGCTCCTCGGGGCCGAAGACCAGCCGGCGCACCGTCGAGTGCAGGCCGTCGGCCGCCACCACCAGGTCGAATGTGCGGGAGGGGCCGTTCGCGAAGTCGACCCGTACGCCGCCGACTCCCCCGGCGTCCTCGCCCTCGTCCTGCGTGAGCGCCGTGATGCTGTCGCCGAAGAGGTACTCGACTCCCTCGCGCGTGTGGTCGTGCAGCAACCCGACCAGGTCGTCGCGGAGCACCTCGATGTCGGCGCTGTCGAGCCGGCCGCTGCTGAAGGTCGCCTCGGTGGACCGGTGGACCTCGTTGCCGTCGGCGTCGAGGACCGACATCCCGCGCATGTGGGTGCGTACCGCTCTCGCGCGCTCCAGCAGACCCATGCGCTCGACGACGTCGAGGGCGACGCCTCGGATGTCGACGGCCTGGCCGCCCCGGCGCGGGCCGGGCGCGCGCTCCACGACGGTGGGGACGAGGCCGCGGTCGCGCAGCAGGCCGGCCAGCGCGGAACCGGCGATACCGCCACCCGAAATCAGGACCGTTCGCATCAGATACCCCCCAATTGGATACGGTGTACGCGGCTGAATCTACGACGTACCCACCTCCCGATGAACGACTGTTTTCGGCCATCCGTCCTGAATCGGACCGTCCTGCCGCCACCGCCCGGGCGCGGAACACACCCTGACGGCATGCCCGTTCGGCCCGTGGATCTTCCGTAGGCTCGGTACCCCTACCCGGTACCCGCTGAGTCGAGGATCCCCGTGCCCCTGCCCGTGACCCCGCCCCCGAACCGACGTCTGGTCCTCGGCGCCGCCCTGCTGGCCCTGGTCGCCGGCGTGGTGCCGATCACCGTCACCCTCGCCGCGGCCACCGCCGCCCGGGCCGCCGAGGCGCCGGCCGCCGATCTCCCGGCCCTGGACCGGGCGTTGCGGAACACCATCGACGCCGGGGCGCCGGGCGCGGCGGCCCGGATCACCGGACCGGACGGCGTCCGGACCTCGGCGGTGGGCGTACGCGACCGGCGCACGGGCGCGGCCATGGACCCCCGGGCCCGCTTCCGGATCGGCAGCGTCACGAAGAGCTTCACCGCCGTGGTGGCGCTGCAGCTCGTCTCGGAGGGGCGGATCCGGCTGGACGATCCCGTCGACCGGCACCTGCCGGGGCTGCTGCCCGACCGGCGGATCACCGTGCACCACCTGCTGAACCACCGGAGCGGACTGGCCGATTACACGGACGCGATGTTCGCCCGGACCGTTCCCGGCTTCGAGGCCGTACGGAACAAGGTGTTCGACTACCGGGACCTCGTGGCGCTCTCGCTCCGCGAGCCGAGGACCACCGAGCCGGGCGCCTCGTACCAATACTCGAACACCAACTTCGTCGTCCTGGGCATGCTCATCGAGAAGACCACCGGGCATCCGGTGGCCGAGGAGTACGGCCGCCGCATCATCGAGCCCCTGGGGCTGCGGAACACCTCGTACGTCCACCCCGGCACGCGCATCCGGGGGCTGCACGCCCGCGGCTACCTCCACCCGGACGAGACCGGCGGGCCCCTGGTCGACTCCACCGAACAGACGGCGTCCTGGGCGCAGTCCGCCGGTGCGTTGATCTCGGACGCCGCCGATCTGAACACCTTCACCTCCGCGCTGCTCGGCGGCCGGCTGCTGCCCGCGCGGACGCTGGACCTGATGCTCGCCATGACCCCGACCGACCCCGCGGGCACCCGCTTCTACGGGCTGGGGCTGCGCCGCTACGACCTCTCCTGCGGCACCTCGGTGTACGGCCACACGGGCACCGTGCAGGGCTTCTACACCTACGCCTTCGCCACCCGGGACGGCCGCCGCAACCTCGCCGCCATGGCGAACACCTCGAACCGGGGCACCGCGAACACGGCCCTCGGCGGAACCCTCGAAGCCGCCTTCTGCGGCCGGCGCACCGCCCCGCCCGGCACCCGCGGCTTCACGATGGCCCCCGCCGAGGTGGACCTCCCGGAACGCCACGCGCGCTGACGACGGGGGCTGGCCCCCGGACCCGGTGGCGGGGATCATGGGAACACGCCGGCCCGCCGGGCCCCGCGCCCCCACCGAGTCCTGGATTCACGTGTGTTGCGTGCCTCCTGATACCCATCCGCTTCCGCTGCCAGTGCTACTCGCTGCGGGTAACCTTGCCGCTGTGACGAAGCGCCAGGGGGACGGCCCGGTCCGGGCAGTCATCTACGTCCGTATTTCGAAGGATCTCACCGGCGAACAGCTCGGCGTGGCGAGGCAAGAAGAGGAGTGCCGGGAACTCTGCGCGCGCCTCGGGTTCAAAGTCGGGGAGGTCTTCTCGGACAACGACATCAGCGCCGCCAGGGGTAAGGTCCGGCCAGGCTTCGAGGCACTGTTGGCCAGCCGACCAGAAGCGGTCGTGTGTTGGCACACGGACCGACTCGTCAGGGTGACGAAGGACCTTGAGCGGGTCATCGCGCTCGGCGTCAACGTGCATGCTGCGCGTGCCGGACACCTCGACCTCTCGACTCCTGCTGGTCGAGCCGTCGCCCGTACGGTCACAGCATGGGCGACGTACGAAGGCGAGCAGAAGGCGGAGCGCCAAGCTCTCTCGAACCTGCAAGCGGCGAAGGCCGGCAAGCCCTACACGGCAGGCATCCGACCCTTCGGATACAGCGAGGATCACGTGACGATCGTTCCGGCCGAGGCCGAGGCCATACGCGCGGGCGCCTCGATGATCCTCTCCGGTGATTCCTTGTCAGCCGTCGCCCGGACGTGGACCGAGGCAGGTCTCCGGTCGCCTCGCTCGATCGCGGCCGGAGCGAACGCGTGGACCCTGCGAGGGGTGAAGAACGTGCTCATCTCCCCGAGGTACATCGGCCTGCGAACCTACCGGGGCGAGGTCATGAGCGAGGCCCAGTGGTCGGCCATCCTCGACGACTCGACCCACTATGCGTTGGTGTCCATCCTGTCGAACCCCGACAGGTTCAGCGGAGGGCCGAGAACCGGCAGAACGGCGACGACGCTCCTGTCCGGCATCGCCCTCTGCGGCGTGTGCGGCGAGACCGTGAGCGGTAGGGGGTACCGGGGGACGAAGATCTACGGCTGCCGTCAGACCCATACGCGTACACCTCGGGACGTCGCCGACCAGAGGGCCGAGAGGACGACACTCGCCCGCATGGCGCGACCTGACTTCCTACCGACCGTCCTCACCGTGCATGCAGGGGGCGGAGACGCCGATACGGCGCGCCTCCATGCCGAGGTGAAGAGCGTGCGGGAGCGCCTCGATGGCCTCGCCCTGGCCTACGCCGAGGGAGCCATCAACCTCTCGCAGATGACGGCCGGAAGCCAGGCTCTGCGGGCCAGTCTGGAGAATGCCGAGTCCAGGCTGTCCGGAGTCACCGGCCTGCCTCCCCTCGACCCCGCTACCGGTATCGCCGGACTGCTTGAAGGATGGACCGGCACACCCTTGCCGGTGAAGCGGTCATGGGTTCAGTTCTGCACCATCGTGACCCTTATGCCGGCCAACGGAAAGCACGCCAGGAACATGACTCCGAGCGACCACGTGTCCATCGACTGGCGAGACCTCGACAGCTCCGAGCGTGACGGCCAGGCGGTGTAGGCCGGCGCGGTCTTACCCGTGTGGGGTACTGCGTGCCCGAGAAGGCGGGGCGGGCGTGTGCTCTGCTGGAGGTGTCGGGAACTCTCGTTCCTGGGAGGCCGCCGTGTCGCATCCCACCCGCCCCCGCCTGGCGCCGCCGGCGCCCACGCGGCCCGCCACCCTGCTGCCCGCGCGGGACCTGGCGGTCGCCTGGATCCTGATGGTCCTGCTGGCGGCCCTGGCGTGGCTGCTCACCATCGGACAGGCCCGCCACATGGGGATGGAGCCCGGCACCATGGGCCTGGCGCTGCCCCTCTTCCTGCTGCTGTGGCTGGTCATGATGGCGGCGATGATGCTGCCTTCGGTGGCGCCGGTGGCCATCACCTGGGTGCGCGCCATCGGGCGCCGCACGCCGGCGGGCCCCGTCCGTGCGCTGCGGATCGCCGAGTTCGTCAGCGGTTACCTGTTCGTCTGGACCGCATTCGGGCTGCTCGCCTACGGGGCCCTGGCGGCGAGCGGGGACCTCGTGGGCCGCAGCCCCGGGGCGGGGCGCTGGATCGGCGCCGCGGCGTTCCTGCTCGCGGCCGTGCAGCAGTTCGGGCCGCTGAAGCGGGTCTGCCTGCGGCACTGCCGCAATCCGTTGTTCCAGCTGGTCCGCTACGCGCGCTTCCGGCCGTGGGCGAAGGACCTGCGGGTGGGCGCGCACCACGGGCTCTACTGCGTCGGCTGCTGCTGGGGGCTGATGATCGTGCTGATCCCGCTCGGTGTCATGAACGTGGCCGCGATGGCGGGGGTGGCCGGGGTGATCTTCCTGGAGAAGCTGTGGCGCCAGGGGCCCTGGCTCGCCTGGGCCGTCGGGCTGGCCTTCCTCGTCCTGGCCGTGCTGGCCCCCTTCCAGGACTGGATGCTGCCGGGCCTGGGGACGCCCGGTCCGATGGGGGACATGGACCACATGGCGCGGTGAGGGGGAGGATGGGGGTGACGACCCGTGGTGCCCGCCGGCGCGGCGCCATGAGGAGGCGAGGACATGTCCGAGACGACAGCGACCGTTCCGAGATGGCACGCGGCCGGGGACTGGTTCGACACCTGCAGGTGCAACGTTCCCTGCCCTTGTTCCTTCGCCCAGCTCCCGACGTACGGGGAGTGCGACGGCATCCTGGCCTGGCACATCCGTGAGGGCAACTACGGCGAGGTGCCGCTGGACGGCCTCAACGTGCTGATGCTCGGGTCCTTCGTGGGCAACGTCTGGGCCGAGCACAGCGACACGTACGCGGCGTTCTTCGTCGACGAACGCGCGGACGAGGCGCAGCGCCAGGCCCTGCAGATGATCTTCGGTGGCCAGGCGGGCAGCTGGCCGGCCGAGATGGTGACCATGATGCAGGCCGAGATGCGGGGCATGGACTTCGCCCCCATCGAGATCGAGGTGGACGAGGACCTCGGCGGCTGGAGGGCCACCATTCCCGGGCGGGTCGAGGCGAGCGCCGAGGCCCTGAGCGGACCGACGACTCCGGAGGGTGCGCGGGTCCAGACCACCAACCTGCCGGGATCGGAGACCGGGCCCGGACAGGTCGCCACTTGGGGCCGCTCGACGGCGAACCGCGCCGACGCCTTCGGCTTCCGGTGGAGCCGTGAAGGCCAGTCCAGCAAGCACATCCCCTTCGATTGGACGGGTCCTGGCTGAGCTCGGTCGGGGCGGGCGCCCTCGGGGGCCGGACACTCGCGTGCGCGGGGGCGGTTTCCGCATGCTGAGATCGATTCGCCACCATTCGGTCGGCTGGCGAACGGATCAAGCCATTGCGGCCGACGGGTCAACACCGGTGTCCCCGCGCCGGGTTACCGTCCGGCCATGGATTCGAACATACGGACCTCTGTCGCTCCTTCGCCCAGTCGACGCGCCCTGCTGCGCACCGCCGTGGCGGGTACGGCGGTCGCCGGCGCGGGGCTGACCCTCGGGTCGGCCTTTCCCGCTTCCGCCGCCTCCTGGGAGGCGGAGAGTACGGACCGGCCCACCACGCCCGCGCAGGCGCTGCGCCGGCTGGCGGCGGGGAACGAGCGCTGGCGCACCGGGCGTCAGGAGCACCCGCACGAGTCCGCGTCCCTGCGCCGCCGACTGGTCGGGGGGCAGCAGCCCTTCGCGGTCGTGCTGGGCTGCATCGATTCCCGTGTGCCCCCGGAGCTGGTGTTCGACCAGGGGCTGGGCGATCTGATGACCGTACGGTCCGCCGGTGAGGTGCTCGACGAGGCGGTGCTCGGGAGCATCGCGTACGGGGTCCTCGAACTGCACGTTCCGCTGGTGCTCGTCCTGGCCCACCAGTCCTGCGGGGCCGTCGCCGCGGCGGTGCACGCCGACGAGACCGGCGAGCCGCTGCCCGCCCACATCCAGTACCTGGCCGACCAGATACGGCCGTCCATCGACCACGGCCAGCACGGCGAGGCCCGTATCGACGCCACGGTCAACGCGCACGTGCGGGCCGTCCGCGCGCGGCTGGCGGCCGAGCCGGATCTGGCGGGCAAGGTGGCCTCGGGCGAACTGGCCGTGGTCGCCGCCCGCTACGAGCTGCGCGACCAGCGGGTACGCACCCTGTCCTGACGAACCCGCGGCGTCCGGCGTCCGCCCGGGAAGGCCGCCCCCGTCAGCCCGTACGGAGCCGGGCGGCCGCCTCGCGGGCGGCGTCGACGGCCCCGGCCCGGGCGGCCTGCCGGTCGGCGTCGCCGCGCGCGTACGCGACCCAGACCACCATGTTGCTGCGGCGGAAGCAGACCTGCGCCGAGGCGGCGCCGCCCGGCGCGGCCTTGAGGCCCAGGAGTACCTGCAGGGCCTCGGCTTCGGCACCGAGCTGCCCGGGGCCAACGACCGGGCCCAGCCCGTCCGTATCAACCAGTGGGGCGCGGACAATTCCTTCTTCTCCGACAAGAAGGCGGAGATCCGCTTCGGCAAGGGCGGTGTCGACGACGCCGAGGACGCGGAGGTGATCGTCCACGAGTACGGCCACGCGGTGCACAACGCGCAGGTTCCCGGCTTCGGCACCTCCCCCGAAGCCGGCGCGATAGGCGAGGCCTTCGGCGACTACCTGGCCGTCGAGGTCGGTTCGCACGCGGCCGCCTCCTACGGCTGGCCGCAGCGGGCCGACCTGGCGTGCGTGGCCGACTGGGACTCGATCGCGTACAGCGCCGCCCCGCACTGCCTGCGCCGTATCGACGGGAACAAGGTCTACGCCGACCTGGAGGGAGAGGTGCACGCCGACGGCGAGATCTGGTCCCGCGCCCTCTTCGACATCCGCGGCGCCCTGGGCGCCCGGACCGCCGACCGCATCATCGTCAACGCCCAGTTCGGCTTCGCGCCCGACACCTCCTTCCAGGACGCGGCGCTGACGACGATCTCGACTGCCGGTCCTCGGCGGCGATCTGGTGGTCCACCAGAAGAAGGACGGCAGTCGCAAGACCACCAAGGGCGTCGAGGCCCGAATAGCCCCGTCCGCCGCCCGCACCTCCCTGAAGGCCGCGCCCGCCGGCGCCCGCCAGGTCGTGTGGGCCGCGAGCGGCAAGCCGGTCTTCGCCTACGAGGCCGTCGTCACCGGCACCCAGCCCGACGGCACCCCCAGCGAGCGCCACGTCATCACCGACGCCGCCACCGGCGCAGAGCTGTACTCCTACGAGGCCATCGACTCCGGCACCGGCACCAGCGAGTACTCGGGCTCCGTCACGCTCGGCACCACCCAGTCAGGGTCGAAGTACAGCCTGACCGACGGCGGCCGCGGCGGCCACAAGACCTACGACCTGAACGGTGCCACGTCCAGCGCCACGGGCACACTGTTCACCGACGCGGACGACCAGTGGGGCGACGGACTGCCGTCGAACCGTCAGACGGCCGCCGTCGACGCCCACTACGGCGCCGCCGTGACCTGGGACTTCTACAAGTCCGAGCTCGGTCGCAACGGCATCGCCGGAGACGGCAAGGCCGCCTACTCCCGCGTCCACTACGGCAACGCCTACGTCAACGCCTTCTGGTCCGACAGCTGCTTCTGCATGACCTACGGCGACGGGGCGAACAACCAGAAGCCGCTCACCTCCCTGGACGTCGCCGGGCACGAGATGAGCCACGGCCTGACCGCCGCCACGGCCAAGCTGAACTACAGCCGCGAGTCGGGTGGTCTCAACGAGGCGACCAGCGACATCTTCGGCACCTCGGTGGAGTTCTTCGCCAACAACACGTCCGACGCCGGCGACTACCTCATCGGCGAGAAGATCGACATCCGCGGCAACGGCACGCCGCTGCGGTACATGGACAAGCCCAGCAAGGACGGCGCCTCGGCCGACTACTGGTCCAAGAACGTGGGCCGGCTCGACGTGCACAACTCCTCGGGCGTCGCCAACCACTTCTTCTACCTGCTCTCCGAGGGCAGCGGCGCGAAGACGGTCAACGGGGTGTCCTACAACTCGCCCACCTACGACGGCTCCACCGTCACCGGGATCGGCCGGACCAAGGCCTACAAGATCTGGTACAAGGCGCTCTCGACCTACATGACGTCGACCACGAACTACGCGGGAGCGCGCACCGCGACCCTGCAGGCGACGGCCGACCTGTACGGATCCACCGGCGTCGAGTACCAGCAGGTGGCAGCCGCCTGGAAGGCCGTCGACGTCAACGGCTGAGCCGTCCGGCGGGCCCCGTCCGGGGGCGTCCGGCGGATCGTGTGACCGATCCGCCGGGCATCCCGGCAGCCCGGTCCTGCCGGGATGCCCGGCAGGACCGCGGGTCCCGAGAGACGATGGGGGGTAGCCCCGCGAGGCTCGTCCGCCAGAAGTCCCACGGCGCCGGGCCGACGGCCGGAAGGGAGCCATCCCGATGGATGCAGCCGATGCGCCCAGGGCTGACACCGACCTGGCCAGGGCCGGTCTCTCCCCGCCCAGCGGGCTGCTCGACGTCCTGAACGTGGCGGCGGTCGTCCTCGACGAGCAGGGGCGGATCGCCCTGTGGAGCCCGCAGGCCGAGCAGCTGTTCGGCTGGAAGGCGGAGGAGGCACTGGGGCAGCCGGCGGCCCGGCTGCTGGCCTCCAGGGAGCACTTCGACCTGGTCCTGGAGCTGTTCGCGCGGGTGATGGGCGGCGCCGGCGACTGGGCCGGGGCCTTCCCCGTACGGCACAAGGACGGCAGCACCAGCCTCGTGGAGTTCCGCAACATGCGGCTGCTGGACGAGCGCGGGGACCGGTACGCCCTGGGGATAGCGACCGACCGGGCCCGGCTGCGGCACCTGGAACGGGACCTGGCCCTGTCGGCCCGCCTGGTGGCGCAGTCCCCGATCGGGCTCGCGGTCCTGGACACCGATCTGCGGTACGTACTGGTCAACCCGATGCTGGAGCGCATCAACGGGCTGCCGGCCTCCGCGCACATCGGCCGCCGGGTGCGCGAGGCCCTGTCCTTCCTGGACGACGCGGAGGCCGTCGAGGCCGCGATGCGCCAGGTGCTGGCCACCGGCACGCCGCTGCTGGAGCAGTTCACCGCCGGCCACACCTACGCCGACCAGGGCACCGAGCACGCCTGGTCGGTTTCGTACTACCGGCTGGAGGACGCCACCGGCCGGGTACTGGGCGTGGCCACTTCGGTGGTGGACGTCACCCAGAGTCACCAGGCGGCCAAGGAGATCGGCCACAGCCGCCGCCGGCTCGCCATGATCGCGGACGCCACGGTCCGTATCGGCACCACCCTCGATCTGGACCAGACCGCCCGCGAGCTGGCCGATGTCGTCGTGCCGGAGCTGGCCGACATCGCGGCCGTGGACATCCTGGACTCGGTCCTGGAGGGGCGTCCCAGCATGGCCATGACCTCGCGCGGGCCCGCGGTCTTCCGGGCGCTGGCGGTCGCGGCCGCCTATCCGAGCGAGGCCGTGCGCGCCGCGGACCCGCCGGGCGACATCGCCCGCTACGAGGCGGACCGGCTGGTCACGCAGTCCGTGACGACCGGGCACCCGGTGCTCGTGGCCCACGTGCACGCCCGGGACCTGTCGCGGATCGCCCGCAACGACGACGCGGCCGCCCTCCTGGCCCGGGCCGGGCTGCGCTCCTACCTGGCCGTGCCGCTCATCGCCCGCGGCGAGGTCCTCGGGGCGCTCGACCTCAAGCGGACCCGCAATCCGCTGCCCTTCGACGACGACGACATCATCCTGGCGGGCGAGCTGGCCGCCCGCGCCGCCGTGTGCATCGACAACGCCCGCTGGTACCGCAACGCGCACCACACCGCGCTGGCCCTCCAGCACCACCTGCTGCCGCACCACCCGCCCCTCACCCCGGGCCTGGAGGTCGCCTACCGGTACCAGCCGGCGGCGGCCACCAGTGAGATCGGCGGCGACTGGTTCGACGCCTTCGCACAGCCCAACGACACGACGGCCATCGTCATCGGCGACGTCATGGGCAGCGGGATCAACGCCGCCGCCAGCATGGGCCAGCTGCGGACCGCCACCCGTACGCTCGCCGAGCTGGGCCTCGACCCCGCCCAGGTCCTCGAGCACCTCGACCGCACCACGGCCGGGCTGGACGAGACCATCGCGACCTGCATCTACGCCGTCTACGACCCGCGGCGCGCGCAGTGCCGCATGGCCGTCGCCGGTCACCTGCCCCCGGTCCTCATCCGGAAGGGCCGGGCGCCCCGGCTGCTCGACCTGCCGACGGGCACCCCGCTGGGCGTGGGCGGGATCCCCTTCGAGGCGACCACGGTGCCGATGCAGACCGACGACCAGCTGGTCCTGTACACGGACGGCCTGGTCGAGACCCGCGACCGGCCCCTCGACGACCGGCTCACCCTGCTCCTGGAGCTCCTCGCCGGCAGCGGCCGGACGCTGGAGCAGACGTGCGACCGGCTCCTGGACTCCCTGCGCCACCCGGACGACCACGACGACGTCGCCCTGGTCATCGCCCGGGTCCGCCCCTACCTCCCGGACGTCTCCTAGAGGGAGAGACCGTCGACCAGCTCGGCGCCCGGCAGCTCGGCGAACAGCTTGCCGGGCGCGATGATCTTTCCGCGTCGGCGGCCGCTGCCGACGAGGACGTACGGCATGTCCGCGACCGCCGGGTCCACGAGCAGCGGCCAGTCGGCCGGCAGGCCTACGGGGGTGATGCCGCCGTACTCCATGCCGGTCAGCTCCACGGCCGTCGCCATCGGGGCGAAGGACACCTTGCGGGCCCCCAGGTGGCGGCGGACGGCGCCGTTCACGTCGACCCGCCCGGCCGAGGGCACCAGGCAGGCCGCGAGGGCGGTCTCACCTCCGCGCTTGGCGGCGACGACCACGCAGTTGGCGGACTGGCCGAGCAGTTCCTGCCCGTAGTGCGCGACGACGGCGGCGGTGTCGGCGATCTCCGGGTCGGTGTCGACGTAGAGGATCTGTTCGGCGGGAATGGCCCCACGCCAGGCGCGGACGGCGTCGGCCACGGGCCGGGTGAGTTCGTCGAGGCAGTCGGGGGCGGGCCTGGCGGGGTCGAAGGGACCGATGGGAGCGCGCATACCCGCACGGTAACAGGGCCCGCACGGCAACAGAGGCCGAACGGCCGCCGGTTCAGGTGTCCGCGAGGGTCCAGCGGTCGGTGGTCAGCGCGGCCTGTTCCTGGAGTGCCGAGACCAGTTCCCGGGCGCTGCGGGCCGCGGTGGAGCGCAGGACGGCGACGCTGATCTCCCGGGTGAGGTCGGGGCCGTCGAGGCGGCGTACGACCAGGTCGGGGTGGGGGGCGCCGAGCGCGAGCCGCGGCACGAGGGCGATGCCGGCGCCGGCGGCCACCAGGCCCTGGACGACCGCGTAGTCGTCGGTGCGCATGGCGTGGACGGGTTCGAAGCCGTACTGGGCGCAGGCCCAGGACAGGACCCGGTCGCAGGGGTCGTGCGGGTCGGCGGCGCCCACCCATGCCGTGTCGCGCAGTGCGGTGAGCGGGACCGTGTCCAGGGTCGCGCACGGGTGGTCCCGCGGCATCACCAGGAGCAGCGGATCGGCCAGGAGGGGGTGGAGTGCGAACTCCTCGTCCAGGTCGAGCCGGTCGCCGGGCTGCGAGAAGACGAGGGCGGCCTGCAGCTCCCGGGCCTTCAATCCGCGCAGGAGTACGGGGAGTTCCCCCTCGGTGAGGGAGATGTGGACGCCCTGTCGGTGGAGGCGTTTGACGGCGGGGGCGAGCAGGAGGGCGCCGGCGGTGGGGAAGGTGCCGATGTGGAGGGTGCGCATGCCGCGCTCGGCGAGCCCGCGGACCTCCAGCTCGGCGTGGCGCAGCCGTTCGAGAACGGCCTCGGCGTGCGGCAGCAGGGCTTCGCCGAGCTCGGTGAGGGTGGCGCCGCGCGGCCCGCGCTGGACGAGGCGGGCGTCGAAGTGGGATTCCAGGGCGGCCAGGTGGTGGGTGATCGTCGGCTGCGTGTAGTGCAGCGCCCGGGCCGCGGCGGCGAGCGAGCCCTCCTGGGCGATGGACCGGAGCACCTGGAGGTGCCGAATCTCGAGCATATAGACAGAATATGGAGGGTCATCGAAAAGACCAGCATTCCTCTATGGCTGCGCGGCTGGCACGCTCCGGGTGTGAACACGCGAACCACCCCTCTCCCCGGCCGCCCGCCGGCCCCGGACCAGCTCCGCGCCCCGTACGCCGAGGCCCTGCGCGCGCACGCCGGACGGGACTGGCTGCGGCTGAACGTCCCCGGCCACGCGGCCGCCCCCGGCTCGGAGCTCTCCGACGCTCTCGGCCCGCGGGTGACGGCCCTGGACTTCCCGCCGCTGCTCGACGGGATCGACCTCGGGGCGCACACCCCGCTGGACGAGGCGCTGGAGCTGGCCGCCCGCGCCTGGGGCGCCCGGCGCACCTGGTTCCTGACCAACGGCGCCTCCCAGGGCAACCACATCGCCTCGATGGTCGCCCCCGCCCTGGGCCGCACCCTGGTCGTGCAGCGCAGTGTGCATTCCAGCGTCGTCGACGGGCTGGTGCTGTCCGGCCTGAAGGCCGTCTTCGTCCAGCCCTCCGTCGACCCCGGGCAGGGCATCGCCCACGGGGTGACCGCCGGGGAGGTACGGGCCGCCCTGGAGCGGACCCCGGACGCCGCGGCCGTGTACGTGGTCTCGCCGAGCTACTTCGGGGCCGTGGCCGACGTACGCGCTCTGGCGGACGCCGCGCACGCCGCCGGGGTGCCCCTGATCGTCGACGAGGCGTGGGGATCGCACTTCGGCTTCCACCCGGCACTGCCCGAGGGGGCACTGGCCCTCGGCGCGGACCTGGTGACCTCCAGCACCCACAAACTCGCCGGCAGCCTGACGCAGTCGGCCATGCTGCACCTGGCCGAGGGGCCCTTCGCGGACCGGCTCGAACCCCTCGTGGACCGGGCCTTCCGGCTGGTGCAGTCGACCAGCGCGAGCGCCCTGCTGACCGCCTCCCTGGACCTCGCGCGGCGGGCCCTGGCCGCGGGCGCCGACCGGATCACCGGCTCGCTGGAGGCGGCGGACAAGATACGGGGAGTCGTGCGCGCGCTGGGGCGCTTCGGGGTGGTCGCCGACGGCTTCCACCGATTCCCGGACATCACGGCCGCCGATCCGCTGCGCATCGCCATCGACACCCGCGTCGGCGGGATCACCGGGCACGAGGCGCGGCGGCTGCTCCACCGGGACCACCAGGTCATGGTCGAGGTCGCCACGGACGCGGCGATCGTCGCCGTGGTGGGGGCCGGGTCCGTGCCGGACGCCGATCGCTTCGTCGAGGCGCTGCACCGCTTGCCCGCCCCGCTGGGCGACCCCGGCTCCGGTCTCGCGGAGCGAGCGGCGTTGCGGCTGCCGCGCCCGGGGCCCGCGCGCCTCACGGCCCGCGAGGCGTTCCTCAGTCCGGCCCTGGTGGTGCCCGCCGAGGAGGCCGTCGGCAGGGTGTCCGCCGACACGCTGGCCGCGTACCCGCCGGGCATCCCCAACGTGCTGCCGGGCGAGGTCATCACGGCCGAGGCCGTCGACTTCCTCCGCCGTACGGCGGCCGCGCCCGGCGGCCACGTACGAGGAGCCCTCGATCCGGACGTCTCCCGCCTCCGGGTCGTCGCACCCTGACCTGGGCCACTGAGCGGCGGATCGCACAACATCGAACAGGAAGCTCACGGTATCCGCGCGGCGAACCGGGCCGCCAGAGCGCGGAGTTCGCCGGCCGGGCGGTGATACTCGGCCGATGGACTCCATATACCGCAGCCCGGCCGGCCGGGAGCGAATCCGCGGCTGGTGCACCGACCGGCTCGACGCGTGGCCGGTGGCGCACGAGCGGGCGACGGTGACCGCCAACGGGGCACGGACACACGCGGTGCTCGCGGGCTCCGGCCCGACCACGGTCCTCTTCGTGCCGGGGACGAACTTCAACGCCGCGGCGTCACTGCCCCTCGCCACCGCCCTGGTCGCGGCCGGCCACCGCCTCGTCCTGCCGGACGTGCCCGGGCAGCCCGGACTCAGCTCCGGGCGGCGGGCCCTCTCCGGCGGCCGTCTGTCCTGGTACGGCACCTGGCTCAGCGAGGTGCTGGACGCGGTCACGGCGGGCCCGACGGTGGTGGTCGGCCACTCCTTCGGCGCCGCCATCGCCCTCTCCAGCCCGTCGCCGCGCATCGACCGGCTCGTACTGCTCTCCCCGGGAGGACTGGGCAGGCTGCGCCTGTCGCCCGCCCTGCTGGCCGCCTCCGCCGCCTGGTTCCTACGGCCGACGGCGGACCGCAGCGCCCGGCTCCTGCGGGCGATGCTCGCACCCGGCCACCGGCCGCGCGCGGAACTCGTGGAGTGGATGACGCTGGTCGCACGCCACTCCCGTTCGAGCGGAGCCCCCGGAGCGGCCGAGCTCCCGGACCGTGCGGTGCCGCGCCTGGTCGCCACGGGCGCGCACGACACCTTTCTGCCACCGCGCCGGCTCGCCCCGGCGCTCCGCGCGACCCTCGGGACCGGTCTGCACGTCGTGGCCGACGCCGGTCACCTCCTGGTCGAGGAGCGTCCGGACCGGGTCGCGGCCCTCGTGCGTGGCTGAGGTCCGCCATGTGACCCGGTCGCGCGGGTCCGAGGGGCTCCGCATACGATGCGCGGTATGAGTCGGCAGGCGAGGCGAGCGGTGGTGCCCTTCGGGCTGCGCTCCTGCGTGCTGACCGTGCTGTTCGGACTCGTCGCGATGCACGGCCTGGGCCCGGGGGGTCTCCCCGCGGCCGCACACACCACGGCGGGCGCGCACCACGGCGCCGAGGCCGAGGCGGTGCACGACGGCTGTGTCCACGCCGGTGATCCGTCGGACGGCGGTGCCGTCGGCGGTGGCGGCTGCGGGCATGCCGATCACGCCGATGCGACCTGCGCGGCCGCCGGCATCGCGGGTTCCCCCGTCCTGCCGGTACCGGCCGTGCTGCCCGGCACGGTCCACGCTCCGAGGGCGGCGGGGCACGGGCTCGTTCCCGACGTCGTCCTCGGCGGACGCGCTCCCCCGTCACGGAGCGAACTGCAGCTCCTGCGCATATAGGGCGGCCCTTTCCCCCGGCCACCGCCCTATCTTCGGCACGCCCCGCGTGCGCGTGCCCTCACACCAGGAGCAGCACCAGCATGACCACCAAGCGTTCCCTCATCCGCCGCGCCACCGCCGTGGCCGCGGCCACCGCCGCCGCCCTCGTCCTCGCCGCCTGTGGCGGCAACGGCACCAACGACAGCGGCTCGGCCCACAGCGGCGGCCACAACGCCTCCGCTTCGCCGTCCGCCTCCGCCTCCGCTCCGCAGCAGGGCGCGCGCAACGCGGTCGACGTCGCCTTCGCCCAGGGGATGATCCCCCACCACCGGCAGGCCGTGGAGATGGCCGCCCTCGCCTCGACCCGCGCCGAATCGGCCGAGGTGAAGGCGCTCGCCGACGAGATCAAGAAGGCCCAGGACCCGGAGATCAAGACCCTGTCCGGCTGGCTGACCACGTGGGGCGAGCAGGTCCCCGCCGAAGGCGGCGGCCACAGCGGGCACGGCACGTCCGGGATGATGACGGCCGAGGAGATGGCCGGCCTGGAGAAGGCGTCCGGCAAGGCCTTCGACACGGCGTTCCTCCAGCTGATGGTCAAGCACCACGAGGGCGCCGTCGCCATGGCGAAGACCGAGCAGTCGGGTGGCTCGTACCAGCCGGCCAAGGACATGGCCGGTGCTATCGTCTCCTCGCAGAGCGCCGAGATCACCCGGATGAACAAGCTCCTCGGCAAGGGCTGATCACCATCCCCGCAGGGGTGTGGGCCCGCCGCCCACACCCCCCGCGGGGCCTTCCCCCCACGCCGCCGTGCCCGACATGCGGCTCCGCCGCGTGGGGGCGGCTCCGCCCCCCCGCCCCCCGTTCCCGGGGCTCCGCCCCGGACCCCGCGGGGGCTCCGCCCCGGCCAAGGAGTCCCATATGACCCCCGCCCAGCTCGCGCCCCCGCCCCCGCCCCCGGTCACACCCGAATCGGCACCCTGACCCGTCGGCCGCGCCGCCCTGCGCCAGGCCCGCTCCCGCCGCACGGCCCTCCTCGCCCGGTACCTCGGCTACGTCGGCTACTTCGTCGGCGCCGGGCTGATCAGCGGCGCCGTCGTCCACCACCCCCTCGACCCCGGCCGCTACACCCGCATCGCGGTGTACGGCGTGCTGGTCTTCCTCGCCGCAACGGCCCTGAACGAGTTCCTCCTCGCCCGCCGCAAGCCGACCCTCCGGCAGGTGGCGAGCATCATGGGCGCCTCCCTGCTGCTCTCCTTCGGCATCGGGATGCTCAGCGGCGGGCTCCAGCACTTCGAGGACTTCCCGACCCGAGCCGCCGTCCTCATACCCATCGGGATCGTGCTGTCCTTCGCCGCCTACGTGATCAAGGACGAGGACACCTCGTGGCGCCGCCTCTTCGGCCTCGCCGGACTCGCCGTGCTGGTGACCGCGCTCCTCGCCCTGGGCGGGCTCCGCTACGTCGCCTCCTCGATCGCCGAGCAGCCTGACGGCGGCGGGCACAGCCACGGCACGCCGGACGCGCCGTCCCCCGGTCCTTCGACCCCCGCGACCACACCCACCCCCGCTCCCGCGCGGAGCGCGACCGGCGCACCGGCCCGCGGCGACGGCCACGCGCACTGAACGGGCCGGCCCCGGGACGCCGCGTCGGTCAGTACGGGCGCGGCGACATGATGTGCGGCTCGACCCCCGGCGCCTCCAGGAGGCAGCGCGGCAGGCCGGGGCCGGGCGTCGCGCGGACGGAGACCCGTTGCGGCGGGTCGGTCGGCAGCTCCACCTGCACCGACACCGGGTGGTCGCCATGCGTCGTGGCGTACCCGGTCTCCTTGCCGTCGACGAGGATCTCCACGACGGCGGTGTGGCCGGTCTGGACGGTGGCACTGACCGAGTGCCCGGCGTGATCGATGTGGAAGTGATGGCGTCGTCTCATCGGTGCCGCCTCCCTCTGCCCACTTCCAGCGTAGCCACGGCCCCCGCGCGGGGCCTGCCCACCGGCCGGGCCGATCCCCGCGGCGGGGCACCTTCCGATATGCCTGGCCGGATCGCATCGTAGATTTCTCCAAGGAGCCTGCCGCGCCCGTGAGTTGTTCGCCGCAACTTCTCGGGGGCACTCCCGGCTCCGCCACAAGACCCCTTATGATCACGGCATGGTTACAGCTTGGTCGCGTTCCGGTGGCCGGTCGATCCGCCCGTCCGCGGGTCGGCTGGCCGTCGTCGCGTTGGCCCTGCTGATCCTGGGCTTCCTGTGCCCGCACAACAGCGAGCCGGGAAGCCCCACCTCCGCTTCTCCGGTGGTCGCCGGCTCCCCTGTCGGCGAAGAGCACCACGGGCCTTCGCACGACTGTGCGCCGCTCTCGCCGCAGGCGGCGGCCGTCGCCGACGCGCCGAAGCCGCTCACCGCGCCCGCCCTTCGCCCGCAGTCCCTTCTTCCGGGCCACTCCCCCGCGCCCGCCCGGGTGCAGCCCCACTCGGAGTGTCCCGGCCCGGCACATCCCGCGGTGCGCGCCGTCCTCCAGGTGTAGGCCACAGATCCGACGACACTCGACGCGCTGCGCGGTGTGCCCATAAAAGGGCGATATGTTCAGAGCCCTTCAGGATCTGATGCTCCGACACCCGCGATCGCGCGCAGCCGACCGGAACCGCCGACGACACTTCCGAGCCCCAGGGGCGCGGCAGTGACTGTTGTACGGAGGAACTGTGCCTCGCCACCACCCCGCGCCCTGGCCGCGCGCCCTGCTCGCCTGCCTGCTGAGCGGACTGCTGCTCGCAGCGGTCCACTGCTCCTCCTTCCTCTCCGGTGACACCCACGGCCATCTCTCCCTCGGCACCCCGGCCGCGGCCTCCGCCGCCGACCACCACCAGCAGCAGCACGCACCGGCGCGCCCCCGGCACGATCACAGCGCCGCGTGCACCTTCCCCGGCCTGGCCGCCCAGGCCGCCCACGGCCAGGTCCCGTACCCGGCGGGCCCGGTCCTCGCCCCGCTTCCCGTCCTGAACGCGGGGCGGCCCACGGCGGAGACGCCTTCGCCGGCCCCCGGCTCCCACAGAACCCACATAGCCCGCCCGGGCCGCACCACGCTCGCCGACGTGTGTCGGTGGCGCATCTAGGCCGCTCGTCCCGCAGCCGTTCGCACGGCTCCCGAACGAGTACCCGACGCGTACCACCGAAACGAAAGCGCAGCCATGCATCCCTCGATCACCGATACGTCATCGGCCACGCCCTCCACCCTGTCCGGGCTGGTCGGCAACACCCCCCTGCTTCGGATCTCCGAGCCTCTCGCCCCGGCCGGCCGCGGCTTCTGGGCCAAGCTGGAGGGCTTCAACCCCGGCGGCATCAAGGACCGCCCCGGCCTGCACATGGTCGAACGCGCCCGCGCCCGCGGCGACCTCAAGCCCGGCGCGCGCATCATCGAGTCCACCAGCGGCACCCTCGGGCTCGGCCTCGCCCTCGCGGGCATGGTGTACGGCCACCCCGTCACCCTGGTGACCGACCCCGGTCTGGAGACCTCCATGACCCGGCTGCTCGCCGCCTACGGCGCGCAGGTCAACGTCGTCTCCGAACCGCACCCGACCGGCGGCTGGCAGCAGGCCCGCCGCGAACGGGTCACCCAACTGCTGGCGCAGCACCCGGACTCCTGGTGCCCCGACCAGTACAACAACCCCGACAACACCACCGCCTACACCCCCCTGGCCCTCGAACTCGCCACCGAGCTCAAGCACATCGACGTCCTGGTGTGCAGCGTGGGCACCGGCGGGCACTCCGCGGGCATCTCCCGCGCGCTCCGCCAGCTCTATCCGGACCTGACGCTCGTCGGCGTGGACACCATCGGCTCGACGATCTTCGGGCAGCCCGCCCGGCCCCGGCTGATGCGCGGGCTCGGGTCCAGCATCTATCCGCGCAACGTCGCCTACGAGAACTTCAACGAGGTGCACTGGGTGTCCCCGGCGGAAGCCGTGTGGACCTGCCGACGGCTGGCGGGCTCCCACTACGCCACCGGCGGCTGGAGCGTCGGCGCGGTCGCGCTGGTCGCGGGCTGGACGGCTCGCGCCCTGCCCAAGGACACGCGTATCGCCGCGGTCTTCCCGGACGGCCCGCAGCGCTACCTCGGCACCGTCTACGACGACGACTACTGCGCGGCCCACGGCCTGCTCGACTCCCCGCCGGCGCCCGAACCCGACCTCATCGGACGCCTGGACGAGAAGGAGGTCACCCGCTGGACCCGTTGTACGACGGTGGTCGACCCGCTCACGCTCGGCACCCCCGGCACCCCGGGCTCCGGGGAGCAGGCGTGATGAAGGGCCTCGCACAAGTCCGTTCGTACGAGCGGAGCGTCCGGCTGTTGATGGTGAACCAGTTCACCATCAACCTCGGCTTCTACATGCTCATGCCCTATCTGGCCACCCACCTGGCGGGCCCGCTGGGGCTCGCCGGCTGGCTGGTCGGGCTGATCCTCGGCGTGCGCAACTTCAGCCAGCAGGGCATGTTCCTGATCGGCGGGACCCTGGCCGACCGGCTCGGGTACAAGCCGATGATCATCGCGGGCCTGGTGCTGCGCACCGTGGGCTTCGCGGTCCTGGGGCTCGTGGAGTCCGTGCCCGCCCTGCTCGCGGCCTCCGCCGCGACGGGGCTGGCCGGGGCCCTGTTCAACCCCGCGTCCCGCGCCTACCTGGCCGCCGACGCCGGAGAGCGCAGGGTGGAGGCGTTCGCCCTGTTCAACGTCTTCTACCAGGCCGGCATCCTGCTCGGCCCGCTGGTCGGGATGGTGCTCACCGGGGTCGACTTCCGCGTGACCTGCCTGGTGGCATCGGGGATCTTCGCCGTGCTGAGCCTCGTACAGATCCGGGCCCTGCCCGCCCGCCGGGCGGAGGACCGGAAGACCGGCGAGGGCGTCCTCACCCAGTGGCGCGGGATCTTCGCCAACCGCCCGTTCCTGCTCTTCTCCGTGGCCATGGTCGGCTCGTACGTCATGTCCTTCCAGGTCTACCTCGCCCTCCCGCTGGAGGTCCGGCGCCTGGGCGGGGAAGGGCGGTTCGGCACGGCCGCGGTGGCGGTGCTGTTCGCCGTCTCAGGGCTGAGCACGATCCTCTTCCAGACGAAGGTGACCGCCTGGTGCAAGGCCCGGATGGAGCCCGGCCGGGCCCTGGTGTGGGGCCTGCTGACCATGGGGGTGGCGTTCACACCCCTGCTCCTGGCCTCGGCGGTACCGGTGCCGGGCGGCGGGGTGGGGCGGTGGCTGCTGGCCTCCGTACCGCCCACGCTGTCCGCACTGCTGCTGGCGCTGGGCACGATGATCGCGTACCCCTTCGAGATGGACACGATCGTCCGGCTGGCCGGTGACCGGCTCGTGGCCACGCACTACGGTCTGTACAACACCATCTGCGGGGTCGGCATCACCCTGGGCAACCTGCTCACGGGCGCGGCACTGGACGCCGCGCGCGACGCCGGCATGTCGGCGCTGCCGTGGCTTGCGCTGTGCGCGCTGGGCCTCCTGTGCGGCGGCGCGCTGTACGGGCTGCACCGCGGCGGGCGCCTCGCACCGCCCGCGCCGCAGTCCCGCTCCGAACCCGTGACCGTCTGACGGTGTCACCGGCGGCCTGGGGGCGGGCGCGTGAAAGCGCCCGCTCCTAGGCCACCTGGACGGTGAAGGCGGCCGTACGGACCGTGCCCTCGTGCTGGAAGTCCAGGAAGAGCCGGTAGCTTCCCGCGCTCGGCGCCGTCGCCGTGAAGGAGACGTCCGGCCCGGGGCCGCCCTCGTTGGGGTGGACGTGCAGGTAGGCGAGGTCCCCGTCGCGCAGGGCGACGAGGTGGCCGTACGCCCCGAGGTACGGTTCGAGGTTCGTGACCGGCTTGCCGTCCTTGCTGACCGTGAGCCGCAGTTCGCCCGCCTCGCCGGGGTCGAGGGTGCCGCCGAGTGCCACCCGGTAGCCGTCCACCTCCGCCGTACGCGCGGCCGGGGGCAGGGGGTTCGGCGCGTACGCCCCGGGCACCGACAGGTCCGCGCCGAGGGTGACGCCCTTCGCGCCCTCGGCCGCCGGGGCGAAGTCGGCGAAGGCTTTGTACCCGCCCGCCGCCGGCAGGTCGACGGGCGTCGACCAGGTGCCGTCGGCCGCCCGTACCGGGTGCAGGTGGCGGTAGACCGTCAGATCGCGCGAGGCGACGATGAAGTGCAGTTCCTTGCCGTGCTCCGTCTTGTACGCGGTGACGTTGCGGCCTTGCGCGTCCTTGATCGAAAACCTCAACTCGCCCTGCCCCGCCGCGATCCGCGGGGTGTCCAGGGCCAGGGTGTAGCCGTCCTCGGAGACCTGGAAGCCGCCGGCGGCCGGCCCCCGGTCCGCCGCCTCGTGCTCCCCGTGTCCGGCGTCCGCGCCCGGCCGCGCCGGTGCCTGCGCCGCGTGGCCCGCGTGCTCCGGCTTCGCCGGGGCGCCGGTGGGGCCCACCCCCTTCCCGACCCCGTACGCGGTCCCGAAGGTCGCGGCGAGCGCGGCGGCGAAAGCGGTGATCTTGATTCCTGTGTTCATGGCTGCTCTCCCGTGCCAGTGCCTGTCCGGCGGATTCACGGGCCACCATACCCCTAGGGGGTATCAAGTCAAGACGGGTGAGCGCTTGCGTATCCATACCCATGGGGGGTATATCTGTGGAGCCATCCCGGGGTACCCCTACAGGGTATCCGTACATGACCAAGGAGCTCCCATGCCCTCCTGCTGAGGCCCCGACGGCAGCTGCGGCACGACTCCCGGCCCACTCTCATCCACGCCCACACGAGGAGCAGTACGCATGACCACCCTCACCACCGGCGCCACCCACGTCGAGCTCGCCATCGGCGGCATGACCTGTGCCTCGTGCGCGGCCCGCATCGAGAAGAAGCTCAACCGCATGGACGGGGTCGAGGCGACCGTCAACTACGCCACCGAGAAGGCCAAGGTCACCTTCGACCCCGCCGTCTCCGTCGCGGACCTGATAGCCACCGTCGAGGCCACCGGCTACACCGCGCAGGAGCCCGTACGAGCCCCCGCGGCCGGCGGACCTGCCGCGGCGGAGGAGGCGGACGAGCCCGACGAGCTGCGCCCGCTGCGGCAGCGGCTGGTCACCGCTGTCTCCCTCGCCGTGCCGGTCGTCGCGCTGTCCATGGTCCCCGCCCTCCAGTTCGACTACTGGCAGTGGCTCTCCCTGACCCTCACCGCGCCGGTCGTCACCTACGCCGCCTGGCCCTTCCACCGCGCCGCCTGGACCAACGCCCGGCACGGCGCGGCCACCATGGACACGCTGATCTCGGTCGGCACGACGGCCGCGTTCCTGTGGTCCCTGTGGGCACTGTTCTTCGGCACGGCGGGCATGGTCGGCATGACCCACCCCTTCTCGTTCACCATCGGCCGCAGCGACGGCGCGGGGAACATCTACCTGGAGGCGGCGGCCGGAGTCACCGCCTTCATCCTGGCCGGCCGCTACTTCGAGGCCCGGTCCAAGCGGAAGGCCGGCGCCGCCCTGAAGGCCCTGCTGGAGCTGGGGGCGAAGGACGTCACTGTGCTGCGCGGCGGCCGTGAGGAGCGCATCCCGACCGGTGAACTGCGGGTTGGGGACCGGTTCCTGGTCCGCCCCGGCGAGAAGATCGCCACCGACGGCACCGTCGTCGAGGGCTCCTCGGCGGTCGACGCCTCCATGCTCACCGGCGAGTCCGTGCCCGTCGAGGTGTCCGCCGGGGACTCCGTCACCGGCGCCACCCTCAACGCCGGCGGCCGCCTGGTCGTCGAGGCCACGCGGGTCGGCGCCGACACCCAACTGGCCCGGATGGCCCGGCTGGTCGAGGACGCGCAGAACGGCAAGGCCGCCGCCCAGCGCCTAGCCGACAAGATCTCCGCGGTGTTCGTACCGGTCGTCATCGGCCTCGCTCTGGCCACCCTCGGCTTCTGGCTCGGCGCCGGCTCCGGCCTCACGGCCGCCTTCACCGCCGCCGTCGCCGTCCTGATCATCGCCTGCCCCTGCGCCCTCGGCCTGGCCACCCCGACCGCCCTCATGGTCGGCACCGGGCGCGGCGCGCAGCTGGGCATCCTGATCAAGGGGCCGGAGGTCCTGGAGACCACCCGCAAGGTGGACACCATCGTCCTGGACAAGACCGGAACGGTCACCACCGGCCGGATGACCCTGCTGAAGGTGCACACCGCCGAGGGCACCGACGAGGCCGAGGTACTGCGTCTGGCGGGTGCGCTGGAGCACGCCTCCGAGCACCCGATCGCGCAGGCCGTCGCCACGGGCGCCGCCGCCAGGGTCGGCACGCTGCCCACCCCCGAGGACTTCGCCAACCTCCCCGGCCTCGGCGTCCAGGGCGTCGTCGAGGGACACGCCGTCCTCGTCGGCCGCGAGAAGCTGCTCGGAGAGTGGGCCATGGAGCTGCCCGTGCCGCTGGAGCGCGCCAAGGCCGCCGCCGAAGCAGCGGGACGCACGGCCATCGCGGTGGCCTGGGACGGCGAGGCCCGCGCGGTCCTGGAAGTCGCCGACGCGGTCAAGGAGACCAGCGCCGAGGCGATCGTACGGCTGCGCGCGCTGGGCCTGACCCCGATCCTGCTCACCGGTGACAACCGGGCCGTCGCCGAGGCCGTCGCCGCCGAGGTCGGCATCGACGAGGTCATCGCGGAGGTCATGCCGCAGGACAAGGTCGACGTGGTCAAGAGGCTCCAGGCCGAGGGCCGCAGCGTCGCCATGGTCGGCGACGGCGTCAACGACGCGGCCGCCCTCGCCCAGGCCGACCTGGGCCTGGCCATGGGCACCGGCACGGACGCCGCCATCGAGGCGGGCGACCTGACCCTCGTACGGGGAGACCTGCGGGCCGCGGCCGACGCCATCCGGCTCGCCCGCAGGACCCTCGGCACCATCCGCTCGAACCTGTTCTGGGCCTTCGCCTACAACGTGGGCGCCCTGCCGCTCGCCGCGGCCGGCCTGCTCAACCCGATGATCGCCGGAGCGGCCATGGCCTTCTCCTCCGTCTTCGTGGTCGGCAACAGCCTGCGGCTGCGCGGCTTCCGGGCCGCCTGAGCGGCGAACTCCGCGGTCACGGAGGCGGTCAGGGCATCGAGCGGGGGCAGGTCCACGGGGCCTGGTGCGGCCAGGGCGACGGCCAGCACCAGGTCCCCCTTGTGGGTGATCGAAACCTCGACGGCGCCCAGGCCCGCCGCGGCCGCCCGGTCGGCGGCGGCTCCCGAGAGGCGGACGGCGGGCGCCCCGTCGTCCCCTCTCAGGACGGCCACCTGGCAGGGCCGCACCCCGCCCGCCATGCCCGTGCCGATAGCCTTCAGCACCGCCTCCTTCGCGGCGAAGCGGCCCGACAGGAACTCCCGGGCCCGCTCGGGCCCGTATCCGGCGGCCACCGCCAGCTCGGCCTCCGCGTAGGCGAAGGCCCGGAACCAGGGCCGGCCGAGCAGCCGGTCGAGCTCGTACAGGCGGAGCAGGTCGACGCCGATCCCCATCGGCCGTCAGCGCCCGTCCGCCTCGGCGGTGGTGAACACGGCGTGGTGGCTGCGGCCGGTGAGCGGGTCGGTGTCGCTCAGGACGACCCGGCGGTAGGACCGCTGCCACCGCTCCCGGTGCAGGGCGAGTTCGAGCCAGACACCGGTGCAGTAGGTGTCGCCGGGCGTCCGGTGCACATCGGCCCGGCCCGCCGCCGTACCGCGCGCCGCCCAGGGGCCCAGGACCAGCAGGGTCCCCTCGTCCTCCGCCTCCGCGTCGAAGGGCCCGGACCGCACCCCGGCCAGCCGCAGGCCCGTTCCCGGCCCGGTGCGCTCCCCCGCCCTCAGGACCAGGGCCGCCGCCGAGTCGATCAGCGGAGTCTCCCGTACGAGGGGCAGGGCGGTCGGGAGCGTGGTCTGCTCCAGGACCGCGAGGACCACCTCGGCGGCCCGCCCGGACCGCTGGTAGGCGGCGGCGATCCGCAGCGCCGTGAAGGGCGCGGCCAGCCCCTGCTGGCCGATGGCGAAGTTGGTCGCCTCACCGCCGAGCCGGCCGGTCAGGTGTGGTGAGACGGCGGTGAACGGCACCACGTCCGGCAGGGCGTGCGTGACGATGAGCAGTTGGGGCCGCGCCTCGCGCACCCCGTCGGCCTCCGCGAGCAGGTCTGCGAGCTGCCGGTGCGAGACGTGGGCGCCGCCGGCCAGGAGTTCCTCGTCGGCCTTGGCCCCGAACGGCCCGAGCAGGTCGTGGTGGAAGGCCCGAATGGTCGCCGCCCGCTCCGAATCGGCCGGTGCGGGCCCGGGCCCCTCGGGCGAGCGGACGGCCGCGGCCGCTTCGAGTACGAGACCGGTCATGGCCCTACCTCCCCTTCGGCCGGCAGCCCCGCCACGTAGTCGGCGAAGGACCGGACCGTGCGCAGATGGTCGATGTCGAGTTGCTCGGGGTCGACGACGGCCCCCGTGCCGTCCTCGACCAGCAACAGCAGCTCCAGGACGGAGGAGGAGTCGAGCCGCAGGTCGTCGAAGAGGCCGGTGTCCTCGGACAGTTCGGTGACCTCCCGCTCCAGTACCTCCGCGAGCGCCTTCTCGATGGCGCGGAGCACGACGTGTCGATCGGTCATGCCGGCGACCCTCCCGTGCGGTGGGTGATCACCATCGCGCCGAAGGTGGCGCCGAGGCCCACCGAGACCATGACGTAGTGCGCGCCCGGCACGAGCCGTCCCTCGTCGCGCAGGGTCGCGTAGTTGACGAAAACGTCCGAGGCGAAGGTGTGGCTGTAGCGCGGCACGTTCTCCAGGAAGACCTTCTCGGCGGGGACCTCCAGCGCCTTGATCGTCTGGCGCCACGCCAGCATGTTGACGTTGTGGGGGATGATCAGCTCGATGTCGGCGAAGTCCAGCCCGGCCTCGGCCACGGCCCGGTGGATGACCTCGGCGATCCGGGTGCCGTACTGCTGCCCGAACTCGTTGTTCTGGTCGGCGGTCAGCTCCAGCCACTCGGCGTACTCGCCGAGCGTGCGGGTGACGAAGGAGCGGACGCGGTCCCCGCGGCCGTCCAGGGTGACCAGGCAGGCCGCCGCCGCGTCGGCCATGATCGCGGTGTTGGGGATGTGCTGGACGATCGGGGAGTAGGCGCGCTCGCCGGTGACCATCAGGGCGTAGGCGTTCTCCTCCCCCTCGGCGCGCAGGAGTTCGCCGATGACGTCCAGTGCTCCCAGGCTGGAGACGCAGGCCTGGTGGCTCAGGCCGAAGGCCTCGGACCGCTCCAGGCCCAGCTCGTCGCGGACCCGCTGGGCGACGTCCACGTCGGCGGGCGCGACGGCCTGCGTCGTGTGCGCGTACACCAGGTAGGCGATCCGGCCGCCGGCCGGCAGCGCGTCCAGCGCGCGCCGGGCGGCGGGCCGCAGCAGGTCGAAGAGGTCCAGGTCCGGGTCGAAGCGCAGGGTGTCGAGCCCGTAGAACTTGCGGAAGACGCCCAGTTCGGCGCGGCGCAGGCCCAGGTGCTCCCCGAGCTCTTCGATGCGGACGCTGCGTTCGGGCAGGTACGACTCGATGCGTTCGAGCGTGGTGTGTCCCATCAGCGGGCCGCGATCTCGGCGCGGATGAGCCACAGGCGGTTGGCGCCGCGCCGGGTACGGGGCTGTACCGCGTACGGCCAGCGGCCCTCGCCCGCGCCCGGCTCGCCGGGCTCCTTGAGGTCCGTGACCTTCCATCCGTGGGCGGCGACGAACTCCTCGGGCTCGTCGGTGCCGAAGATCCACGGGGTGCCGTCGGCGGCGAGGGTGTCGAGGAAGGGCTTGGAGAAGGGGCTGCGGAGCAGGGCGCGGCCGAGGATGTCGAAGGAGAGCCGGCTGCCGGGCGCGGAGGCGGAGGCCAGCAGCCGCAGCAGCCCGCCGGCCTGCTCGTCGGTGAGGAAGAAGGTCAGCGCCTCGGCGATCCAGAGGGTGGGGCGGCTCGGGTCGAAGCCGGCCTTCTCCAGCTCGGGGAGCCACTCGCCGGTGAGGTCGGCGGACACCTCGCGGCGGTCGGTGCGCGGGACGGCGCCCAGGGCGTCGAGGCGGCGGCGCTTCTCCTCGATGAGGGGGCCGTGGTCGACCTCGTAGACGGTGGTGCCCTCGGCCCAGTCGAGGCGGAAGGCGCGGGTGTCCATGCCGGCGGCGATCAGGACGACCTGGGTGATCTCGCCCTCGGCGAGGACCGAGCGGATGCTCTCGTCGAGGAAGGCGGTGCGGATGGAGATGAAGGGCAGCAGGCCGCCGCCCTCGTAGCGCTCGATGAGCTCGAAGCCCTTGGGCGCGGCGAGGTCGCGGGCGAGCGGGTCGGTGTAGAGGGCGTCGTCCCGGTCGGACTCCAACGCGCGGGCGGCGGCCATCCACTGGGCCGTGTAGGAGACTGCGTGCATGGTTCGGCCTCTTTCGGGGGGGGTCGGTCGGTGGGCGGAGGGGGCGGCGCCGGTCAGGCGAAGAAGGCCTTCTCGATGGTCGCCAGGGACTGGAAGTCCTCGATGTCGATCGCGTCGAAGTCGATCTCGGTGCCGCTCGCGCCCTCGATCGCGTAGACCAGCTCGACGAAGGAGAGGGAGTCGACCAGCCGGTTCTCGATGATGTTGGTGTCGTGTGCCAGCTCGATCGGGTCCTGGTGGCGCCCCAGGATCCAGTCGCGGACCTGGTCGATTCCCGCGCGGGGGCCGGCGGTGGGTTCGGTGGTGACGCTCATGGTGTTCTCCTCAACTGGGGGGTGTGGCCTGGTGTGTGGTGGGGGGCGTGGCCAGGGCGGCGGCGACCGCCACGGCCCAGCCGCCGTCGTGGCTGATGCTGATGTCGACGGGGCCGAGCCCCGCCTGTTCGGCGAGGCGCGCGGCCCGGCCGGTGAGCCGGAGCACGGGGCGGCCGCCCGGCCCGCGCAGGATCTCGGTGGTGAGCCAGGGCAGGGGCTGTCCGGTGGCGCCGAAGAGTTTGAAGACGGCCTCTTTGGCGGCCAGCCGGCCCGCGGTGCCCGCCGTGTCGCCGGCGCAGAACGCGCGTTCGGCGTCGGTGAGCATCCGGTCGAGCGCCGGGCCGGACCCCGGGGCGCTCAACTCCGCGATGCGGGAGAGCGGTACGAGGTCGACTCCGATGCGGGGGGTCGCGGGGAAGGGGGCGGCGTGGCCGGTGTGTGCGGCGGGCTCCACCTCAGTGGCCGCCGGCCGCGGTGGCCGCGGTGCGTACGGCGTCGAGCGCGGCGTCCAGGTCGGCGTCGTGCAGGTCGGACAGGACGAGCAGCCAGCGCTCCAGGCCGAAGGCCACGCAGGAGGTGAAGGCGTGTTCGCCACCGCCGAGGCGGATGTCGCAGCGCTCGCCGAAGAAGTTGCGGTGGGTGTTGACGGAGGCGATGGCGAGGTCGCCGTACTGGAACTCGTACTTGACCGGGCTGAGTTTGGCGAGGAGCGCCCGGGCTCCGTCGTTCTTGAAGAAGGGGTCCGTGGCGGCCTGCCGGTCGAGGCCGAGGCCGAGGGCGGCGGAGAAGGCCTCGATGCGCTCGGTGAAGCGGGCGATGACCCGCTGGGTGTGATCGTAGCTGCCCAGCGCGACGATCTCGCGCATCTGGAAGCTCGCCAGCCGGCGCAGGCCGCTGTAGTGCTCCTCGTTGCGGAAGCAGCGGTTGACCAGGGTCACCAGGGTGTCGTCCGCGACCGTGTCGCCCTCGTGGTAGAGGTAGGCGCCGTAGCAGGTGGCGTGCGGCAGTCCGTAGCGGGACTCCCTCAACTGGTCCGGCGCGAAGCGGCCGTCGACCGGTTTGGGCTCCCCCTGTTCGAGGTCGAGGGAGCCCGCCACCCAGGCGAGGTGGGGGAAGTTGGTGTAGACGTCGAACTTCTCCAGGTCGGTCACCGGGAAGAGCGGCGGCGGGCTGATCTCCTCGGCCCCGGCGGCGAGGCCCCATCCGGTGAAGATTCCGTCGAGCTCGCGGACCAGCCGGGTCGATCCCGGTCCCAGGATGGCCAGTGCGGGGGAACCCGCGCTGCCGGTCAGCCGGTTCATCGGATGATTCCCGTCTTCTCGAGGAACTTGGCGGTCTTGCGGAAAGTGCGTTCCTCGGCCCTGGCCCGGGCGGGCGACGCGAGGAGGGCGCGCCGCACCTCGTGCGGGTTCTGCAGACCGGCGTCGCGGTAGACCTGCGGGTGGTAGAGCGACTCGAAGCTGTGGGTCATGTAGCGCCGCAGGTAGGCGGAGATCCCCGTGAGCTCCTCCTCGCTCGCGGTGGCGCGCACGTCCTGGTAGAGGAGCTGGACCAGTTCGCGGCCGAAGGCGATGTGCCGGGACTCGTCCTGGTGGTGCAGGCGGTTGATCCCCCGGATCGTCTCGTGGAGCCGCTCGTCCACCGCCATCGCGGAGTTGTAGTGGTCGACCAGCTCTTCGAAGATCATGATCCGCGCGAACACCAGCAGGCTCTCGATCTTCGCGGAGGGTGCCTCGGAGCCGCTCCCGGCGCCGGCCGGCTGGCGGTAGATCCTGCCGTTGCCGTAGCGCAGGCAGAACTCGGCGAAGAACCACATGTGCTCGTTCTCCTCACCGATGAAGTGGTGGAAGAACTCGGAGGGAATCTCGAATCCCTTGGTGTGGATCCGGCCGACCACCTCGATGAGCAGTTCCCGGATGCCGTGCACGTTCAGGCTGTAGAAATTGATGCTCTCATGGCGGGAGAGCGCGTAAAGCTGCTGTGCGTCGAGAGAACCGGCCAGTTCGGTGTCGTATGTGGTGGTGAGTTCCGGGCTCATCCACCACATGTCCTCCGGCAGTTTTTCGGGCCACTCGAAGAGCCGGTAGGGATTGTAATAGTCGTCGATCGATTTCGCGGTGAGGCGTCCCAGTATCCCCTGGAACCGCTCGTTGCGCTCTAGGACCTCGCTGACCATCGGGTCAATGGCCTCCGTTCGGCTCGGAGTTGGTCGGTTGTTCCGGATTCGAAACTAGGGGCGGTCCCGGCGTCCGTTCAATGCCCGGAAGTGGCCTGGCCGGGTTCGGACAGCGCCCGGGCCCGATGTTCCGGAGCGCTGTTCTCGGATACGGTCAGCGGGCCGGGCTGTTCGACCGGACAGCGACAGGTGGGTGATTTGCACGAGTGCTGAGGGATTCGAGCGGATCGCTCCGACCAATTTGACATGAACGGCCGCACCAGAAGGGATCACGCCTGTGTCACCGCATTCCGTAGGGAACAATCCGGCTTCCTCCGGCGAGCCGGAGAGCGGCGCGGGGAGTGGTGCGGAGGACGGTTCGGCCGCCATCGGACGGCAGATCCAGGCGCTGCGCGGGCGGGCCCGGATGAGCCAGCGGGAGCTCGCGGCCAAAGCCGGGATGAGTACGAGGGCGTTGCGGGACATCGAGCGCGGCCGGGTGCGGCGGCCGCAGTTGCGGACCGTGCAGAGCCTCGCCGCCGCTCTGGAACTCCCCGATTTCGAGGCGGGCGAACTGCACGCGGCGGCCCGTGAGAAGCCCGCGCGGAACTCGGGCCGGCTGCGCTTCTCCCTCCTCGGCACCTTCGTGGTGCGGCGCGGCGACAGTCACGTCCCGCTGACCCGCCCGATGATCCGCCGGCTGCTGGGCCTGCTCGCCCTGCGGCACCCCCACGCGGCCACCCACCAGGAGATCGTCGACACCCTCTGGCCGGCCGGTCCCCCGCAGTCCTCGCAGAGCCTGGTCCACACCTACATCAGCCAAGCCCGGCAACTCCTGGAACCGGAGCGGCCGCCCGGCGATCCGGCCCCCGCAGTCGAGCTCCTCCCCAGCGGGTACCGGCTGCGCCCCGAGAGCACGCAGACCGACCTCGGCCGCTTCCAGGAGCTGCTCACGCGCGCCAAGCGCACCCACGCCGTCGGTGATCTGGAGGTGGCCCAGGAGGCACTGGACCAGGCGCTGTCGTGCTGGCGGGGCCCCGTCCTGAGCGATGTCGACGCGCTCTTCGGCCAGCACCCCACCGCCGTCCAGGCCGCCGAACGGCGGGTCGAGGCGGCCCTGTTGCACGCCGACCTGTCCCTCACCCTGCGCCGGCCCGGCCAAGCCCTGCCCGCCCTGTGGGAGATGGCGGGCATCGAGCCCCTCCACGAGGGGCTGCACGCCCGGCTGATGCTCGCCCTCGCGGGCTGCGGGGAGCAGGCGGCCGCCCTGGGCGTCTACGCGGGCCTGCGCGGGCGCCTCGACGAGCAGCTCGGCATCACCCCCGGCCGGGAACTGCGCGAGGCCCACATGCGGGTGCTGCGCCAGCAGATCCCGCACCCCGAGCGGAACCGGCCGGCGCCCCTCCCGGCGCCTGCGGCCGCCCCCGATGCCGACGCACCGCCCCCGGTGCCCATCACGGCCCGGCCGTCCCAACTGCCCGCCTCCGCCTCCTCGTACGTGGGCCGCGCCCAGCAGCTCCAGGAGCTGGACCTGCTGCTGGCCGCCGACCGGGAGGGCCACGCCACCGTCATGACCGTGGTCGGCCCGCCGGGTGTCGGCAAGACGGCGCTCGCCCTGCACTGGGCCCACGTCCACCAGGAGCACTTCACCGACGGCCAGCTCTTCGTGGACCTGCGCGGCCACTCGCCGCTCCCCGCGCTGAGCCCCGCCGACGTCCTGGCCCGCTTCCTGCGCGCCCTCGGCGCCCCGCCCGACCGCGTCCCGGCGGGCGAGGAGGAGGCGGCCGCCCTCTTCCGCACGCTCCTGGCGGGCCGGCGGATGCTGATCGTCCTGGACAACGCGGGCAGCGCCGACCAGGTCCGCCCCCTGCTGCCGGGCAGCGGCCGCTGCCGGGTGGTCATCACCAGCCGCAGCCAGCTCGCCGGGCTGGTCGCCGCCGAGGGCGCCCGCCGGCTGGGCCTGGACGTGCTGAACCTCTCCGAGGCGCACACCCTGCTCGGCCGCATCCTCGGCGAGCAGCGGGTCGCCGCCGAACCGGACGCCGTCGTCAACCTGGCCCGGCTGTGCGGCTGGCTGCCGCTCGCCATCCGCATCGCGGGTGCCAACCTGATCGCCAACCCCTCCCTCACCGTGAGCCGGTACTGTGCCGAGCTCGCCGGCGGCAGCCTGATCGGCGGCCTCCAGGTCGAGGGGGACGAACGCTCCACCGTCCGGGCCGCCTTCGACCTGTCCTACCTCGCCCTGCCCGAGGCGGCGCAGCGGATGTTCCGGCTGCTGAGCCTGATACCGGGGACCGACCTCACCCCTCCGGGGGCGGCCGCCCTCACCGGGCAGAGCGCCGCCGACGCGGGCCGGCTGCTGCGCGGCCTGGCCCACTCGCACCTGGTACTGGAGCCCTCGCCGGGCCGGTACGGCATGCACGACCTGCTGCGCTCCTACGCCCGCGAACTCGCCGACGGGCCGGAGGAGGAGTCCGTACGGCGGCTGCTGGACTGGTACCTGGCGCGGGCGGAGGCCGCCGCCCGCCTGCTCGACGGCGACGGGACCGCGCCCGGCGACGCGCCGGCCCCGGGGCGGCCCGACGCGATGGCGGATGCCGCCCGGGCCGCCGAGTGGCTGGCCTCCGAGCGGGAGAACCTCGTCAGCGCCGTGCTGTACGCCGGGCAGCACGGGGCACACGGGCTCGCGTGGCGGCTCGCGGAAGCCCTGCACGGGCACCTCTCGCTCGGCATGCACACGGCCGACCGGCTCACGGTGGCCCGCGCCGGCCTCGCCGCCGCCACCGCGGACGGCGACGTACGCGCCCAGTCGGCCGCCCGGCTCCGGCTGGCCGACTGCCACTGGGTCAGCGGCCGCAACGCCGAGGCCGAGGAGCAGTACACACGCGCGCTGGAACTGGCCGAACGGGCCGGGTGGACCGACGGGCAGGCCGTCGCGCTGCGCCGGATCGGCGCCGCGCACCAGGAGAACGGGGCCATGCGGGAGGCGGTCCACTTCCTCTCCCGGGCCCGCGGCCTGACCGAAGCCGGGGCGGTGCCGGGCGCGGCGGGGGGTGCCGGGGCGGCGGACGACCTGATCAACCTGGGCCTGATCTGCTGGAAGCTGGGCCGGCTGCAGGAGGCCGTCGGCCACTACACGCAGGCGGCCCGCCTCTTCGAGGGGCTGGGCTCGGCCGGCGGCGCGGCCATCGCGCACACCAACCTCGGCATCGTCTACCGGGCGATGGGACGCCCGGTGGACGCGATCGAGGTGATGAGCCGGGCCCTGCCGGTCTTCACCGCCGCGGGCAACAAGGCCAGTGAGACGGTGGCGCTGAGCTGTCTGTCCGCCGCCCACTCCGATCTGGGGGACCACGCCCGCGGCCTGGGCCTGGCCCGCAGGGCCCTCGCGCTGGCGCAGGAGCTGGACAACCGGCGGCTGGAGGCCAGCGCGTGGTTCTCGATGGGCGCCGCCCGGGAGCGCGCCGGGGATCCGGCCGCCGCCGACGGCTACCGCCGGGCGCTGCGGCTGGCCGACACGGTCAACGACCGCTATCCGCAGGCCTACGCGCTGATCGGGCTCGCCACCACCACCCTGCGCGAGGGCGCGGCCGAGGAGGCCCTCGCCGCGACCGGCAAGGCCCTCGACCTGGCCGTGGAGGCGCGGTTCCAGGTGCTGGAGGCCTCCGCGCTGACCGTGCTGGCCCTCGTACGGACCCGCCTGGGCGATCCGCGGTCCGCGCTCGAACCGGCCGGGCGGGCCCTGGAAATGCACCGCGAGACCGGCCACCGGCCCGGCGAGGCACGCAGCCACATAGCGCTGGGCGGCGCGTACGCGGCCCTGGGGGACGTCACCCGGGCCTTCGGGCACCGGCGCAGGGCGCTGCTGCTCTTCCGGGAGATGCGCATTCCCGGCTTCCGGGATCCGGTGCCGGTGGACGGGCCGACCTGCACGGGCTGACCCTGCCGCCGCGGCAGAAAGGGGCGACTGCCGGGGGGAGCCGTTGCGGGTTCTGCCGCCGTACGTCGGCCCCTTCCGGAGACCGGGAGGTCCGCGCAGGTCAGAGCCGGTGCGGGGCGGTGGGCGCGGTCGCCGCCCGGGGCCCGGGGGTTATGGCCGCACTGGAGCCGGGCGGCGACCGGGCCTCCGTACGCTCTCCCCAAAGGTACAGACCATCGGGGTGGGGAGAAGCGTGGAGATCACCAGCGCCACACGGCCCGGACAGAGCCTCGGCGACGGCGCGGAACTCGTCGTCACGGGCGGACACTTCGCCGTCCTCCTGGACGTCGGGGACGGTGACGGGCGACACAGCGCGCGCAGACTGGTGCGCGACCTCGGCGGCCGGCTCGCCGACGGACTGATCCGGCAGGAACCGCGGCCGCTGTCCCAGCTGCTCCGCGAAGCCTGCCGGGAGCTTCCGGCCGAACACCGGGCGGCCCGGCGGGTCCTGGTGCCGTCCGCGCCCGAGGGCGGCCGCCGCCCCGACTCCCGATCGGCCGCGGCCGCCGTCGTACGGGAGCGCGGCGACTTCCTGGACCTGCTGGTGCTGGGGGACGCGGCCGTGGTGCTCCAGTTCCCCGACAGGACGGTCAACGTCGTACGGGGAGGCCCCCGGACGGCGGTGGCCGCTCCGGGCGCGGCCGAGCACGCCGTCGTCGGCAGCCTGGCGACCCGGGACGTCCACCGCGTCTGCCTCCTGACGGGCGCCGCGCACGAGCTGGCCGAACTGTCCAACGCGGGCTGGCCGCGACTCCTCGACCGCCTCGCCACGGCGGGCCCCGCAGCGTTGGCCGCGGGCAGCCCCCACGCCTCGGCCACGCTCGCCCTGTGCGTCCCTTCCGCGCCCCACCCCTGACCCGCCGCAACCGTCTCCGGCTCGAACCCCGGCACGCTCCGGGGCTGACATCGCCCTGCGGGCAATCCAGCCGCGCCAGGCCGGCGGCACCAGCCGGAATCCAGCCTCGCCGGCGTTTGAGGCGCGGGGGCTGGGGCGGAGCCCCGGCACGGCGCCGCGGGCGCCCCTTGACGCTCCGCCTCCGATGCACCACCGATCCGACCGCCCGGCTCCGGCCGACCCCGCATCCGCCATCCGCCGGCCCGGCCGGCCCCGCGCGGCCCGACGGCCCCCGCCCATCCTCCCCCCACCTCAGAGGTGACCACGTTGTCCCAGCTCACCGTGAACTTCTCCGGCCTGACCGCCCGCAGTGGCCCCCTCTCCTTCGGCCACGCCAACATCGTCCGCGCCATCACCGTCGACGAGGACCCGACCCGGCTCAACCTGGCGATGGTCTTCGACGCGCCGACCGGAGAGGGCGCCGATTCCGGACTCGACCGGATCGCCGCCCAGTTGCGCACCCTGATCGAGCGCCACGAGGCCCTGCGCACCACCTACCCGCCGGCCACCCCGCCCCGCCAGCAGGTCGCCGCCGAAGGCCACCTCACCGTCGAGCTCGTCGAAACCGCCGGCGACCCCCTCGAAACCGCCGAGCGCACCGCCCGCCGGCTGCGCGCCCGGCCCTTCGCCCTCGACGCCGAACTGCCCTTCCGCGCGGCCGTCGTCACCATCGGCGGCGTCCCCCGCCACCTGGTCTGGGTCGTCACCCACGCCGCCATGGACGTGGCCGCCTGCGAGACCCTGCACGCCGAGTGGGCCGCGCTGTCCGCGGGCCGGCCGCTGCCTCCCGCGGGCCTCCAGCCGATCGACGTGGTCGCCCTGGAGCAGAGCCCGACCATCGCCCGTCTGGGGCAGGGCGCACTGCGCTACTGGCAGGCCCAGCTGGAACGCGTACCGCAGGCGATGTTCACTCCCCCGCACGACGCCCCGGCCAAGACCTCCTGGCTGCACGCCGGGCTCAGCATCCGGTCCAGTACCGCCCCCGCCCACCTGGAAGCCGTCGCCGAGCGGACCGGGGCCAGCCCCTCCGCCGTCGCCCTGGCCGCGCTCGTCACCCTGGTGGGCCACCGCACCGGGCACCGCACCGTGGTCACCACCTCGCTGTCCGGCAACCGGGTGGTGCGCGCCCTGCGCGGCTTCTTCGGCTCGCTGGCGCAGGACGCCCTGCTCCCCGTCGCCTTCGACGGGACGGAGACGGAAGGCGGGACCACCGGCGCGCTGGACACCTTCGACGCCGTGGTACGCCAGGTCCGTTCCGCCGCCCTGCCCGCCTACCGCAGCAGCTGGTTCGACCCCACGGCCGTCTGGCAGGTCATCAACGGCGTCAGCGGCGAGCGCGGCATTTCCTTCGCCCGCGACCTCGTCTTCAACGACATGAGCGCCCTGGCCACCGCGGCCGGCTCCCCCGACCAGTCCGCCCTGGGCCGGCTGCCCGCCGTGTGGATCCCCGGTCACCAGCCCCCGCCGGAGGAGGACCCGCAGGTGGGCGGCGCCCTGACCTGGCTGCCCGCCGAGGACATACCCTGCCGCTTCTTCGCCTGCCTCTACCGCATGGACGAGGAGTTCGAGCTCACCCTCTGGGTCGACCCGCAGACCCTCGACAAGGACGAGGCCGAGGAGTTCGGACGCGCCCTGCTGCACCTGCTGCGGGCCGCCGCCGAAGGGGACGTGCCGCTGTCCGGCCTGCCGGACCTGACCCGCCTCGCCCCCGTCTCCCGCGGGCCGGGCTGGCTGCTCAGCGACCGCTCCTGGATCGAGACCGACGCCGTACGGGCGCTGATGGCCGAGGTGATGGGCGACGCGCCGCACCTGGTCGTCGCCGAGCCCGACGCGCGCGGGGGCCACCGCCTGGTGTGCCACCTCACCGCCCCCGCCAGCCCCGAGGCCGTCCACGAGCGCACCCTGCTCGCCCTGCCCGGCCGGGTCACCGCCCTGGCCCCGCACCACTACGTCGTCCACCCCACCGCCCCCGCATCCGGCCAGGCCGCCGACCCCGCCGCCTGGACCGCCCTGCCCGTCACCGCCGCATCCACCGGCCGCCCCCAAGGACGTGACCACGCGTGAGCGCCGACACCGACACCCTCGCCGACGACACCCCGGCCGACCCGAAGGCCACCGAGTCCAAGGCCACCGGCCCGAACCCCGCCGCACCCCTGTGGACCACCAACTTCCGCCTCTACTTCGGGGCCCGCACCAGCTCCCTCCTCGGCGACGCCATGCTTCCCGTGGCCCTCTCCGTCGGTCTCCTCGAAGCCGGCTACGGCAGCGCCGGCGTGGGCTACGCCCTCGGTGCCTGGATGGGCGCCCTCGCCCTGTGCATGCTCTTCGGCGGAGTGCTGGCCGACCGGTTCACCCCGCGCCGCATGATGGTCATCGCCGACCTGGCGCGGCTGGTGATCCAGGCCGCGATGGCCCTCATGTTCCTCACCGACCGCACCTCGCTCTGGGTGATCGTCCTCCTCCAGGCCCTCAGCGGCGCCGCCACCGCCCTGTTCCAGCCCGGAGTGGCGAGCATGGTTCCCCAGGTCGCCGCCGACGTACAGCGCGCCAACGGCGTCCTGCGGATCGCCGAGTCCAGCGCCGGCGTCCTCGGCCCGGCCCTCGCCGGTGTGCTGGTCGGCTTCTCCGGGGCCGGCACGGTCTTCGCGATCTACGCCGCCACGTACGCCATCAGCGGCGGCTGCCTCTTCGGGCTGCGGCTGACCTCCGCCACCCCGGCGGGCGAAGGCTCCTTCCTGCACCAGCTCGCCACGGGCTGGCAGGAGTTCCGGGCCCGGAGCTGGCTGTGGGGCGTCATCTCCACCTTCCTGCTGTACGGGTGCTTCGTGGCCGGAGTCTCCCTGCCGGTCGGCGCCGACCTCGTCGTCGACGGCCTCGGCTCCACCGGCCTGGGCATCGCCATGGCCGCCCTCGGCGGCGGCGGAGTCCTCGGCGGCCTGGCCGCCATCAAGGTCCGCCCCACCCGCCCCCTCGCCGTCGGCTCGATCGGCTGGGCCCTGTTCGCCCTCAACCCGGCGGTCACGGCCATCCGCCCCGGCATCGTCCTGCTCTGCCTGGTCTGGGCGCTCTCCGGGGCCGGCCTCGCCTTCTGGGCCGTCATCTGGACCACCACCGTGCAGACGCAGATCCCCGCCGAACTCCTCAACCGCGTCTACGCCTACGACGTGGCCGGGTCCCTCGTGTCGATGGCCCTCGGCCGCTCCCTGGCCGGGCCCCTCTCCTCCCTGACCGGACAGCGGCCGCTGATGGTGTTCGCCACCCTGCTCGGCCTGCTCTGCACCCTGACTCTGCTCGCCGTACCCGCCATCCGGCGACTGCGCGCCGTGCCGTCCGGCACGCCGGCCGCCGAGGACAGCACGAGGAGTTGACGATCATGGACAGCACCGCCGCTCGGAGCCTGCTCGCCGAGCCCGGACCGGACGGCACCGTGGACGAGTTCGCCGTCCGGGTCTACGAGCACGCCCTCGGCCGCCGGGCCGTCACCCCCGAGGCACTGGTCCGCGAACTGAACGCCCCGCGCCGCCGCGTCGACGAGGCCGTGCGCGTGCTGCGCGGGCTGCGGCTGGTCAAGGACGCGGCCGGCCGCCGGGGCGAGCTGGTCGCCGTGGACACCGAGGCCGCCCAGGTCGAGCTCCTCGTACCGCTGGAGCAGGCCATCCACGACAACCGCCGCCGGCTGGCGGGGGTCAAGGGCCAACTGCACTCCTTCATGGAGGCCTTCAACAGCAACCGCCGCGACCGGCCGCGCGGCGAGAGCGTGGTCGTCACCGACGATCCCGAGGAGATCCGGCTGCGACTGCTGGAGGCAGCGCAGCAGTGCACCGGCGAAATCCTGCTGATGCAGCCCTGCGTTGCCCGGGAGCACACCGAACTGCGGCACGCCCACCCGCTGATCCTCGAAGCGCTCCGGCGCGGGGTCCGCACCCGGGCGCTCTACCCCCACACGGCGCGCGGCGACGCCGCCACCCGGGCCCGGGTACGGGTCCTGACCGAGGCGGGCGGGGAGGTGCGCACCTCTCGCGAGATCCACGGGCGCTTCCTCGCCTTCGACCGCAAGGTCGCCTTCGTGCCCGCCGACGCGGCCGACGCCGAGGCCGGTGTCGCGATCGTCTACGAGCCCAGCGTGGCGACCTTCCTCGGCACCATCCACGATCTGGTGTGGCAGTCCGCGTTCCGCCTGGAGGCGGGCGCGGTCGGCTACGCGGACACCCTCGACGACCTGCGGTCCACCATCCTGGAGCTGCTGGCCTCGGGCATCAAGGACGAGGTCGTCGCCCGCCGGATCGGCATGTCCGACCGGTCCTTCCGCCGCCATGTCGCCGCCATCATGCAGGACCTGGCCGCGGAGAGCCGGTTCCAGGCTGGGGTCAGGGCCGCGCAGGCGGGGCTGGTCGGCTCCGCACGGGAGCGGCGGGACCAGCGGCTGCACGCCCTGATGGCGATGGAGGAGCCCGCATGAGCCGCTACGCCCGCCTCGCCTACACCCCGGCGGTCCGCGAGGTCCAGTACGAGATGGGCAGCGGGCGGGCGGCGGGCCGCCGGCTGGCCGTCCCGGCCGAGGAGCCGGACCCGCTCACCGAGAACGAGGCGGCCTTCATCACCGGTCTCGACGGCTTCCTCCTCGCCACGACCGGCGAAACGGGCTGGCCCTACGTGCAGTTCCGCGGCGGCCCGGCCGGCTTCGTCCACGTCCTGGACGCGACCACCCTCGGCTACGCCGACGTCGGCGGCAACCGCCAGTACATCACCACCGGGAACCTGCGCGGCAGTACGAAGGCGGCGCTGTTCTTCATCGACCACGCGCACCGCACGCGGCTGAAGCTCTACGGGCACGCCGTCGCGGTGCCCGTCGACCGGGCCCCCGCCGAGCTCGTCCGGCGGCTGTCCGCACCCCGTACCGAGGGCCGGGTGGAGCGGCTGGTGACCATCGCGGTGGAGGGCTGGGACTGGAACTGCCCGCGCCACATCACCCCCCGCTACAGCGAAGCGGAACTGGCGCGGGCACTCGATCCGGTGCGGTCCCGCATGGCGGACCTGGAGGCGGAGAACGCGGCCCTGCGCGCCGAACTCGCCGCGCTGCGCGGGACGTGAGGCGTGCGGGCACGCGCGAAGGCCCGCCGGGAGGATTCCCGGCGGGCCTTCGTGCGGGGCGGGCGCGGGCTCAGCCGGGGCGCCGCTGGGCCAGCAGCCAGTCGTACACCTCGGGGTTGTCGTAGGTCCGCGTCCACGCGTCGTGCCCGACGCCCGGATACCGGGTGTACTGGGCCTCGTTGCCCCGCTCGCGCAGGGCGGCCACCACCTTGTCGGTGTGGGCGACCGGGATGTTGAGGTCGTCCTCGCCGTGGAAGGCCCACACCGGCAGCATGCCGATCCGGTCGGCGGCCTCGGGCATCCACGAGCCGCAGATCGGCGCGGCGGCCGCGAACCGCTCGGGGTAGCGCGCGGTGATGGCCCACGTCCCGGCCCCGCCCATGCTCAGGCCGGTGACGTAGGTGCGGTCCGGGTCCGCCCGGTAGCGCGTGCCCACCTCCTCCAGCAGCGCGTACACGCCGCTGATCTCGCAGGCCCAGGTGCTGTACGCCGGACACTGCGGCGCCACCACGATGAACGGCAGTTCGGCGCCCTCGGCGAGCTGCTTGACCGGTCCGTGCGCGACGAGGTCCATCGGGTCGTCGCCCCGCTCCGAGGCGCCGTGCAGGAAGAGCAGAACAGGCCATTTCCGGGCCTCGTCCTCCCGGTAGCCGCCCGGCAGGTGCAGCAGGTACGGGAGGCTGTTGCCGGTGTCATCGACTTTGAATACGTGGGTTTGCAGAACTGTGGTCACACACACCTGCCTCGAAATGGTGGGGCGGAATTCCGGAGTTCAGCATCCCGCCCCCGTCCGGGGCTGTCAACGCATCATGCGGATCCCCGGCGGAGCCCGCCGCAATACTTCCGGGGAAAAGCGTCCAGAACTTCCCCCCGCACCCCAACCCTCGTACGACTGCACCCGTTTACACAGGTCAAAGGGTGTGCCCGAGAGCGCCGGAAGGCCCTTCTCCCTGTGGCCGCGCTATGGCCGGAGCAATACCGGGCCCGACTAGTCTTCTTCCGTACATTCACTCCCGCCAAATCCGCGCCATCACGATAATCGCGTGCCCGAATTCAAGCCTGCTGAGGGTGGACACATTGGAAACACAATCCGGCAGCCCCTTCGGAGTGGACGGCTCCGCCGACCTGGACGTCGTCGTATTCGACGGCGGCCTCGGCGACCGGTACGTCCTGGAGGCCGAGGACCGCTACCGCGCCGCCTTCCCCGGCGCGGAGATCACCCACACCGCGGTCCCCGACATCCGGGCCGCCCTCCAACCCCGCTTCGACGTCGGCACGCCGCCCGACCTCCTCGACAACACGGGGCCCGAATCCCTGCCGACGGCCGCACTGGCCGCGGCCGGGGCCCTGACGGACCTGCGCCCCCTGCTGGCCGTCCCCTCCGTAGACGACCCGGCCCGTACGGTCGGCGAGACGCTGATCGACGGCGTCGCGCAGAAGGGCAGGTTCGGCGGAGAGGAGGTGTGGGCCCTCAACTACGCCTACAGCGTCTTCGGCCTCTGGTACTCGGAGCGGCTGCTGGAGGAGCACGGGTGGAGCTATCCGAGGACCTGGGACGAGATGCTGGCGCTGTGCGCGGCCGCCGCGCGGCAGGGCATCGCGGGCTGGACCTACCCGGGCCGGTACCCCTTCTACCTCCAGTGGACCCTGTACCCCTTCATCGCCAAGATCGGCGGCCCCGCGGTGATGAAGGCCATCGAGAACCTGGAACCGAACGCCTGGCACCATCCGGCCGTCCGGCAGGCCTTCGAGGCGTACCACGAGCTGGCGGCGAAGGGCTACGTCCTGCCCGGCACGCCCGAGCTGGACCACACCCGGTCCCAGACCGCCTGGACCGAGGGCAAGGCCCTGTTCATCCCCAACGGCACGTGGGTGGAGAAGGAGGCCGCTGCCACGACCCCGCCGGGCTTCCGGATGGCGGTCGCCGCTCCCCCGGGGCTCGACTCCTCCGACGCGATGCCCTTCGAGACCATCTGGGCCCAGGTCGGCGAGGCGTACGTCGTCCCGCGTGACGCGGCCAACCCGCAGGGCGGCCTGGAACTGCTGCGGCTGATGCTGGCCCGGGACTCCGCCCGGAACTTCTCCCGCACCTCGTCCTCCCTGACCACCGTACGGGGAGCCGCCGAGGGCATGGACCTGCCGCCGGGCCTCGCCTCGGCGAGCGCCCTGGCCGCGGCGGCCGGCGCCCATGCGATCGCGCCGCGCACCGACTGGTACCAGACCCTCAACCGCGAGGTCATCGCGGGCCTGATCGGCGAGATGATGGCCGGCCGCCTGTCCCCGTCCGAGACCCTCACCCGCATCCAGCAGGCCGCGGACCGCACCGCGATGGACCCCTCCGTCCCCAAGTACCGCCACCCCTGACCCGCGTGCCCGACGCCCTACGGGACGGTCGAGAGGTCGATGCGGAACATGCCGCGGCCGTGGGTGACGCAGACCAGAGTCTCGTCCATCCAGAAGAGGTCGTCGACCGAGCAGTTGGTCGGCCCCTCGTTCGTCGGGGACCATGTCGCCCCGGCGTCCTCGCTCGCGAAGAGGCCGACCTCCGTGCCGCAGTAGAGGAATCCGGTGCGGCGCGGGTGGAGGGCGAGGGCGCGGATCGGGGCGTCGGGGAGGAGGGCCGCCAGGTCGTCCCAGCGGGAGCCGCCGTCCTGGGTCACCCACAGGTTGTCCGGCTCGTAGCCGCCGAAGGCGACGTAGGCGGTGTCCGCGTCCGCCGGGTGGGCGGTGACGGACGTGCAGTAGCGCCGCGGCCGCAGCGGGTGGGTGCCGGTGACGCCGAGGCGGGACCAGGTGGGGGTGGCGGCCGTGCCGTTGGTGGTGCGGAAGACCATGCCGTTCTCGTGGCCCACCCAGATCACGTCGGAGTTGCCCGGCGCCACCGCGATCGCGCTGATCAGAGATCCGGCGGCGGGTTTGACGGCCCGCCAGCTCGGCCCCGAGTTCACCGTGTTGGGCCGCTTCGCGTCGTTCGTGCGCCACAGGGAGAGGCCGCCCGCCAGCAGCCGGTCCGCGTTGTTCGGGTCCAGTACGAACGGGGCGATGAACAGCGCGTCGCGGTTCATGGCGTCCGTGATCCGGAACGGCACCGGCTTCCAGTCCAGGTCCCCCGTCGCGGGGTTCGGGAACTGGCCGTGGATGAAGGTGTTGCCGGGGATGTCCTCCGTGGTGCCGCCGTCGGTGTTGCGGTGGATGGCCAGGTGGACGTACTCGCCGTACAGGACGTTCGGGTCGGTCGGGTCCGCGGCGCACCAGCCGCCGTCACCGCCGAAGAAGGAGACCCAGCCCTCGGTGCCGGCCGCCGGGTCGAAGCAGATCGTTCCGTTGTCCTGCGCACCGCCGATGATCTTCCCGCTGATGGTGTTGCCGGCGCCGCCGAAGAACTGGGTGACCCCGTAGTTGTTGACCAGTTCCGTCCAGCCGTCGACGAACGGCGGTTCGGGTTCGTTGCCCACGTCCGCGAGGTCCGCCGCCTTGAACACTCCGCCGTCGTTGCCGAAGAACACCGTCCGGTTGGCGACCCCGTCGTAGCCGGGGTGCGAGACGATGGCGTGGTGGTCGGCGTGTGCCGACGCGGGGTGCCACCACGTACTGATCTCGGCCACCCGGTCGCCACCGTCCGTACTGCGCCACAGGTTGATCCCGCCCGCGATGACGAGGTTCTCGTCGGTCGGATCACCGGCCCAGATCGTGTTGTCGTACCAGCCCTGGTCGCCCAGGTACTCCGCCTTGCGCCCCTCCGGGTCCCGCGTCTTCCTGCGCCGGTACGTCTCACCGCCGTCGTCCGACCGCCACAGCTCCCCGGTGTCCATCTGGACCGACGCGTACACGACGTCCGGGTTCTTCGCCGCGTACGCGAGCTCCACCCGGCCCACCCACTGCCCGTGGGCGGCGGCCTCCCAGGTGCGGCCCCCGTCCTTGCTGAACCACGCCTCGCCGACGTCCAGCGAGCCCGCCACCGCACGGCCGTTGTCCCGCGGATCGAAGGCGACGTACCCGACCGGGACGTCCAGGACCCGCGTCCACCGCGCCCGCGCCGGACCGGAGCTGCGGAAGACGCCGGTCGCGGTGGACACGAGGAGCACGGCCCCCGTCCCCGACACCGCGATCCGGGTCACGAACTGGAAGTCCGGGGTCTGGGTCGATTCGATCGGGGCCCAGCCGGCCTGGTCGGTGGTGCGGAACACGCCGTTGCCGCGCAGCGCGTCGCCGTTCGAGAAGCCCTCGCCCGTGCCGACGTAGATCGTCGAGGGGTCGGCGGGGTCCATCGCGATGCACGAGCAGGCGAGGTTGCCGAGGAAGTCGTCGACGGGCGCCCAGCCGGTGCCGCCGTCCTTCGTGTGCCATACGCCGCCGCCCGCGCTCACGGCCCACATCCGGCGCGGCTGGGTCGGGTGGATCGCGATGCCGCGGGTGCGGCCGCCGATGTTGCCCGGCCCGAGCCATTCCCAGCGGGTCAGGGACATCCCGGCGGTCGGCGAGGGCCGGCCCGCGGCCCCCCGTCCGCGGCCGCCTCCGGGGCCCGTCGGAATGCCCGCCGTGACCCGGCGCCGCGCGGTGCTCCGCAGCCGGGACTCCGTCTGCCTGAGCGCCGTCCCGAGCGCGTGCGGGGCCACCGTGCCGTCGTCCCCGCGCTGCTGATCGAGCCGGAAGCGCTCACGGGCGGCGGGCATGTCCGGATAGTTGAGGCGCCGCAGCGCCCGCTGCATCCGCGCCTCGGGAAGGCTTTCGAGGGTCGCGTTCGTCGTCCCCCGGCTCTCGCGCAGCAACCGCACCTGCTCGACGGTGATGTGCTTGGCCTCGGCCAGCTGCTTGTCCGACATGGCCATGATGGGCTCCTGCGGGTGTACGGGGTGGAGTTGGGGTCACGGGCGGAACCTGCGGGCACGGCTCTCGACCGTCCGGTCCAGGACCATCTCCCAGACGGGTGAGGCGGTGGCCGGGTCCACGGCGCGCAGGAGGAGCGCTGCCTCGCCGCCCGAGCCCGTGCGCACGACCGACTCGACGCGCAGCTCGCCTACCTGGGCGTACTCCAGCACGTCGGGGGCGGGTGCGGGGGCGGGGGCGGGCCGAGACGGGGGCCGGTCGGCCGACTCGGTCAGCGGCTCCACCGAGGGAGGGTCGCCCGACAGATCGACGCGCAGCGCCCCGTACGCCTCGTGCGCCTGTTCGGCGGCCGCGCGCGGACTCGGCGACGCCCCGCCCGCGTACCACGATCGCGCGCTCCATCGGATGACGAGCCGGTCATCACCTTCCTCTTCGGTGTCCACGGTGAACCCGGGTGAGTCGTCGAGGGCCGGGCGCACCCACGTCGGCAACACGACCTCCGGAGAGGTCCAACGCTCCTCCCCGGTCCCGGCGTCGAGCACGACCACCCGCGGCGCTCGCGAGGCCTCGATGCGCAGGGCGACCACGACGCCCGCACCGGCGCCGCCACCGCCGAGCAGCGCGCACGGCCGCAGGCCGCTGCCGTGGCGCCACCGCACGGCGCCGGTCGCGGGGTCGAGCGCGATGAGGGTGCCGCCCCGGTCGTGCACGACCGCACGGCGGCCCTCCCCGTCGACCACTCCGCGCGGGAAACCGGGCACGACGGGTCATCCCCTGGCTGTTGTCACATCCGGCCACAGGACATGGCTCGGTATTCATCGTCCCGCCGGCGGGGAGGGGCGGCAACCGGAGCCGCCGGGGCCCATTGCCTCCCATATCACCCCGGTGCCGGGGAACGATCTACCTACCGGGGCCCTGGGCAACTAGCCTGTGGCCCCACGGGAGGGGAATCGAGACATGGAACGACTGGGTGCCGCCGATCCGTTACGGATCGGGCCGTACGCCCTTGCCGGACGGCTCGGCGCGGGTGGCATGGGGGAGGTGTACCTCGGCCGCTCGGCCGGCGGCCGGACGGTGGCGGTGAAGGTCGTACGGCCCGACCTGGCACGGGATCCGGCCTTCCGGAACCGGTTCCGGCGGGAGGTCGCGGCGGCCCGGCGGGTGTCGGGGGCGTTCACGGCCCCGGTGGTGGACGCCGACACGGACGCCGAAGTCCCGTGGATGGCGACCTCGTTCGTCGTCGGACTCTCGCTGCACAAGGCGGTCGCCGCCCACGGCCCGCTGCCCGAGGACGCGTTACGGATGCTGACGGCCGGCCTCGCGGAGGCCCTGGTCTCGGTGCACGCGGCCGAGGTGATCCACCGCGACCTGAAGCCCGGCAACGTCCTCCTGGCCCTGGACGGGCCGCACGTGATCGACTTCGGCATCGCCAGCGCCACCGACGGGACGGTCCTCACCTCCACCGGGTCGGTGATCGGCTCGGCCCCCTACATGTCGCCGGAGCAGGCGATGGGGCAGCATCTCACCCCGGCGAGCGACCTGTTCTCCCTCGGCTCCACGGTCGCCTTCGCCGCGAGCGGCGCGAGCCCCTTCGGGGACGGCGCGGGGGCCGCCGTCCTGTTCCGGGTGGTCCACACCGACCCGAACCTGGCCGCCCTCCCGCCGAGCCTGCGGCCGTTGATCGAGCGCTGCCTCGCCAAGGACCCCGGCCGGCGCCCCACCCCGCGCGAGGTGATCGCGTACGTCGAGCAGGGCGAGCGCCCCCGCCCCTCGGCCGGCTGGCTCCCCGAGCCGGTGGCGGCGGACGTCCTCGCCCTGCGGGCGGTGCTCACGGCGCTGCCCGGACCGGACCCCGCGGAAGCGCCCACCGCCGCCCTCGCACCCCCCGCACCGACGATGCCGCTCACCGGCCCGACGCAGGTCCTCCCCGGCGGCTCCGGGACGGTGCCGGAGCAGACCCTGCCGGGCCTCGGCCCGAGCCGCCGCAAGCTGCTCCTCGGCCTGGCCGGCGGGACCCTCGCCGTCGGCGGCGGCGGGACCGTGTGGGCGCTGAACCGGGACACCTCCAGGGGAGCCGGCGGCTCGCCCCGCCCCTCGGCGAACGACGTCCCCGACGCGAAGCTGGCCTGGCAGGTGCACGCGCCCGCCGGCAGCACCCAGGTGCTCTCCGCGAACGGGATCGTCGCGTGCGTGACCCTGAACCAGATCTGGGCGGTCGACTACCAGGGCCGCCCCAAGTGGACCGTGAGCAGCAAGGACCACGGCCTCACCTTCAATGTCACAGGGCCCCTCCCAAGGAACATCGCCGCCATGGACGGCGGCCGCCTCTACGTGGGCGGGACCACCGGCATCCAGCCGGCCGATCCGAAGTCCCCTCCCAGGACCGCCGTCCTCAGCATGGGCCTGGCCGACGGCAAGGACCCCTGGAAGGCCACGCTGAACGAGGTGGGCGGCCTGGGGGTGTCCGGCTTCTGCGGCATCCGCGACGGCCGCGCCCACGCGATCTCCATGACGTACCAGGAGGGAGGCGTGACCGGGGGATTCGGCGTGTGGGCGCTCGACCTCGCCACGCGCGGCACCGCCTGGTACCACACCGCGGAGACGCTGCCCGCCCTGTGGGCCCTGCCGCACACCGGCGGCGGCGCACTGTACGCCGGCGCGGAGAAACTGGTCGCGCTCGACGCGAAGGGCAGCGTCGCCTGGACGAAGGGATACAAGCCCGCCACGGTCGCCGCCGCGGGCCGGTACTTCGTCCTCGTCGACGCCGCGGGCACGATGTCCGCCCTGGAACCCGCGACCGGCCGGCAGGCGTGGAAGTCCGCTGGCGCCGTCGGCATGTCCGCACGGGGCGACGGCATCGCCACCGACGAACAGGGCGGCGTCCTGTACGCCCTGTGGCGGGACAAGGACGGCGGCCGCTCCCTGGCCGCCCTGGAGTCCGCGACCGGCAAGACCAAGTGGAAGGCGCCGCTCCCGGCCGAACCCAAGGACTCGGCCGCCTTCGGGGCCCGCCTGCTGTACTCCGACGGGAACGTCTACCGGATGGGGGCGGACTGCGTGCTGTGGGCCTTCGACGCCTCGAACGGCAAGTTCCGCTGGAAGTTCACCGGTTGGAAGGACACCGACCCCCTGAGCCTCGCCTGGACCGCCGGCGACGGCCGGCTCGTCCTGTCCAACCCGGGCACGACGACCGTCGCCGCCCTGAACGCGAACGGAGCCTGAGGATGCAGCCGTTGGAACCACAGGACGCGCAGGAACCCCAGGGCCCACGGCCGCCGCTGGAGCCGCTGGACCCCTCCGACCCGCTGCGGATCGGCCCGTACGCGCTGCTCGGCCGGCTGGGCGCCGGAGGCATGGGCGCGGTGTACCTCGGGCGTTCGGCCGGCGGCCGGACGGTCGCGGTGAAGCTCGTACGGCCGGAACTGGCCGCCGACGCGGACTTCCGGGCCCGGTTCCGGGCCGAGGTGACGGCCGCGCGCGCCGTCTCCGGCGCCTTCACCGCGCCGGTCGTGGACGCCGACCCCGACGGCCCGGTGCCGTGGATGGCGACGGCCTTCGTGCCGGGCGTGTCCCTGGGGCGGGCGGTGGCGATCGGCGGCCCGTTACCGGAGTCGGCGCTGGGCTCGCTCGCCGCCGGCATCGCCGAGGCACTGGAGTCCATCCACGCGGCCGGGCTGACCCACCGTGACCTCAAGCCGGGCAACGTGCTGCTCGCCCTGGACGGCCCGCACGTCATCGACTTCGGGATCGCACGGGCCACGGACGGCACGGCCCTGACGGCCACCGGGATGATCCTCGGCACGCCCTCGTACATGTCGCCGGAGCAGGCCACGGCCGCCCCGCTCGGCCCGGCGAGCGACGTGTTCTCGCTGGGGGCGACCCTCGCGTTCGCCTCGCGCGGCTCGGGGGTGTTCGACGGCGGACGGCCCGTGGACGTCCTCAAGCGGGTGGTACGGGAGGAGCCGGACCTGTCGGCCGTGCCGGACTCGCTGCGGCTCCTGGTCTCCGCCTGTCTGTCGAAGGACCCCGCCGACCGGCCCACCCCGCGCGAGGTGGTCCAGTACGTCGAAAGGGTCGCGGCCCCGCGCCCCGCGGGGGCGTGGCTACCGCCCGCCCTGATCACCGCGATCGAGGAGGCGGCGGCGGTGATGGCACCGGCGGTGACCGCCTCCACTCCCCCACCCGGGGGGAACGCTCCGGCTCCCCCGTACGCGCCACAGCCCGGACTCCAGCCCGCGGATCAGCCCGCGGACCAGCCGGTCCCGACGCCCCCGCCGAGCGGTCCCAGCCGTCGCCGCCTGCTGCTCGGGGTCGCGGCCGGGACGGTGGCGCTGGCCGGCGGCGGCACGGGGCTCGGGCTGTGGCTCACGCGCGACGGCTCCGGGAAGTCCTCCGGCGCCAAGTCCTCCTCCCACGCCCTCACCGACCCGGAGCGCCCGCTCGGCACCGAGGTGACCGCGACCCCGTTGTGGACGGCTCCGGTCGCCGAACCCCTCGTACAGATCGCGGGCGAGGGCGAGACGGTCCTCGCGCTCAGCGCCAAGAACATCTGGGCCGTCGGCCGGACCGGCGCCCCGCTCTGGGGCCCGCTGGCCAAGCCGGGTGACCCGGTCTACGCACCCCTCATCACCAACGTCGCGGCCATCGGCGGGGGCCTGGTCTTCACCGTCGCTCCCGCCGGCGCGAGCGTGACCTCCAAGATCCTGCGGGCGATCCGCCTCGACAACGGCGCCGAGGCGTGGACCCTGCCGCTGCCGCAGCAGACGGCGACCAACGTGTCGGTGCTCGGTCTCCTGGACGGGCAGGTCTACATCACCGGCACGTCGACCACGATGACCATGAACCCCTCCGCCGATCCCAAGGACAAGTTCCAGTACCGCAGCGGGCCGTTCGTCTGCACCGTGGACCCCGCGCAGCGGAAGGTCACCTGGGCGGTGAACATCACGGACCCGGACACGCAGTACAGCCAGGGCAAACTGTTCCTGCCGTCTTCCGGTAACCAGCTGATGTGGGTGAGCGCCAACACCGACGGAAGCGCCCCCAAGATCGCGGGCATCCCGATCGGCGGCCAGGGGAGGGGCACCTGGGAGCAGCCCGCCCCCGGCGCCGCGGGAAGCAGGATGGACGCCATCATGCAGGGCGCCGGAGGCTGGGCCGACGGCGCGCACTCCTCGGCCGGCGGCTTCTTCCTCCACGTCACCGACGGCCTCTACGCCATCGACCCGGCCAACGGCCAGGTCGCCTGGCAGTCCCCGAAGGTGCCGTTCAAGGCGGTGGTGGCGAGCCCCGACGGAAAGACCGTCTACGCCGCCGGGCGCGGAACCGGCCTGAAGGCACTCTCGATCCTCGTCTACGCCTTCGACGCGGCGAACGGCAACGTGCGCTGGGCGGGCGCGATCGACGGCGGCGTGAACATCGGCATGCTGGGCCTCCAGAGCGCCGACGACACCGTCTACCTGGCGGCGGGCGGCAAGATGTGGGCCATGAACGCCCAGGACGGCAAAGCCCGTTGGACGTACGAGCTGAACGCGACCGTGACGTACAGCCAGGTCCCGCTCTGGGCGGGCGGCGGACGCGTGTACGGGAACGGCCCGAAGGGCCTGGTGGCCATCAGCGCGTCCGGGACGACGACTTCCTGAGCCCGTCGGGACGTACAACTCCCCCAGACCGCAACTGTGGCCCTCTTGGGCGATTGAACAAGCATTTGCCAGCCGATTTACGAACCCAGCCTCGCGGATGCAGGATGCACAGTGCTGAAGTGTGCGTCCGGTTGTCGGTGTCCGAAGGAGCTGGGAATGACAGTGCGCTCGGAGCGTGTGGACGGCACGCGGCAGTGGCTGCGGGGCCTCGAGGTGTTCGCGGGCCCGCTGCCGGAGTTCGACCCGGCGGCGGCGCCGGCCGAGCCGGTACGGCTCTTCCTCTCCTGGCTGCTCGAAGCCGTGGCGGACGGCGTGCGCGATCCGCACGCCATGACCCTGTCCACGGTCGACTCCGCGGGCGATCCCGACGCCCGCGTGCTGATCCTCAAGGGGGTGGACGGCTCGGGCTGGCAGTTCGCCGCGCACGCCTTCAGCCCGAAGGGCGGCCAGCTCGCCTGCCACCCGCGCGCGGCGCTCACCTTCTACTGGCCGGAGCACGGCCGCCAGGTGAGGATCCGCGGCATCGTGACCCCCGGCTCGGCGGAGGACAACGCCGCCGACTTCCTCGGCCGCTCGCGCACGGCCCGCGCCGAGTCCCTGCTGGCCCGCCAGAGCCAGTACCTGATGGACACCGCGGAGCGCGACCGGGCCCTGGAGAAGTCCCTGGCCCTGATCGACAAGGAACCCTCGCTCGTCGACTCCGCGTGGACGCTCTACACCCTCGCCCCCACCGAGGTCGAGTTCTGGCAGGCCGCGAGGAGCCGCATCCACACCCGACTGCGTTACGAGCGCACCGCCGACGGCTGGGACCGCTTCCAGCTCTGGTCGTAGCGACCATGAACACACGCACCCAGGACGGCAGCGCCGACCTCGCGTCCGGGGCCTGAGGCCAGCGCTTCAGCAGTTACAAGCTGAATGTGGATTTTTGCTCGCAGATGCTGGCCACTCTGGCAGATTCACCTCTTGAATGATTCACTGTCCCCAGACAGGCCAACCTGGCCGGTTTCCGCACGCGCCCCCGGACCGCTTGGCGGCTCTCGCTGTCACGGCGGGCGTGGTGAGGAAGCCCCTGCTCGCCGATCGCGGTGTTCGGAGAGCAGGGGCTCCGTCATTCCGTCGGGCGGTTTCGGCGCGGAGCCGCCATGGCTCGTACGTAAGGAGTGGCCGGTGGCAGTCGTCATCCTGCAGCACACACCAGAGGCACGCCCCCACGCCCTCTGCGCCGCCGTGGCAGCCGCCGGGCTGGACCTGCGCGCGTACCGGGCATGGACGGGCGACCTGCCCGACGACCTCGCCGGAGTCGACGCACTGGTGGTGGCGGACGGCCCGAAGGTGACCCGCTCCGCGGAGCTCGCGCTGCTGCGCGGCGCGCTGGCGGCCGAGGTGCCCGTACTCGGGCTCGGCGAGGGCGCACAGCTGCTGGCCGTGGCGGCGGGCGGTGCCGCCCGCTCGGCGTCGAGCCCTTCCGACGCGCCGAGCGGCCCGAGCGGCTGGGGGCCGCTGGGGCTCACCCCGGCGGCGGGCTCGGATCCGCTGTTCGCCAGTACGCCCGCGCGGTCGCAGGTACTGCACCGGGACGGCGACTGCGTGGAACTGCCCGCGCAGGCCGTGGTCCTGGCCTCGGACGAGCACCACCCCGTACAGGCGTTCCGCATCGGCGCCAGTGCCTGGGGCGTGCGGTTCCCCCTCGGGGAGTCGAACACCGCGCCCGCCCTCCCTGAGCCGTGGCAGGAGCGCGTACTGGCACGGTTCGCGGCGCTGGTGGCGGCCCGCGCCGAACACACCGCCACCCGCGCCTTCTTCACCCGGCGGGCCGGCGCGTGGGAGGACCGCTTCGCCTACCAGACCCCGGCCTACGAAGCCGCGGTCGCCCGTATGGAACTGCCGCGCGGCGCGGCCGCGTTGGATCTGGGCTGCGGCACCGGACGGGCGATGCCCGCCCTGCGCGCACAGGTCGGCGCCGAGGGCACGGTCCTCGGGGTCGACGTCACCCACGCCATGCTCACCGCGGCCGCCGGCATCGGCCGCGTCGACTGCGGGCAGCTGCTCCTGGCCGACTGCGCCCGACTCCCCCTCCCCACGGCATCGGTGCACGGCATCTTCGCGGCGGGCCTCCTCGACCACCTGCCCCACCCGCGCACCGCGCTGCGCGAGTGGGCGCGCGTCAGCGCCGACGACGGCGTGCTCCTCCTCTTCCACCCGTCGGGCCGTGCCGAGCGGGCGGCCCGCCACGGGCGCCCCCTGAGCGCCGACGACCCGCTCGCCGAACCGAACCTCCGGCCGGTGCTGCACACCACGGGATGGCGGCTGACCGTCTACGACGACGCCGAGCACCACTTCCTCGCCCGTGCCGTCCGCGCGCGGTGACCGTGTGGACGCCTTCAAACCCTGGGCGGCCGTATTTCCCTCCGATGGCCTACCCCGACTGGCCCCTTGGGACCGACGGCCCTCTCATGGACTGGGGGCCCGCTCCCCGCCCGCTCACTCGCAGAAAGGCACGCCCATGTACGAAATGCGCGCCGAGTCCACCGCCGACCGATGCGAACTGATCTGGCACGTCGTTGCCAAGGCCCCGATGGCCGGCACCCTCTGTGGAGGTCTCATCGCACCGGACGCGTTCGCGACCGGGCCCGCGGTCACCGCGGCAACCGAACGCTACTGCGACCCCTGCATGACCGCCTTCGGAACGGTCCTGCGGACGTCGGCCGAACCAAGCGGCCACAAGGACCCCGCGTAGTCGTGCCCGGGCGGATCCGCTGCGGCGGGTGTGGGGCGATCCGCCTCGGGTAGGCGCACGGGATGGCCTTCCGACACCCGGCGGAGAAGAGCGGGGGCCGAGGCCGGGCCGGCCGCTTCGCGAGGCTCGCCGAGCCGGCCTCCGATTTCACGAGCTCCGCCACCTTCTCCCTGCTGTGCCTGCCCTGGTGGCCGGTCTGGTGGTCGTCCACGTCCTGGGCCCGCCCACCGAGTGGCAGCACCTCGCCGGCGACTCCATCGGCGCGGTTTCCCTGCTGCTGCCGGCCTTGCCGAAGAACTCCGAGCGACGCGCCGAACACGCCGTCCAGCGCAAGCGCGACGCCAGCGCCGCGGCCCTCCTGCAGCAGCAGGAGGGCAAGCAGAGCGAGGCCCCCCACGCCGTCCACTCCATGGGTACGGCCGCCACGGCCGGACCGCCCGCCGCGGCGGCGTATCCGGCCCGGTCGGTGAAGAGCGCCGCGCCGTGCCCCAGGCTCTCCGCCACGGCCGGAACCGCGCCGACGAGCAGGCCCAGCGCCAGCAGCACGGCCGGGACCGCCACCATGGGCGGGCGCGGCGACCGCCGGGCGGCCCGGACCTCCGGTCCCTCGCCCTCGCCCGTGGTCCCGGCATCGCGCGGGCCGGAGCGCGGCCGCTGCCCCGCGCCACGGAAGATCCGGGCCGCCGCCCCGAGCAGGGTGGCTCCCGTCACCGCGGAGGTCAGCAGGTAGACCGGGGTCAGCCCGAGGCCCGCCGCCTCCTCGCCGAGCGCCTTGCCCAGCCCGGGGCCGAAGGGCGGCAGGCCGGCCAGTACCAGGGCTGCTCAGGAGCACCAGGGCTGCCGCGCTCGTGAGGACACGTCCGACACCGGTCCACAGCAGCACGGTCGACAGGGCGGACACGAAGGCCATCTCGGCCGTCCCCGGACGGCGGGTGGGCACCGGCGAAGCGGGTGAAGACCAGGACCCCGGCCGGGGAGAGCGCGGCGAACACGAGGGCCAGGTCCTGGTACGAGGAGCGGTGGAAGGCCATGGGCAGCACCAGGAGGACGGCGCCTGTCACCGTACCCGCCAGGCACAGCCCGGCCAGTCGGCGCACCGCGCTGCCGCGGGCCGCCGCCCGGCAGCACCAGCGCGGCGGCCGACCACGTGGTGGCGGGTACGGCGCTCATCGCGTGCCGTCCCGGCGGCCCACCGCGCGCTCCGGCCCGCCCGACGAATCCCTGAAGGTGTGTACGACGGCCTCCGCGGGTCCCTCGGACGGCTCGGGCAGATCGACGACGCAGGTGTCGGCGGACCACCCCAGAGCCACCCCCGCCCATCCCGGATCGGCTCCCGTGCGCAGCCGGACGCGCCGGATCCGGCCCACCCGCACCGCCGGCCGGGCGATCACCCGTACGAGGGTGCCGAGGCCGGCGACGGCTGCGAAGGCCAGCGACGCACAGGCCCGCAGGGCTCGCGACGTCCCGCGCACCCGCACGCCGGCCGCCCGCCGCATCCGCAGGGCCACGGCGGCCGCGCCGGCCGCCGCGGCGCCGGCCACCAGCAGTTCGACGGGGTCGACGGCGCTGATCGCCACCAGGGCGATGCCCGTGAGAGCGCCCCACCAGCCGAGGAACTCGACCACCACGCCGCGCACCCTGATTCCTCCCCTCGATCGGGCCTCCCTGGGCCCGCGGACACAGATTCCTACGCCCCGCGCTGTCAGCAGATCCGTGGCAGTTGCTCCCCGATCGGCAGGTCGACCACGCGGGTGCCGCCGAGGCCCGTGCGGGCCACGACCAGACCGGGGTGGGCCTCGACCGCCTCGCCGATCACGGCGGCGCGCCGGCCCAGCGGGTGGTCGCGCATCGCGTCGAGTACGTCCTCGGCGTGTTCGCGGGGTACGAACGCCACCAGGTAGGCGGCCGGGCTCCGCTCATGGCCAGGTCGTTGACCGTGCCGTTGACCGAGAGGTCTCCGATGCTGCAGGCATGCGTGCGCGGACCAGACCGCGCGGGGAACGGCCGTCTTCAGCATCGGCGCCAGGACGAGGTCCGGCCGGTGGCGGCGGACGGCCTCGGCCAGGACGTCGCGGACAGGGCGAGTTCGAAGGACACGTGGTGGCCGTGGTCCCTCAGTTCGGCGTGGACCCGCTGGGTGAGGCTGTTGAAGGCGCCGGCGGCGAGCAGGACGTGCACGTGATCTCCCGTCGGCCGGAACGGGTACGGCCGCTGGCGATCGTCGGCCGCGGCCGCCCGTCGGGCGTCGAGGCCCTGCGGGGATGTCACTCGGAAGGGGGCTCGCGGGCCGCCACCTGGTGGATGCGCCGCGAAAGGGCCGGGCCCGTCGGGTGACGGGACCGGCCCTTTCCGCTGTCGGCGGGTCAGACGCGGTCGGCCGCGATCAGGACGTACTGGAAGGAGCCGTCCTTGTAGGACTCGATGAACGCCTCTTCGATGCCCGTGACCAGCGAAGACGTGGCCCGCAGCTCCCAGTAGGGCAGGGTCGCGGGGGTCAGGTCGACGACGGCCTGCGGTACGAGACGGTTGTCGGCCATGGCGCGCAGGTACTCGCGGCGGGAGTGGATGTTGCACTCGAAGTGCGCGTTGATCTGGGAGACCCACTTCGAGGGCTGGCCGTAACGCGGGTTCCAGCAGCCGGTGATAGTCACGTAGCGGCCGCCGACCGCGAGGACGCGGGCGTGCTCGGCGAAGAGGTCGTGCAGGTCGACGTACATGCTCGACTCGTTGTTCCACGAGGCCGCGGCCTGCCCGGTCTCGAAGGGCGTGCTCAGCATGTTGCAGACGCGGGCCCGGACGTGGTCCTCGATGCCGAGTTCGCGGGCCCGCTGGTTGGCGAAGTCGGCCTGCTTGGCCGACAGGGTGACGCCCTCGACCTTGCATCCGAAGCGCTGGTGGGCCATGACCATCGAGCCGCCGCGGCCACAGCCGGCGTCCACGAGGGTGTCGCCCTGCCCGATGGGGCCGAGGTGGTCCAGGAGCAGTTCGGCCTGTGCCGACTCCAGGCGGTGGAGTTCGGCAACCAGCTTCTTCTCGTACTCGCTGTCGGCGGTGTCGCCGAGGGCGGCGTGGTCGATGTCGCCGATGCCGTAGTGGTGGTGGTAAAGGCCGTCGACATCGCCGAGCCGCAGGTTCACGGGCCTGGCCTCGTTGTTCCAGTAGCGGGCGATGTCCCCCTGGTAGGGCGTCGCAGGGGCGGGGATGATCACGGAAGTGCCGGTAGAGGGCGCGGTGGTGGTGAGATCGGTGCTAGTCACGGATAAGTCCATCCTTACCAGAAGTCGGGCAGGGTGTAGCGGTAGGTGTTGCTCATGTGCCAGTAGTGGTTGCCGTCGACCCACACGGCCACGCCGCGCAGGAAGCGCAGGACCCGCGGGTCGGGGCAGGAGACGGCCAGCTCGGCGGAGGCCGCCTCGAACTCGTGCATGAGGTCGTTGTGGACCTCGACCGCCTTCAGGTAGGCCTCCTTGTCGGAGAGGCCCTCCCGTTCGGCGATGACCACCGGCAGGTTCAGGTGCTTGCCGCGGGCCTCGAGTTCCTTGGTGTACGAGTACAGGTCGTTGGCGATGGTGGTGGCGTTCCCCGCGAGCGCGATGACCCGCTGCATGGCGGGCTGCGCGTGCAGGTCCGCCGGCAGTTCGTAGCCGCCGACGGTGTCGGTGATGGTGGGGCAGGGGCGGAAGTTGTTGAACTGGCGCATCGCCAGGTACTCGGACACCTCCGGGACGTAGTTCGTCTCGGCCCAGGCCGCTTCGGCGAGGTACCCCATGTGCAGCCGGGCCATGTCGTGCCGGAACCGGTCGGCCTGGGAGGGGGTGGCCGCCTGGACGAAGTACTCCATGGCGGAGCGGTAGGAGCGCCGCGGGGCGTCCGAGAGGAGCGACTCCTCCCATGCGGGCGCGTATTCCTTCGTCGTGTGGACCGGGTCGAGGGCGGTGTGCGCCAGCAGAAGCCTTCCGCCCAGTCCTACGGGCGAACCGCCGTGGTCCTCGCAGTAGACGTCGTCGACCACGTTCTCGGCGACCATCAGCCGCGTGGCGAGCATCAGGTGGTCCATGGTCGGGGCATCGGGGTGGCAGGCGACCATGTAGCGGCCCACGGAGAAGCCGTCGAACTGGTCCTCCCACTCCGGGGGGTACGCCTGGACCTCGTCCACCGCCCATCGCTTGATCCTCCGGCTGACCTCCTCCACCCGCGCCGGGTCGGGCTCCGGAACCGGGTGGTAGTAGAGGCCCGGGATCGGATTGCCCGCCGCCGGTGCCGCCGCCTTCGGCTCCGGGGGTACCGGAAGCTCCTCGCGCCGGCCCCAGTGCAGGCTCTCCGTGCCCAGACCGCTGGGTCCGCGCAGGATCCGTTCCAGGGCGGGAGCGGCCTGCCGTACGGTGTCCGCGCCTTCCTGCGGTACTGCCGGACCGGCCCCGGTGGCGGGGAAGGGGGCGGGGCCGGACGGCAGCACGGGCGGCGACGGCGGGACGGGCAGGACGCCGGCGGCGGCTTCGGCACCGGAGGCCTGGGCGGTGACGAGGACGTGGGCTCCGAATCGGGCCGCAGCGCCGGGCAGGCTCGACTGCAGCGGGGAAGGCCCGGGATCGGGCATCCGTGGCTCCTTGATGAGATGGGTGGGCTGTTCCGGATCCCGGGCATGCTCGGTAGACCCGGGAGGGTCCGGGCTGTCGTGGGCCGTCGGGTGGGTCCGCTAGTCGCGCCTGCGGGCGATCTGCACGTTCTCCAGCACGCCGAGCGCGTCGGGCACCAGGACCGCGGCGGAGTAGTAGGTGGAGACGAGGTAGGAGATGATCGACCGTTCGTCGATGCCCATGAAGCGCACCGACAGGCCCGGCTCGTACTCCTCCGGCAGACCGGTCTGCCGCAGGCCGATGACGCCCTGGTTGTCCTCACCCGTACGCATGGCGATGACCGAGCTGGTGTTGTCCTTGGTGATCGGGATCTTGTTGCAGGGCAGGATCGGGACCCCGCGCCAGGCCGGGACGGACTGCCCGCCGACGTCGACGTGGTCCGGGTAGAGCCCGCGGGAGTTGAGCTCGCGCCCGATCGCCGCGATCGTGCGGGGGTGGGCGAGGAAGAGCTTGGTGCCGCGGCGGCGGCAGAGCAGCTCGTCGAGGTCGTCCGGGGTGGGCGGGCCGGAGTGGGTCTGGATGCGCTGCTTGAAGTCGGCGTTGTGGAGCAGGCCGAACTCCCTGTTGTTGACCAGCTCGTGCTCCTGGCGCTCGCGCAGCGCCTCGATGGTGAGCCGGAGCTGCTCCTCGGTCTGGTTGTGCGGGCCGTTGTAGAGGTCGGCGACGCGGGTGTGGATCCGCAGCACGGTCTGCGCGATGGAGAGTTCGTACTCGCGGGGCTTGAGCTCGTAGTCGACGAAGGCGCCGGGCAGTTCGGCCTCGCCCGTGTGGCCGGCCGACATCGCGATCTCGGCTTCGCCGTGCTTGTTCTGCCGCTGGTGGGGCAGCGAGCTGAACCGCTGGATGTGCGCCTGGAGGCTGGGTGCCGAGGACAGCACGGCGGCGAACTCGGTGCGGGACAGGGTGAGCAGGGTGCCGGGGGTCTCGGCGGTGGCCGTGTAGTCCCACGTGGCGTCGGCGTCGAGCAGGGCGTTCTCGCCGAACGACGCTCCGTCCGCGAGTACGGCCACGGCGACCGCGTCCCCGTATTTGCCGACGGAGGTCTGGTTGATCCGGCCGTGGGCGATCAGGTGGATCTGCTCGGCGGGGGTGCCGCGCTCGACCAGTACCTCGCCGGCCCGGAAGTCGCGCTGGACGCAGCGGCCGGCGAGCGCGGTCAGCACCTCTTCGTCGTCGAAGCCGCGGAGCAGGGCCAGTTCGCCGAGCTCGCGCGGGATCACCCGGACGTCGCCGCCGTCCTGGATGAACTCGATGCGTCCGTCGCCGACGGTGTAGCTCAGCCGGCGGTTCACCCGGTAGGTGCCGCCCTTGGTCTCCACCCACGGGAGCATCCGCAGCAGCCACCGGGAGGTGATCTCCTGCATCTGCGGAGCGGACTTGGTCGTGCTGGCAAGGTTGCGGGCGGCCGCCGTGCTCAGGCTGGACTGCTGGGGCGGCTCCAGCTGCGCTTCCGGGCTGGTGTCAACGGTCATCGGTCGAGCTCTCCTTAAGGGCGGTGACCGGCATGGGTGCACGTCACCGGTGAAAGAGGAAAAAGAGGGCGAATATCCGGGAATCCGTCCAGATCCGGGGGAACATTAACGGCCCCTACGTCCAGTCGACCTTGAGAAACCCCCGCCATTACCTCGATGCAGTGATCTTGTCCCGCATCGTGTTTGCGGGGGCGGCCGACGGCATTCGGCCAGGTCCGGAGGCGTGGCGCCCCGCGGCCGGCGTCACGACACGCACGTCGCGGCCCTGTTCGAGCCGGACGACGCACATGTCAGGGCCCCTCGGCCGTGATGCGGAAGCGCCGAGGGGCCTGCGGGATACGACGGGCAGGCCGGTGGCGCTCGGCCACCGGCCTGCCGTGGAGAGTCAGGGCATCGGCTGCTGCTGGGTGACGCAGTGGATGCCGCCGCCACCGGTGCCGAGGCGGTCGATGTCGAGCTGTTCGACGACGCGGCCCGGGAAGAGGCGGGTCAGCGTGGCCTTCGCCGCCGCGTCGGCCCGGGTGTCGCCGAACTGGCCGGTGACGACCGCGCCGTTGCACACGTAGTAGTTGGCGTAGGAGGCGAGGAAGTCCCGGTTGGTGGAGCGGATCTTGTCGTAGTCGGGGCCCTGGAGCTTCTCGACGGTCATGCGGCCGCCGCCCGCGGTCGTGGCTCCGGACAGGATCTGGTACTGCTGGCGCGCGTCCTTGGCGTAGACGTCGGTGTCCGAGGCCAGGGGCATCTGGACGAGGGCCTTCCCGGGGGCGAGGAAGCGGGAGGTCGCGTCGACGTGGTCGTCGGTGATGTCCTGGCCGGTCACGCCGTCGAACCAGATGACCTTGGAGGCGCCGTAGGCGGTGCGCAGCGCGGCCTCGATCTGGGTCTGCGACATGTTGGGGTTGCGGTTCCTGTTCGCCAGGCTGCTGCGGGTGGCCATCAGGGTGCCCGCGCCGTCCTGCTCGACCGCGCCGCCCTCGCCCACCAGGGCGGCGGCGGTGAACGGGACGCCGAGGTGGGCGGCGATCCGGCCAGCGACCAGGGCGTCCCTGGAGTGGGCCTGCTTGTTGCCCCAGCCGTTGAAGTTCAGGCCGACGGCGTCCAGGCCGCCCGCTCCGTCGGTGCGGAAGACCGGGCCGGTGTCGCGCATCCAGCAGTCGTCGACGGGGATGGTGGAGAGGACGGTGACCGTCGGGCCGCACAGGGAGCGGGCCTTGGCGGCACTGCCGGAGTTGGCGCAGAGGTAGACCGGCTCGTACGTGGCGATGGTGCGGGCGATGAGGGCGATGTCCGACTGGACGCCGCCGAGCTTGCCGCCCCAGATGGAGGTGCTGTCGGGCCAGGCCATCCAGGTGCGCGTGTGGCGGACGTCTTCGATCGGTACGCGGAAGGCGCCCGCCGCCGGGGCGGGGCGGGCTGCCGCGCGGGCCCTGCCCTCGGTCGCCGCGAGCGCGGCGGCAGCGGCGGTGAGCCCCGCCGCTGCGAGGAACCTTCGTCTGCCCATGCCCTCGCCGGGCGCGGGCGGGTGTGCTGCGTGAGCGTTCATGAGGGGTCTCCTTGTACTCAACTCCCCGCGAGAACAGCGGGGTTGACCGGAAAGCTAAAACTGGCCAAGCGCTCGGTCAATAGTTGAGACGGGGCCGTTCCGAAGGATCGGGGAAAGCCGCAGGTGACGGCGCGCGGGCTCGTTAGAGTGACGCCATGGCAGCTTCCGCGAAGAACTCCCCGGACCTGTCCGCTCCCGCTGCCCGCGCGGGGCGGTCCCGGGTCTCGGCGAAGGGCGAACAGACCCGGGCGCGACTGATCGCCGCCGCGCGGACCCTGCTGGCGGGCGGGATGAGCGAACGGTTCACCACCCGCAACGTGGCGGCCCTGTGCGGCGTTTCGCACGGGATGTGCCACTACCACTTCCAGGACCGGACCGATCTCGTACTGGCGGTCATCGCGGACATCCGACCCGAGTGGATCCACCCCCTGGAGGAGGCGGCCTCCGCTCCCGGGTCCTTCGCGGAGCGGGCCGACCGGGTGGTCGAGCTGCTAGGCCGGCCCGAGGGCGGCGAACTCTCCCACCTCCACTCCGCGTTGCACTGGCACGCCCTGAACGACGCACGGGTCCGGGAGGCGCTGGAGGCGGAGTACCGGCGCTGGCGCGGCTGTTTCGTCACGCTGTTCCAGGTCCTGGCCGAGGAGCGGGGCGGGGCCGTCGACCCGCGGCTGCTGGGCGAGGCCGTGGCCGCCGCCGTGGACGGCCTGGCCGCCGCGGAGTCGCTGGGCTCCGAGGTCGACTCCGGGGCGGTGCTGCCCACCCTGATCCGTACGCTCGCCGCCGGGACCTGACCCCGCCGGACCCCCTGGCACTAGAGCTCCCGCCGGGCCGCGGCGATCGCCGCCGGGTCCCAGCCCGGGCGGGGCACGGACTCCAGCAGCAGCCGGGTGTACGGATGCCGGGGCGCGGCGAGCACCTCCTGCGTGCCGCCCTGTTCGACCACGGCCCCGTGGCGCATCACGACGATCTCGTCGGTGACGCAGCGGACGACCCCGAGGTCGTGGGTGATGAAGAGGTACCCGATCCCGGTCTGCTCCCTGATGTCGGCCAGCAGGTTGAGGATCTGCGCCTGTACGGAGACGTCGAGGGCGGCGACGGCCTCGTCGAGGATGAGGACGGCCGGTTCGACGGCGAGGGCCCGGGCGATGGCGACGCGCTGGCGCTGGCCGCCGGAGAGCTGCCGCGGCAGGGCGTCGGCGGCCCGGGTGCCGAGGCCGACCTGGTCCAGCAGTTCCCGTATCCGCCGCGTGTGGTCGCGCCCGGGGAAGTGCAGCCGCAGCGTTTCGCGCAGGGCCGCTTCGACGCCGGTGCGCGGGTCGAGGGAGAGGTACGGGTCCTGGAAGACCATCTGGATCTCGCGGGCCCGGGCCAGCCGCGCGGCCCGGCCCCGGGTGCGCTCCGTCCGGGACCTGCCGCGGACCCGTACGTCTCCCGCGTCGGCCTGCTCCAGGCCGACGACGATGCGGGCGGTGGTCGTCTTGCCGGAGCCGGACTCCCCCACGATGCCCAGCGATCCGCCTTCCGGGAGGGCGAAGGACACGTCGTCCACCGCGCGGACGGCTCCGTAGGAGCGGTGCAGTCCGGTGACCTCCAGTACGTTATCGGGCATCGACGGCGGTCCCTTCGAGCAGGTCGCTGTGGTGGCAGGCGGCGCGGTGGTCCGGCCGGTCCGGGGCCGCCGCCGGCAGCGGGGCCCGCTGGTCGCAGACCTCCGTGGCGAGCGGGCAGCGGGCGGCGAAGGCGCAGCCGGGCAGTGGCTCCCGCAGGTCAGGCGGCTGGCCCTCGATGGCGGCGAGCCTGCCCCGGGGGCCCTCCATCCGCGGGGTGGAGGCGAGGAGCGCGGCCGTGTACGGGTGCCTGGGGCGTGTGAAGAGGACCTCGGCGGGGCCGGTCTCCGCGATCCGCCCGGCGTACATGACGTAGACGCGGTCGCTGATGGCGGCGGCCAGATCGAGGTCGTGGGTGACGAACAGCAGCCCGGTGCCGAAGCGTTCGCGGAGTCCCGCCAGGACGGCGATGACCTCGGCCTGGCTGGTGACGTCCAGCGCGGTGGTGGGCTCGTCGGCCAGCAGGAGCGCGGGATCCCCCATGAGCGCGGCCGCGATCACGACCCGCTGGAGCATGCCGCCGGAGACCTGGCCGGGGTACTTGCGCAGCACGGACGCGTCCAGGCCCACGGCCCGGAGGAGTTCGAGCGCGCGGGCCTCGGCGTCCTGCCCGTTCATCGTCCCGGTGAGCGTGACGCTCTCGGTGAGGAAGTCCCCGATGCGGCGCAGCGGGTTGACGGCGGCGCGCGGGTCCTGGAAGACCATGGCGACCGTGCCGGCGCGTACGCCGCGCAGCCGGTCGGCGTCCATGGCGAGCACGTCCTGCCCGCCGACCCGTACGGCGCCTTCGACGACCGCGCCGGGCGGCAGCAGGCGCAGCGCACTGCGGGAGGTGAGGCTCTTGCCGGAGCCGGACTCGCCGACGAGGGCGACGGTCTCGCCGGCGGCGACGGTGAGGTCGACGCCGTCGAGGACGGGCCGGGCGGTGCCGGGCAGGGTGACCCGCAGCCCTTGGATGTCGAGGGTGTTCATCTGTCTCTCCTGGCGACTCGGTCGGCCCACCGCTCGCCCACCACGTTGAAGGCGACCACGGTCAGCACGATGAAGGCGCAGGGCAGGATCGCGGACAGCGGGTAGCCGTGCTGGATGGCGGTCTGCCCGTCGAAGACCATGCGGCCCCAGTCGGGGGTGAGGGCGGGGACGCCGAGCCCGAGGAAGGACAGTCCGGCCAGGTCCATGAGGGCGTAGCCGAAGTTGATGGTGGACTGGGCGAGGACGACGGGGGCGATGTTGGGCAGGACGTGGCGCAGGCAGATCTGCACGGCCGAGTGCCCCTGGACCCGGTAGGCGCTCACGTACGGGCGGGCGCGCTCGGCGAGTACGAGCGAGCGGGTGAGGCGGCTGACGTAGGGCAGGTAGGCCACGGCCAGGGCGATGACGGGAGCCAACAGGCCTTCTCCGTACACCGAGATGATCAGGATGGCCAGCAGCATGCCGGGAAAGGCGAAGACGAGTTCCGTGCTCCGGGAGAGGACGGAGTCGAGCCAGCCGCCGCGCCAGGCGGCGGCCATGCCGACGGCGATGCCGGCGACGGTGGAGAAGACGACGACGCCCAGCGGCCCGAGCAGGGAGGTGCGCGCTCCGAGCAGCAGCCGGGCGAGGGTGTCGCGGCCGGCGGCGTCCACGCCGAGCGGGTGCGCGGCGGAGGGTCCGGCGAGGGCGCCCGCGAGGTCCACGGCGTTGGGATCCTGGGTCGCCAGCCACGGCGCGAGCAGCGCGGCGAGGACGACCAGGCCGACGAGCGCCAGGCAGACGCGGTGGAGTGGGGAGCCGGCGGCGCGGATCCGGGAGAGGCCCGGCCGGCGGGTCAGGACGGCGGTCACGCGGTGGCCTTCCTGGAGGTGAGGGTGACCCGGGGGTCGACCAGGGGCAGGGCCAGGTCCACGATCAGGTTCACCGTCATGAAGAGGGCGACGATGATCAGGGAGATCGCCTGGACGGTGGGGAAGTCCTTGGTGGTGGTGGACAGTTCGAGGAGCTGGCCGATACCGCCGATGCTGAAGGCGGTCTCCACGAGGATGGTGCACACCAGCAGGGTGGAGACGATCAGTCCGCCGGTGGTCAGGACCGTCCCGAGGGAGTTGCGGAAGACGTGGCGGCGGATGACCTGGCGTTCGGGGACGCCGCGGCTGCGGGCGACGGTGACGTGCTCGCTGTCGAGGGCTTCGAGCATGGCCGAGCGGGTGACCCGGGCGAGCATGCCGATCAGGTAGAGCGCCAGGGCGATCGAGGGGAGGGCGAGGTGCCAGAGCATGTCGCCGAGGCCGTCGCCGGCGCCGCTGCTGGGGAACCAGCCGAGCCGGACGGCGAACAGCCCCTGGAGCAGGACGGCCGCGACGAAGGACGGGGTGCCGACGGCGAACGTCGTGGTGACCAGGATGGCGGAGTCGGTGGCCCCACCCCGGACGGCGGCGATCCGGCCCAGCAGCAGGCCGATCGCCACGACCACGACGAGCGCCATGGCGATCAGCAGCAGCGTCACGGGAAGCCGGTCCGCCAACAGGCGGGAGACGTCGGTGCGGTAGGTGATCGAGCGCCCGAAGTCGCCCTGCAGCACGTCCCCGAGCCAGCGGAGGTAGCGTACGAGGAAGGGCTCGTCCAGGTGGTACTGGGCATTGATCGAGGCGAGGGCCTCGGGGGAGGCCGAACGGCCGGCGAGCAGGAAGCTCGCCGGGCTGCCGGGTGCCAGGTACATGGCTCCGAAGACCACGAACGAGGCGACGAGGAGGGTGGCGGCCATTTCCGCCACCCGTCGTACGGCGAAGCGGACGAAGCTCACGGTGCGGCCCCCACGTCTGCGGCCCACGGGTGGTACATGTAGGAGATCGTGGTGGGCGCTCCGGTGATCCGCTTGCCCAGGAACAGCGCGGTCGGCCACTCGGCGACGGGGATCCACAGCAGCTGCTCGGAGGCCTGGCGCTGCAGCTTCGCCTCGATGTCCAGCCGCTCCTCGACCGGGTAGACGGCGGCGGCCTGCTCGACGAGCCGGTCGTACTCGGGGTCGCTGTAGCCGGCGAAGTTCATGTAGGCGCCGGTCTTGAAGTTCGACAGCAGGTCGAGGGGATCGGTGATCGAGTCGTAGTAGGTGAGCGGGAACATGTCGATGCCCTCGCGCGCCCCGGGGTCGGTGAACAGCGCGGTGAACGCGTTGGGGGCGATGGTCTTCAGCCGGATGTCCAGGCCGATCCGGGTACCGGCCGCCTGGACGGCGGTGGCGAGCAGGGACACGTCCTGGCCTATGGAACTGGTCGCCATGGTCAGGGACTTGCCGGTGGCCCCGGCCTCCTTGATCAGGGCCTTGGCCTGCTCGATGTCCTGGCCGGAGGGCGGGAGCCCGTCGAAGGCCGTCTTCAGGGTGTGTTCGGGGGCCGCGGCCCACGCGGCCCGGGTGGTGAGGGAGTTGGTGACGGTGCCCGCGCCCCCGAGGCCGGCCTTGACGAATCCGGTGCGGTCGAGGGCCAGGGACAGGGCCCGGCGGACGCGGACGTCGCCGAGGGGGCCCTGCATGTTGGTGACGTTGACGTTGACCGTGCTCAGGCCCTCGCCGAAGTAGAGGGTGCCCGTGCCGCTTTCGCGCAGGCGCGCGTAGCTCTCGGTGGGGATCAGGTAGCCGCCGTCGACCTCCCCGCTGAGCAGGGCGTTGGTGCGGGCGGAGGGGTCGGTCAGGACGCGGAAGACGGCCTTCTTCGACTTGGCCTTGGTGCCCCAGTAGCCGTCGAAGCGGTCGAGTTCGATCGACTGGCCCTTGTTCCACGTGCCGAGTTGGAAGGGGCCGGTGCAGGCGAGGCCGCCGGTGGTGCCGTAGTCCTTGCCGGCCGCCTCGACTCCCGCCTTGGACGCCACCACGCCGGCGGCGGTCGCCATGTACTGCGGGAACTGCGAGTCGGGCTTCTTGAGCTTGACGGTGACCTGGAGCGGGCCGCTCTTGGTGACGGAGGTGACGTTCTGGAACACCTGGGCCCAGGCGGCCGCGTTGTCGGGGTCCGTCTGCCGGCCGAGGCTGAAGACCACGTCGTCGGCTGTCATCTCGTTGCCGTCGTGGAAGCGGACGCCGGGGCGCAGGTCGTAGACCCAGGTGGTGGGGTCGGGGTTGGACGCCTTCCGGGCGAGGCCGGGCTCGGTGGTGAGGCCGGGGGTCCAGCGCATGAGGCTCTCGCACACGTTGGACAGGATGGTGTTCTGCGGGTAGTCGAAGGCCACCGTGTAGTCGAGGGTGGGCGGTTCGGCGTAGACGGCCCAGCTGAAGGAGTCGATCTCACCGCGTGCCTGGGGCGTGGTGGCGGAGAGGTGGACGTCGGTGACGTTGCCGCCGTCGGCCTTGGGCGGGCCCGAGCAGGCCGCGGCGAGCAGGGCGAAGGAGGTCAGGACGGCGGTGGTGAGGCCCGCGGTGCGGCGGCCGGGCCGGCGGTGGGTGCGTCTGCCCGTGCGGGGTGGGGAGGTGGTCATCTTCGCGCTCTCTTTTCCGTGAGGGATGCGGGGGGAGGAGCGGGCGGACCGCCGGGGCGGTCCGCCTGGTGGGGCCGGTACGCGGGTCAGCCGGCGGCGGGGATCTGCTGGGTGATGCAGTGGACCCCGCCACCGCCGAACGCGACGGCGAGCGCCCGCACCCCGACGACCTTGCGGCCGGGGTAGGCGGAGGCGATGACGGCGAGGGCGTCCTCGTCCTGGGGCGCCCCGGCCACCGGGACGACCACGCCACCGTTGGCGACGTAGTAGTTCAGGTACGAGACCTCGATCTCGCCGTCGGCGAAGTCCGCGAAGGAGGTCTGCGGTACGTCGATGATCTCCAGGCGGCGGCCCCGGGCGTCGGTGGTGGCCTCCAGCACCGCGCGGTTGGCGCGCATCCTGGCGTAGTCGGGGTGGGCGGGGTCGGACGGCAGGGAGACGACGACGGTGCCGGGCGCGGCGAACGCCGCGACGCCGTCGACGTGGCCGTCGGTCTCGGTGTCGAGGAGCCCGCCGTACGGCAGCCAGATGACCTTGGTGACCCCGAGCCGGGCCTTCAGCTCGGCCTCGATCTCGTCACGGCTCATGCCGGGGTTGCGGTTGGGGTGGAGCAGGCACTGCTCGGTGGTGATCAGCGTGCCCTCGCCGTCGACGGTGATCGCGCCGCCTTCGAGGATCATGTCGGAGGCGATCCGGTCGGCCCCGACGTGCTCCAGCAGCAGGGCGCTGACCCGGTCGTCGGCGTCGAAGGGGTGGTGCTTGCGGCCCCAGGCGTTGAAGCGGAAGTCCACGCCGGCCCGGTTGCCGTCCCCGTCGAGGACGAACAGCGGGGCGGAGTCGCGGAACCAGGAGTCGTCGAGCGGCAGCTCGATGACGGTGATGCCAGGGGTGTCCTTCCCGCAGCGGGCCCGGGCCTCCTCGCCGTGGCCGGGCGGGGCGACCATCGTCACGGGTTCGAAGGCGGCGATGGCGCGGGCGACGTTGGCGTACTCCTCCTTCGCGTCGGCGAGGACGCTTCCCCACAGCTCCTCGCGGGTGGGCCAGGCCATCAGGCAGCCCTCGTGCTCGGACCACTCGGCGGGCATACGGTATTCAGCCATCAGAGGTCTCATTTCTTTCGTTGGCGGAGTCTTCCATCGAACTGAAAATTCAGTCAAGAGCGAGATCGGTCAGAGGAAGTAGAGGCGGTTGAGGGAGACCTCCTGCGCCGGTTCGGAGCGCAGGGGCTCGCCGTCGAGCGTGACGAGGCCGCTCCGGGGGTTCACGTGGACATCCCCCAGCCGGGCGTTGCCGACCATGTCCTTCGGGCCGATGCCACGGGTCCCCCGCACGGCGACCCGGCGGCGTCGGGTCGCCAGGGCGTCGTACGGGGCGCCGAAGGAGCCCGACTCGGCCGCGGCGCGGCTGACGAACGCCACCGAGAGGTCCGCGGGGGCGCCGCCGTGCGCACCGAACAGGGGGCCCAGGACCAGTGGCTCACAGCAGTCGGTGGCGGCGTTGGGGTCGCCGGTGACTCCGTAGGCCGGGAAGCCTGACTTGAGGACCAGCTGGGGCTTCGCGCCGAAGAAGGGCGGGCGCCAGAGCACGATGTCGGCGAGCTTGCCGACCTCGATGGAGCCGATCTCGTGGGCCAGGCCGTGGGCGATGGCGGGGTTGATGGTCAGCTTGGCCATGTAGCGCAGGACGCGGGCGTTGTCGTCGCCCTCGCCGTCGCCCTCCATGGGCCCGAGCTCGGCCTTCATCTTCCCGGCCATGGCGAACGTCCGGCGGACGGTCTCCCCGGCCCGGCCCATGCCCTGGGCGTCCGAGGAGGTGATCGCGATCGCCCCGAGGTCGTGCAGGACGTCCTCGGCCCCCATCGTCCCGGCCCGGATCCGGTCGCGGGCCATGGCCGCGTCGCCCGGGAGGTCGGTCTTCAGGGCGTGGACGGAGACGATCATGCCGTAGTGCTCGGCGACCGCGTCCCGGCCGAAGGGCAGGGTGGGGTTGGTGGAGGAGCCGATGACGTTCGGCACGCCCGCCATCTTCAGCACGTTGGGGACGTGCCCGCCGCCGCAGCCCTCGATGTGGAAGGCGTGGATCGTACGCCCCTCCAGGACACGCAGGGTGTCCTCGACCGAGAGGCACTCGTTCAGGCCGTCGCTGTGCAGCGCGACCTGTACGTCGTGCTCCTCGGCCACCCGCAGGGCGGTGTCCAGGGCGCGGGTGTGGGCGCCCATGTCCTCGTGGACCTTGAAACCGCACGCCCCGCCCTCGGCCAGGGCCTCGACGAGGGGGGCGGCGTCCGAGGAGGAGCCGCGGGCCAGGAAGCCGATGTTGACCGGCCAGGCGTCGAAGGCGTTGAACCCGTGCTTCAGCGCCCAGGGCGAGTTCACGCCCACACCCCAACTCGGGCCGATCTCCTGCCCGATGATCGTGGTCACACCACTCGCGAGCGAGGCCTCCATGATCCGCGGGGACAGCAGGTGCACGTGGGTGTCCACGGCGCCGGCGGTGGCGATCAGACCCTCGCCCGAGATCATGGTGGTGCCGGTGCCTACGACGACGTCCACGCCGTCGAGGGTGTCGGGGTTGCCGGCCCGGCCGATCGCGTGGATACGGCCCTCGCGGATACCGATGGACACCTTGCGGACGCCCAGGACGGCGTCGATGACCAGCACGTTGCTGATGACGACGTCGCACGTCTCGCGCACCGCCGCCGCCTTCAGGTGCAGGCCGTCACGCGCGGTCTTGCCGAAACCGGCCAGGAACTCGTCGCCCGGCTTCTGCGCGTCGGACTCCACCCGGACGACGAGTCCCGAATCGCCCAGGCGTACCCGGTCCCCGGCCCGCGGGCCGTGCACCGCCGCGTACTCGTGCGGGTCGATGTCCCGGCTGCTGCCGGGGGCGCAGTGGTCGCCGTGTCGGGTCGGTCTGCTCATGTCGGGATTCCTTCTGGGGTACGCACGCCGAGGTAGCCGCAGGCCGCGGCCCTGAGCAGGGCCTCTTCCTTCGCGCCGGGGGCGTCGAGGGGGCCGTCGACCAGGCCGGCGAAGCCGATCGCGATCCGGTCGCCGCCGATGGGGACGAGGCCCACCTCGACGGTGGCGCCGGAGTCGAACCGGGTGGACGACCCGGCGGCGACGGCCAGGCGCATGCCGTACGCGGCGGCGCGGTCGAAGTCGAGCCGGGGGTTGGCCTCGAAGAAGTGGAAGTGCGAGGTCACGCTCACCGGTACCGAGGCCGTGTTGCGTACGGCGAGGGTCAGGACCGGGGCCGGCGCCTCGACGGTGTCCGAGGCGGGCAGCACGGCGCCCGGCGCCCCGTCGTCGCGGGGGTGCTCCCCGAAGGGGTCACTGATCGCCGCGAGGCGGGTGCCGTCCTCGAACACCGCCTCGACCATCACCTCGGTCACGATGTCGACGACGCCCGGAAGCACGTCGTCCGGGCCGAGGACACCTCGGCCGCGCTCGAGGGCTTCGGCGAGGCGGAGGCCGTCGCGCGCCGCCTCGCACACCGTGTCGGCGATCACGGCGGTCGCCTCCGGGACGTTGAGCCGCAGGCCCCGCGCGTGCCGGGCCCTGGCCAGTTCGGCGGCGGTGAACAGCAGCAGCCGGTCACGTTCGGTGGGCGTCAGGGGCATGGTCTTTCCTTCCTCCGGAAGGCGGGGCGAGCGGGCCTGGGAGGGCCGGAATTCGCCGTCCGGGATTGCGACTCTGGCATTGACTGAAAATTCAGTCAATAGCTTGGCAATGAAAGGCCCTGATCCCGAAGAGGACAGGGTCGACAGGGTCGGATCGGGTCGGACGGCGTTCCAGGGCAGGCTTCAGCCCCCGGCGACCGCGCCCCGCAGGGCGGGGTCCGGGTACGTCAGTCAGTTCTGCCGGAGCCCGGCCAGTTCGGCGTCGATGGCGCCGCTCATGAGCTCCCGCGCGTGGCCGATCCTGATGCCACCGCTGAGCCAGCGCATGCTGAGCCCCTCCAGGAGGGCGGTGAGCCGTTCGGCCGCGGCGGCGAGCGCCGAGGCCGGCGCCATCGGCTGGACCTGGCCCAGCAGCGCGGCGACCTCCTGGACCCACACCAGGGTGGCCCGGGCCAGGTCCTCGCGCAGCACCTCGTCGAAGACCGCACTGGCCCGCAGTTCGCCCCAGGCCGAGCTGTTCTCCCGTACCTCGACGGTGTCCTGGAGCTCCAGCAGCAGCGTCTCCTCCAGCTCCTCCCGAGGGGTGAGCGGCGGTTCGTCCGGGTCGCGGTCGGTGGTGTAGCGCTCCGCACGGTCGTTGATGAATTCGAGGGTCTGGCGCAGGACCCCCGTGCGGTCCTTGAAGTGGTAGTAGATCAGGGCGGTGGAGACGCCGGCCTCCGCCGCGAGTTCCTCCACGCGCAGCCCGCGGACCCCGCGCCGGGCGATCACCCGGGCGGCCGCTTCGAGGATCTGAGTGCTGCGAGACGCCATGGCCCGCACTTTACCGGGGCGTTCCGTGACCGGCGTACGCGGCCCGTCACCGGGAGCGGCGGACATCAGGCCAGGGGCGGGGCGGCCGGGTGGGACTGGGTGGCGCAGTGGATGCCGCCGCCCCCGCCGGCGATGTGGTCGATGCCGATCTGGACCACCTGCCGGTCGGGGTAGGCGGCCTGCAGGATGGCGTACGCGAGACCGTCGGCGTACCCGTCGCCGAACTGCGGCGCGATGACGGCGCCGTTCGCGGTGTAGTAGTTGGTGTAGCTGGACAGGAACTCCGCTCCCCCGCCGCGGATCCGGCGGCGGTCGGGGCCGGGGAGCTCCGTGACGGCGAGGCGGCGGCCGCGGGCGTCGGTGGTGCTTTCCAGGGCCCGCTTGGTCTCCTCGTAGACGGCGATCCACTTCGGGTCCGCACCGGCTCCGGGCTTGTCCAGGATGACCCGTCCCGGGGCGGTGAAACGGGCCAGGCAGTCGATGTGACAGTCCGTGATGTCCTGGCCGGCCAGACCCGGGACCCAGATGACCTTCTCGATGCCGAGGGCGGTCTTCAGGGCCTGTTCGACCTGGTCCTGGCTCATGCCCGGGTTGCGGTTGGCGTTCACCAGCGAGCTGACCGTGGCCAGCAGGGTTCCCTCGCCGTCGGTCTCCAGCGAGCCGCCCTCGCCGACGAATCCCGCGCGGATCCGCGGCACCCCGTACTCGCCGAGGAGGACGCCGGCCGCCGCCGCGTCGTTGGCGAAGGGCTGGGCGTACGGCGTGCCCGTCTTGCCCCAGCCGTTGAAGTTGGTGTCCACCCCGGCGACGGCTCCGGGGCCGACCACGAAGGTGGGGCCGAAGTCCCGGATCCAGAGGTCGTCGTTGGGGATCTCGATGACGTCGATGGCGTGGTACGCGCCGCGCCCGCAGCGGTAGCGGGCGTCGGCGGCCTGACCGGGGCGCGCCAGCATGACGACCGGCTCGAAGCGCGATATCTCGTACGCGACGTCGGCGATGTTGCCGCGGACCGCGTCGAGCTTGCCCTCCCAGACCGAGGAGAGGGCGGGCCAGGCCATGTAGGTGCGGACGTGGCGGTCGGTCTCCGCGGGCATCCGCAGGGCCGCGGAACCGCCGCCGGGTGCGGTGGCCGCGTGCGCGGCGGTGGAGGGGAGGAGCGGACCGAGGGCGGTGAGCGGCAGGGCCGCCGCGCCGAACTGGAGCAGTCGGCGGCGGGTGGCGCGGGGCGTGTCCATGGGGTCTCCCTGAGGGTGAGGGGGCCGGATGACTCGGCATCCTTGCGTTAACTGAAAATTCAGTCAAGTCCTGGGTTTCAGGGCCGGCGGTACTGGTCCACGGCGATCGTCACGGAGCCGCCGGCGGCGGCCTCGACCAGCCGCACGATCGCGATGTCGTTCCGGTCCGGACTGCGCACGCAGAACGGCCGGGCGTGGGCGAGCGCGTTGAAGGGCAGGGCGGCGGCCGGTCGCGTCTCGATGCCGTGGACGCAGTCGGCCGCCGTCAGCTCCGCGCCGTCGGCCACGAAGGCGTCCGACTCGTCGGACGGCAGGAACGCCTGGCCGTCGCGCGCCAGGTACCAGGTGGCCGTCTCGGCGGGCACCACCTTGCCCGCCTTCAGGTCGAACTCGTAGCCGGAGTCGGGGGCGGTGAGCTGGGCCTTCGCGTAACCGGGGAGGTAGGCGGCGGCCGTGGGCGGGGCCGGGGCCGGCCGGGTGGCGGGGCTCCCGCTCACGTCCGGGCCGGCCCCCTCCCCCGCGGGGTCGTCCAGGTAGTACACGGCTCCGGCGCAGGCCAGCAGGGTGGCGGCCACCGCCAGGGCCGCCGTCGGCGGGCGCCGCCGCCCGCGCCTGGCCGCACGGCGGCCGGGGGCTGGGACGAGATGGTCGGAGCCGGGTCCGCGGCCGGCCGACGGGGTCGGCGCGGGAGCCGGGTCCGACGTGCGAGGCGGGGCCGGCGCGGGAGAAGGGGCCGGCGCGGGCACCGACGCTCCGGTCACGACCCCGCCCCAGGCCCCGGCCCCGGACGCGGACGCGGCCCCGGGCACGGGCACCGCCCCGGGCATGGGCACGGGCACCGCCCCGGCCCCGGCCGGCGCCGTCGGCGCGTGGGAGCCGGGCATGGGCGGAGCGGAAGCGACCGGGCAGCCGTCTTCCGGGCCGGGGTATGCGGTCGCCGCCGTCCTGGTCGCCTGCAGGTGCTCCGGAGCTCGCCACCCGGCGTCCGCCCGGCCCCCGACCTCGTCCCGTACCGGCCGGGGCAGCCAGCCCTCGGTGAACTCCGGCCGCGGCCCCACCACGGGGTGCGCGTGCACGGACGCGATCAGTTCGACGGTCGTGGGGCGGTCCTCGGGGCGCTTGGCCAGGCACCACGAGATCAGATCGTGCAGGTCGCGGGGCACGCGGCTGAGGTCGGGATGCTCGTGGACCACCCGGTACAGGGCCCCGGCCTCCGGCCCGTTCCCGAAGGGCGGGACCCCGCCCGCCACGTGCGCGGCCAGCGTGCCGAGCGCGAAGACGTCGGTCGCCGGGGTCACCTGGCGGCCCAGCGCCTGCTCGGGCGCCATGAAGGCGGCGGTGCCGATCCGCAGGCCCGTGCCGGTGAGGGCGGCGGCGTCGGCCGCACGCGCGATACCGAAGTCGATCACCCGCGGGCCGTCGCCCGCGACCAGCACGTTGGCCGGCTTGAGGTCGCGGTGGACGACGCCCACCCGGTGGATCGCCTGGAGCGCCTCGGCGATGCCCGCGACGAGGAGCAGGACCGTACGCACCGGCAGCGGTCCGTGCCGTTGCACCACCTCGTGCAGCGAGGGGCCCGGCACGTAGGCCGTGGCGAGCCACGGGGTGCGGTCGTCCACCCCGGAGTCGACCACCTGGGCCGTGAACAGGCCGTGGATCCGGCGTGCGCTGGCCACCTCCTGGGCGAACCGCTCGCGGAACTCGGGGTCCGCGGCGAACTCCCCGCGTACGGCCTTCAGTGCGATGGGGCGGCCGCCGGGCGTGTACGCCAGATAGACCACCCCCATGCCGCCGGAGCCGAGACGGGCGTGGAGGCGGTAGCCGCCGATCTCGTAGGGGTCGTCGGCGGACAGCGCCGTGGGGGTGGGTGGTACGCCGGGATGCTGCTCGGGCATGCGGTGGCTCTTTCAACGTTGCGGCAATGACCTGCGCGCATCGTGCCGCTAACTAAAGTTTCAGTCAATGTGTGACAATGCGAGACGCACACGGCCGGGAGGTATCACCAGGAGGGACCACACAGTGACCGACCGCAGAAGAGCAATCCTCACGGGTGCCGCACGGGTCATCGCACGTCAGGGCGTGCGGGGACTGCGGGTGGCGGACCTCGCGGCCGAGGCCGGCGTGTCCACCGCCCTGATCTACTACCACTTCAAGGACCGGCCCGGCATCCTGCGGCACGCCCTGGCGTTCATCGGGGACCGGGCGGACCGCTACACCGCAACGAGGGAGGAGGAGGGAGAACCCCGCCCCTCCGACCCGCGGCAGCTCCTGGAGCAGACCCTGCTGCTGGAGTTCCAGGACCTGCCCGAGGTGCGCGAGAACAGTACGGCCTGGGGAGAGCTGCGGGCGCACTCGGTCTTCGATCCGGAGCTGCGGGAGGAACTCGCCGCGGCGGGCGCGGCCTGGGTGGCGGAGATCGCGGGCCACCTCGCCGAGCTGTGCCCGGCCGCGCCGCCCGGCGCCGTCACGGCCGCCGCGGAGCGCCTGACCGCTCTGCTGGAGGGACTCAGCGTGCGCTGGCTCAGCGGCCTGCTCCCCCTGGAACATGCCCGCGGCCTGCTCGGCGAGGCGATCGGAGTGGAAACAGCCCGTCTGGACTCCCTCGATCACCGTCCCGCGAATTGACTGAATTTCCAGTCAGTGCGACAGTGACGACACGTGGCCGCATCACTCTCCGTGCAGAGCGGCCGTTCGCGGTGCGGAGCGCGCACCCTTGTCCGTAGCGCCCGGTTTGTCGGCCTACGCCACACCACCCGCGCCCGCCCTGGCGGATGCACCCCGTCCGCCGGCCCACGATCGGAGTCCCCCGTGTCCTTCCTGCCCCCTACCCGCCGGACCGTCCTTCGGACCCTCTCCGCCATCGGCGCGATGGTCGCGGGCGCCTCGGCCTGCGGCCCCTCCCAGAACGGAGCGCAGGCCGGCGCCACCGGCGGGTCCACCCAGCCCGCCGCCGCCTCGGCCGGCAGGCGCCGGCTGGGCGCCGAGTGGGAGAGCCACACCCGTACGTTCATGTCCTGGCCGGCGCTGTCCAAGGTCTGGGAGCGCGACCTGCCCTACGTACGCGAGGACATCGCACGGATCGCGCGGGCGGTCGGGGAGTACGAGGCGGTCGTCATGATGGCCCGGCCCGACCAGGTGGACGCGGCGCAGCGGGCGTGCGGCTCGCAGGTCGAGGTGATCCCGCTGGCCGTCGACGACCTCTGGGCCCGCGACACCGTCCCCGTGTTCGTCGAGGAGGGCGGCAAGGTCGTCGGGGTCGACTTCAACTTCAACGGCTGGGGCAACAAGCAGCAGCACGAGAACGACGGAGCGGTCGGCCGCACCCTGCTCCAGAAGTACGGGATCCCCCGGGTCCAGGCTCCGCTTGTCGCGGAGGGCGGATCCTTCGAGCCCGACGGCGAGGGCACCCTGCTGATCACCGAGAGCTCGATCGTCAACGACAACCGCAACAAGGGCAAGAGCCGGGACACGATCGAGGCCGAGCTCAAGCAGACCCTGGGCGTCGAGAAGGTGGTCTGGCTGGCCGGCGTACGCGGTGAGGACATCACGGACGCCCACGTGGACAGCCTGGTGCGCTTCACCGCGCCCGGTGTGGTCCTGCTGGACCGCGCGCACCCCAGCACCCCGGCGGACTCCTGGTCGCGCTCCGCCGATCAGGCGAAGTCCGTCCTGTCGAAGGCGACGGACGCCCGCGGCCGGCGCTTCGAGGTCATCGACCTGCCGCAGCCCGACCTGAACAGGATCACGGGCCGCGGAGACGACTTCGTGTCGACCTACGCCAACTTCTACATCGCCAACGACTCCGTCTTCATGCCCAAGTTCGGGGACCGCAAGGCCGACGACCGGGCCCGCGGCATCCTCCAGGAGCACTTCCCCAAGCGGGACGTCGTGCCGGTCCCGATCGACACGATCGCCTCGGGCGGCGGCGGCATCCACTGCTCGACCCACGACCAGCCCGGCAAGCCCGCCGCCTGACGGCGGCCTCAACCGGCGAGGGCGACGAGCCTTCGGTACTCCAGCTGGTCGATCCGTCGTGCCGTGAGGTGGACGTGGACGTCCGTGAGGTACTCCTTCAGGGCGGTGTGGGCGGCCGTGTACTCGGCCTCCTGTGCGGCGGTGTCCGGCGGCATCCAGAGGACCAGCAGCCGCGCGTGCCTGCGGGCCCCTTCCCGGGTGGCGAAGGACAGCTCGTGGACGACCAGGCGCGCCTCGTCCGCGGGCAGCGCCTGCAGGAGCTCCTCATGGCTCAGATTGCCCTCCACCTCCGGCACCAGCACGCCCGGTGGATCCGCCATCCGGAGGATCACGGTATTGATCTCCCGGGTCTCCTTCAGGTGGTGAAGGGCGTCAAGGCAGCCTTCCGAAAGGCCGACCGGGCTGCTCACGAAGTACCTCCCATGCGGTTCGGTTCAACCCTCCACTCCCGTGGAGCTGTGCGGGGCGCCGACGGGCTTGGATTCCGGGGATCCTCGCTGGCGCCGGCGCAGCTGCTGCTCGTTGCAGGCAGCCGTACCGGCGATGGACTTCGTGCCGGCCCGGCGGGGTGAGTCGGCTCGGGCGTGATCGCCGATGCGCTGTTCCCGGTCGCTTTCCGGTCCTGCCTTGTGGAGTTCCTTGGATTCGGGTGAGCCGCGCTGGAGGAGCCAGACGGTGCCGGGTACTTCCCCGACCGAGAGCCGCTGCAGCCCGCCGAAGGCGAGGGTGAGGCTGTTGTCCCGCCAGAAGCCGCCCCTGTGGTGCTCCCGTGGGCCGCTCGCCGGTACGGCTGCTCGCCCCGCGGTGTTCCTGGAGCTGCTGACGGGTCCGCAGCGCCGGCGGTGCGCATGCCCGCGGGTAGTCCGCTTCGGCGAGGGCCCGCGCGGGGGCCTGTCCGGCCTCCCCGGCCCCGCTCAGCAGCGCCGCCACGCCGACGGCTGCCACCGCCATCGGTGCTTGGGTACGGTCAGAAGTCCTCGTCACTCCGGTCCCGCTCGCCGGGGTGCACGTCTTCCTCGCGGCGCCGCTTCAGCTCGTCGGGAGTCTTGCCCCGGGCGCCGGTGCCGGAATCGGGGTGGGCCGGGTCCTGGCCGGGCCGCTGCGGGCGCTTCTGCTCCTCGCGGCCCTTGCCCGGCTCCTGGCGCTTGTCCTTCATACCGCCCATGACGGCGACTCCTTGACGTGTGGGGTACGGGCTGCCTCCCGCTCACGCTGACACAGGGCCTGACAAGTCGCATTCACATGTGGCGGTTGGCGTAGTACTGCTCGATGAGACGGATGACGGCGACGTCGTCCTCGTGGCGTCCGCTCTCGAAGTCGGGCGAGTCCTTGACCTCGGCCTTCGTGGCGGCGAGATGGACGGTCCTCTCCTCGGCGTCGACCCGGGTGATGACCTCGGCGGGGACCAGGACATGGCGACCGAAGATCCACGGCCCCGTGTCGACGACCACGAAGTCCCTGCCTGCGTCGGGTGAATGGCGGTCCACGCTGCCGATGTGTCCGTCGGACGCCTCGACGCGATAGCCCACCAGATCGTCGTTGATGCCACTCATGGCGGCCTCCTTCAGGAGAGCGGGGTGTGGTCCGGCGGTACCGCCTCCTCGGGCGGGACCGGGCCGGGTGGGGTGCCGTCGCCGAACGGCCGTCCTCCCAGGGCGGCGCGGCCGTGCGGCGTCAGCCAGCCCGACGGGTCGGGGCCGTTCGGCACGATGCCGGTGGGGTTGATGTCGGAGTGCACCAGGTAGTAGTGCCGCTTGATGTGGTCGAAGTCGACGGTGTCGCCGAAGCCGGGTGTCTGGAACAGGTCCCGCGCGTACGCCCACAGCACCGGCATCTCGGTCAGCTTGTTCCGGTTGCACTTGAAATGGCCGTGGTAGACGACGTCGAAGCGGACGAGCGTGGTGAACAGCCGTACGTCCGCCTCGGTGAGGGTGTCGCCGACGAGGTAGCGGGACCGGTCGAGGCGGGCCGACAGCCAGTCGAGCCGGGCGAACAGCCTCTCGTACGCGTCGGCGTAGGACTCCTGCGACCCGGCGAATCCGGCCCGGTAGACGCCGTTGTTCACGTCCCGGTACACCACCTCGTTGACCGCGTCGATCTGCGGCCGCAGCAGGAGCGGATAGAGCGCGGGCGCCCCGGGCCTGTGGTGGGGCGCCCATTGCAGCGACATGTCGAGCGTGATCCGCGGGAAGTCGTTGGTGACCACCTTCCCGGTCGGGACGTCCACGACCGCCGGCACCGTGATGCCGCGGTCGTAGCCGGGGTCGCGCGCGCGGTAGGCCTCCCGGAGGCGCTCGATGCCGAGTACGGGGTCGCGCCCGCCCGGATCGAGGTCGAAGGTCCAGCTGCGCTCGTCGTGCACCGGCCCGGCGACGGCCATCGGCAGGGCCCGCTCCAGCCCGAGGAGTCGCCGTACGATCACCGCGCGGCTCGCCCACGGACAGGCACGGCTGACCACCAGCCGGTAGCGGCCGGGCTCCACGGGGAAGCCGTCGCGGCCGTCGGCGGTGATCCGGGTGGTGAGGTACCGGCTGTCGCGGGAGTACTCCTTGCCGGGGGTCACATAGCTCACGTCCCGCGCCTACCCGCGGTCGGCCGCCGTGAACGCCAAGGCCCGTCATCCGATGCGTCGGCGCGCGGATCCGTTCCCGTTCGGCGACAGGTCGTAGACCGCGAAGGCCCGGTCGATGACGGGCATGGCAACGTTGCGGACCCTGATGCCGCCCGCCGTCATGCCGTGTTCGGTGCCGAGGTGGGCGTGTCCGTGGGCGGCGAGGTCGGCGCCTTCCTCGTCCATCGCCTCGGCGAGGAGGTGGCTGCCGAGGAAGGGGTAGATCTCCAGGGGTTCACCCGCCAGGGTGTCCGGCACGGGCGCGAAGTGGGTCAGCGCGATCCGCAGCCCACAGCCCGCCGCGCGGAGCTCCTCGGTGACGGCCCGCTCCTGGTCGCTCTGGTAGTCGTGGTTCCCGAGGACCGCGACCACGGGCACGGGCAGACCGGCGACCTCCGCGGCCACCACCCGGGCTTCTTCCCGAGTCCCGTGCCGGGTCAGGCCGTCGGCCAGGAGCAGCAGGTCCGCGCGGTCGCCGAGGGTGTCGAAGGCGGGGCGCAGCAGACCCGCGCCGTCCGGGCCGAGGTGGACGTCCCCGACGGCCGCGACGCGCGTCATGACAGCTCCTCGGCGGTCTCCTCGTGTGCCGGCCGGTCCCGCAGGTGCCGGATGCGGTACTCGATGCTTCCGGTGGAGCTCGTCCGGTCCGCGCCGGACACGCTGGGCGAGGGGCGGCGGTATCCGCGGGGCCGTGGGAACAGGTCCACCGCGCCCCGGGGTGGCATGCTCATTCGTATGGAGGGCGATTCCGTGCTTCCCGAAACCGGCGGCTGCGCGGCACCCGAGGTGTTGGCGCTGGCCAAGGTCGTGGCGAGGCTCCGTACCGAGGTCGTCGACCTGGAGGGCGTGGCCTCGGTGGCGGCCGTCGTGGAGCGGGCCAAGGGCGTGCTGATGGCCCAGGCGGGCGTTTCCGCGGAGGCCGCGCACCAGCTGCTGCTCGACCGCGCCGAGCAGCGGCGGCGGACCCTCCTGGAGGAGTCCTGGATCACCCTGAGCCGGGTCGGCTCGGGGCCCCCGCCGCCGGCGCCGCCGGCGCCCCACGGCGCGTCGGCCGGGTCGGTCGTGGCGCCGCAGGCGGACGGACGGCCCGGCGCGCCCGCCAGGGTGCTCCTGGCTCGGCTGGCCGAGGGCCTCGCCGGTACCCGTACCGCGGACGACGTGGCGGAACTGCTGCGGGCGGTGCTGGGCGACGCGGAGGCCGTGGACGCCGTCATGATCTACACGGTGGCGGGCGGCGGAAGCCTGGAGCTGGCAGGATGCGCCGGTGTGGACGCGGCGCTGGCCGAGCAGTGGAGCCACGTCCGCCGCTCAGCGGCGTCGCCGCGCTGGAGGCCGTCGCCACCCGGGAGGGGGTCTGGCTCGAAGACCCGGAGGCGGACGCCGTCCAGTACCTGCTGATCGGGAATCCGCCCGAGCGGTGGCCCTCGCGCGCCTGGCTCCCCGTACCCGGCAGCCCGCCGGTGACGGCGGTCGTCGGGTTCTTCCGTACTCGGCCGGGCCCCTTCGACGCACCCACCCGCACCCTGCTGCGGAGGGCCGTCAGGCTCTGCGGCGGGCCCCTCCGGGAAGGCCACGGGCCCGGCCCGCTCCACGAGGACGCCGACGCCGTCCAGACGATCTTCGACGCGCTGTCCGGGCCGGCGGTCCTGCTCACTCCCCTGCGGTCGGAGACGGGGGAGGTGGAGGACTACCTGATCGTCGCCGCGACGCCGGAGTCCGTGGACGTGGTCGGCCGGCACGGCAAGGAGCTGGTCGGGCGGCGGGTCCTGGAGACGTACCCGACCGTGGCGGGCACCGCGCTGTGGGACGGGTACCTGGAGACGCTGACCACCGGGGTGGTCCACGAGAGCCAACCCTTCACCTACGAGGAGGTGACCGCGGGAGTCCCGCAGCAGTCGGTGTACTCGGTCCGGGTGTCCAGGCTGGGCGACCGTCTGGTGGCGTCCTGGATCCGCCACGACACCAGCGAGCGCGAGGCCCGCAGGCTCGCCGAACTGCAGCGCCTGGGCAACCTGGGCTGGGCGGGCTGGAACCTGGTGACGGACACCGTCACCTGGTCCGACCAGGTCTACGCCGTCTTCGACCGCGACCCCGCGCTTGGCCCGATGCGGCTGGAGGAGCTCCCCCGTCATCTGCCGGCGGACGACCTGCCGAGGCTGGGCGCGGCCGTCCGGCGGCTGCTGGGCGACGGCCGGGCCATCGACGAACCCTTCCGCGTCACCACGGCGAAGGGGGTGCGCCACCTGCGGATCGTCGCGGAGGCGCGGACCGACGCGGACGGTTCCCCCGTCGAGGTGCACGGCTTCTTCCAGGACCTCACCGCGCTGCGCGACGCCGAGCTCGCCCTGGTCGAGAGCGAGCGTGCCAACCTCGTCCAGCGCGGCATGCTGAAGGCCGAACGCGCGCTGGGCGCCCGGCTCCAGGACACCCTGCTGCCGGTCCCCGAGCAGTCGCTCGAACTCGCGGGCCTGTGCGTCGACGTCGCGTACGTCCCCGCCGACAGCGGGCTGAACGTCGGGGGCGACTGGTACTCCGCGATCGAACTGCCGGACGAGAGCGCCCTGTTCGTGGTCGGAGACGTCGCCGGCCACGGGCTCTCCGCCGTCGGCACCATGGCCCAACTGCGGTTCTACACCAAGGGCATGACCGTCACCGGGTCGGCCCTCCCCGACGTCCTCGGCAGGCTCAACTCCCTGCTGCTGCATACGGCAACGGACCCGGACGGCGCCACCGCCACCATGGTCATGGGGCGCTACCAGCCCTGGGACCGCCGCCTGACCTGGGTCCGTGCCGGGCACCTGCCGCCGCTGCTGATCCGCGGGGGTGAGGCGGGCTACCTGTCACAGCCCGCGGGCTGCCTGCTCGGCGCCGCGTTCCACTCCTCGTACGGGCAGGAGACGCTCGACCTGCTGCCCGGGGACCACCTGCTGCTCTACACGGACGGCCTCGTGGAGGATCCGGGCGAGGACATCGAGGTGGGGCTCGGGCGACTCGCCGAGGCCGCCGTGCGGCTCCTGCGGGAGAGCGGGAACGACATGCTCGCCCGCACTCTGGCCGCGCTGCGGCCGGGGAACCGCGACGACATCTGCGTCCTGGACATCCACGTCCCGGACGATTCCTGATCCGACGACGATTCCCGATCCGACCGCCTTCCGGCTCAGGTCTTCGGCAGGCGGTTGAAGAACGTGCGGTAGTGCCGGAGGGCCGGCCTCAGGTCCTCCGTCGCCACGTCCTCGCCGCTCTGCCACCGGCCTTCCACTTCCTGCTTGTGCGCCGCGAAGGTCCCGGCGAGGTTCTGCATGACCTCGGCCACCAGGGCGTCCGCCGACGTGACCGCCTGCCGCGGGTCGCCGACGAAGCGGGCCTGGATCTCGCTCCACGCCGTGCGGTACCGCTCCGCTTCCTGTCGAGCCGGGTCCTGCCGCTGCCCGCGGGCGCGCGGTTCGCGCTCGGCGACCGGCGCGCCGCACTTCTCCTCGACCGTGCGCTCGTACTCCTGCGTCCCGGGGCCTTGCCGCCTGGCTCCTGCATGTCAACTCATCAGATCCGGCGCGAAGTAGTCGCGCAGTCGGGCGATCTTCCCGTCGCGGATGCGGAAGATCTGTACGAGCGAGACGGTCACGTCCTCTCCGCCCCCGTCGAAGACCGTGTCGATCTCGGCGATGAACACGTCGGGGCCGGCGGTGGTGTGCAATACGTATCCGGACTTCTCGAAGTTCGGCGCGCCGCGGTCGTCCTCCACCTGCCGCTCGTAGTACGCCGCCATCGCGGTACGGATCTCCTCGCGGCCGACCAACCGCCTGGGGAAGGCGGCGCCGGCCGGCAGGAGCGGTGCCTCGAAGACGCCGTCCTCGGTGAAGCACTCGGCGAGGGCATCGGCGTTCCTGGTCATGGAGCCGGCGTGGACGTAGCTCTCGAAGATCTCCTGCGGCGTTCTGGACACGGCGGCCTCCCTGGACGCGGACGCGGACGCGGAAGACCACATCATCCCGGATGGCGTAGCGCCTCTGGCTCTCGTTCCGGACATCGACCAGCATGAGGAGAGCGGGACCGGCGGACGAGATGGGCACGCATGCGCGCCACTGAGAGCAACCAGGACTATCCCTTCGCTGTCACGAACACGGCCGCGGCACTGCTGGACGCTGCCGGGACGATCGTCGCCTGGACACCGGCGGCCGAGGCCCTCCTGGAGCGCCGGTCCGCGGACGTGTGCGGCCGACCGGCACGGGAGCTCCTGGCGGACGCGGGCAGCTGGCAAGCGGTTCTGGCCCAGGGCGGGCAGGGGGAGCAGGAGGGCTGGGAGGGGCGGGCCACGCTGCGGCACGGATCGGGACGGGAGCTGGAGATCGGCTTCCGCGTCATCCCGCTGAACGACGGCGCGCGCGGGGACGCGGCCCGCTGCCTCGTACTCGGCGCGCCCCTGGAGCTGGTCGCCCAATGGCGGCAGGACCACGCCTTCACGCACGAACTGTTCCTGCAGGGCCGCGTGGGCCTGGCCGTCTTCGACGCGGAGCTGCGCCTGCAGCGGACGAACACGCACCTGTTGCCGTACACCGGTGTGCCCGTCGACCTGAACGGCCGCCGCCTGGCCGACTTCCTGTGGGCCGAGGACGCGCGGATCATCGACGACCGGCTGCGGGAGGTCCTGCACAGCGGTGTCCCCCTGATCGGCTTCAACACGATCGCGCGCACCCTGGACGACCCCAGGGGCGGCCGGGTCGTGACCATCCAGGCGTTCCGGCTGCAGGAGCCCGACGGCCGTCCGATGGGTGTGGCGGCGGTGTTCACCGACGTCACCGAACACGAGCGGGCGCGTGGCCGCCTGGACCTGCTGTACCGCGCGACCGGAGCGCTGGGCGGTTCGCTGTCCGTCCTGCGCACGGTCGAGGACCTGGTCGAAGTCCTGGCGCCCACGTTCGGTGATTGCGCCGCGGTGGATCTCGCGGAGACCGTTCTGACCGGCGGTGAACCACCCGCTGAAGGGCATCTCACGCTGCCGCTGATCCGGATGGCCGTCGCCGGAGCGGAGACGGACGCGCTGCGCACGGGTACGGTCCGGTTGACGGCTGCCGGGCCCGGGGCGCGGGAATGCCGGGGCGAGCTGGTCACCGGCCTCGGAACCCGACCCGCGGGGCCCGGGGACAACGCGGCCCCGGAGTGGGCCACCACCGTCCCGGGTGCGCACTCGGCGATGACGGCGCCGCTGTGCGCGCGGGGCATCGTTTTCGGCGGGCTCACGCTCTGGCGGAGGGGGGACAGCGCCCCGCTGGAGGAGGACGACCTGGCGCTCCTGGAGGAGATCGCCGCCCGTGCGGCCGTCGCCGTGGACAACGCGCGGCGGTACACCAAGGAACGCCGCACCGCCCTGGGCCTGCAGCGCAGCCTCCTGCCGCCGGCCACCTCGGACACGCCCGCGCTGGAATCCGCCAGCCTCTACCTGCCCGCCGACGCGGACAGCGGAGTCGGCGGCGACTGGTTCGACGTCATCCCGCTGTCGTCGGCCCGTGTCGCCCTGGTGGTCGGGGACGTCGCCGGTCACGGGCTGCACGCCACAGCCATGATGGGACGTCTGCGCAGCGCCGTACGCGCGATGGCGGACCTGGAACTGGAACCCGAGGAACTGCTGGCGCACGTGGACGACATGGTCCTGCAGGTCGTCGCCGAGGTCGAAGGCGACCACTCGGACGACGGCGACGCGGGCCCTCCGCTGCCCGGCGGACCGGTCGGGGCCACCTGCCTGTACGCCGTCTACGACCCGGTCACCCGGAATTGCGTCATGGCGAGCGCCGGACACCCGCCGCCGGCCGTGGTCGGCCCGGACGGAACCGTGGAGTACGTCGATCTGAGCCCCGGCCCGCCCCTGGGGGTCGGTGGCTGGCCCTTCGAACCGGTCGAACGCGAACTGCCGCCGGGGAGCGTCCTCGCCCTGTACACCGACGGGCTGATCGAACGCGGGGAGGGGGACGTCGACCAGGGCATGCGCGACCTGGCGGACCGCCTGCTGCGCGCGGACGTATTGGACCGGCCCCTGCGTCAGGCCCGGCACGACATCGTGGAAGGCCTGCCGCCGGGCAGGCTGAGGGACGACGTCACCCTCCTGCTGGCCCGTACCCGGGTGGTGGACGTCGGCTCCATCGCCACTTGGCAACTCGACGCCGACCCGGCGATCGTCGGCGAGGCGCGGCATCTCGTCCTGGATCAGCTGAGCGCCTGGGACCTCGACGAGCTCGCTTTCAGCACGGAGCTCATCGTCAGCGAGCTGGTCACCAACGCCATCCGCCACGCGGGTGGCCCGGTCCGGCTCCGGCTGATCCGGGCGGACACCCTGACGTGCGAGGTCTCGGACTCCAGCAACACGCAGCCGAGGATGCGGCGGGCGAGGAGCTCCGAGGAAGGCGGCCGCGGCCTGTACATCGTCGCCCAGCTGTCGCACCGCTGGGGCAGCCGCTACACCATGGGGGGCAAGACCGTGTGGTCCGAACAGAACCTGCCCCCCGCCTGACGCCGCCGTCCGGCTTGCGGGGTGGACACCCCTGCCCCACAGTCCGAGACATGGACGCGCGCGAGGCAGCGCTCCGACGGGCACACGCCCATGCCGTCCGCCGGCCGGCGAGCCTGAACGACCGCCGCGTTCCCGCCCGCGCTTCGGTCGACGAGATCGTGCGCACGCTCGGTGACGAACCGCCCGACGCTCCCAGCCCTCCCGTCGACGTCGTCGACCTGCTCGCCACGGCCTGCGAGCCGGGGCTACGTCCCCTACGACTGCGGCCTCGCCGTCGTGCGCGATGCTTCCGCTGTCCGGGCGGCGATGGGTCTGCGCGGCGGCTAACTCATCCAGGACGAACAGGGCGACCCCATCGGCAAGGTCTCCGAACTCTCCCGGCGCGGCAGGGCCTTCACCGTGTGGGCGGCGCTCAGGTCCCTCGGCCGGTCGGGCGTGGCCGATCTCGTCGAGCGGCTGTGCGGGCACGCCGCCGCGTTCGGCGACGGCGAGCGTACGGAACGGGTACTCACCCGGCTGCTCGACGACGGCACGGCCTGGATCAGCGGCTCCACGTGGCGCGGGCGACGCGTCATGCGCATCTCCGTGAGCAACTGGTCGACGACCGACGAGGACGTGACGCGCGCGCTCTACGCGATCCGGCGTGCGTCCGCCGGTGCCTGACACTGTGTCGGCACCGGCGGTGAGGTCGCGTCACGCGACGGCGGTCCCCTCGACCTCGACCATCAGGGTGGGGATCGCCAGCCGTGTCACCCCGAGCATCGTGGTCGTCGGCGCCACCCCGGCGGCGCCCAACCGCGACGCCAGCACCCCGTAGTGCCGGAAGAGCAGATCGACGTCGGTGGTGTAGACGTTGAGCCGGACGAGGTTCGCGAGGGACATGCCGGCCTCGCCGAGAACGGCCTCCAGGTTGTCGAGGCTCAGTGCCAACTGCGCCTCCATGTCACCCTCGTGCCGGGGCTCGCCGTCGCCGCTCATCGCGGTCTGCCCGGCGCAGTACAGGGTGCGGGTCTGCCCGGAGACGATCTCACCCTGGTTGTACCCCAACTCCAACGACCACGGCCACGGGTTGACCGCCGTTCGTTCCACAGCCATATGAACTCCATCCGATCCATCGGCAGTACGGACGCCTCGTCGACGTCGTGTGGAAAGCCTCCCAACGAATCACGACATCGACTGTCATGTATTTCGGTAGAGTTTTCACATGCGCGCCCACCGGTTGGTCTCACTGGTGCTGCTGCTGCGCCAACGCGGTCGGCTGTCCGCGGCCGCGCTGGCCCGCGAGCTGGAGGTGTCCACGCGCACCGTGCTGCGTGACATCGACGCGCTGTCCGCGGCCGGCGTCCCGGTCTACGCCGAACGCGGCCGACACGGCGGTTTCTCGTTGCTGCCCGGTTTCCAGACGGAGCTCACCGGGCTGAACCACGACGAGGCGCTCGCCCTGCTGATCGCCGGATCGCGGCGCGGCGCGCAGGTGTTCGGGCTCGGCTCGGCGCTCGCTTCGGCCATCCTCAAGGTGGTCGACGCGCTGCCCGACGGCCTTCGGGACACCGCGGCCGACGCGGCGCGGAGATTGCTCATCGACCCGGAGACCGACCTCCTCTCGCGCCGCGTGGCCGCCGAGGAGGTGCCCGACACCATCGTGGCCGAGGTCCGGCGCGCGGTGTTGGCCGGACACAGGCTGCGCATCCACTACGCGGCCGTGGACCAGCCCCCGAAGTGGCGCACGGTGGACCCGATCGGCCTGGTCACCGTACGCGACCAGGGCTATCTGCTGGCCGCGAGGTCCGGCACGGACCGCACCTACCGGCTGTCCCGCATCCTGGCCGCCGAGGAACTCGACGAACCCGCACAGCGACCGGACCGCGTCGATCTGGACCGGGCCTGGCAGGAACGCAGCACGCGGTTCCGGACCGGCGGGGATCAGGCAACTGTGCTCGTACGGGTGGACCCGGCGCGGCGGGAGGACCTGGTGGGCGCCGCGCTGGCCGTCCACGCGGAAGAAGCCGACACGGACGGCCGGCTGCGCCTGGAGGTGACCTTCCAAGACCCGAGACACGCCGAATGGGCACTGTGGCAGCTCGGCACGCACGCGGAAGCCCTGTCCCCACAGTGGCTGCGCACTTCCCTGCACCACCGCGCCACCGCACTCGCCGCCCGCTACGCGGCGCCGTCCTGATTCAGCGCACCCTTCCCCGGGGCTTCAGGCGCGTCGCCGGGAGCCCCGGAGCCGGGATCGGGGCGCCGAATGTTCGCCCGGGTCCTCAGGGAGTCGGGGCCTGCGCCGTGTGAGTGGGGGCGAACATGCGGAGCAGGGCCGGGAGGACCAGAACGCTCGGGCCTGGGGTGGCAAGGGCGGCGGTCAGATCGCGTTCCATACCCGCGGGGGTGGTCAGGGAGGCCGGTACTCCGAACGACTCGGCCAGTCGGACGAAGTCCGGGCGGGCCAGTTCGGTCGCAGTAGCCTCGCCGAAGGTGTCCGTCATGTAGTCGCGGAGGATGCCGTATCCGCCGTCGTCGACGATCAGCCACGTGACGTTCAGGCCGAGTTGGCGGGCGGTGGCGAGCTCGGCGATCGAGTACATCGCCCCGCCGTCCCCGGAGACCGCGAGCACCGGCCGGTCCGGGGAGGCGACCGCCGCCCCGAGCGCCGCAGGAAATCCGTAGCCGAGGCCGCCGGCGCCCTGGGCGGAGTGCATGACGTTCGGTACGCGAGCGTCGAAGGCGGACCAGGCCCAATAGCCGAGGATCGTCATGTCGAAGAAGACCGGGGCGTCGTCGGGCAGAGCGCGTCGGAGCGAGGCCAGCAGGTCACGTTCCAGTCCCAGCTCCTGTTCGTCGAGACGTGCACCGACCCGCTTGAGGAGACCGGCTGCCGCCTCCTCGGCGCGGCCGTCCGGCTCCATGACCGGAATGGAGTCGAGCAGCCCGGCCAGGGCGCGTCTGGCGTCGGCGTGGATGCCGAAGGCGGGGTGGTTGGACTCCAGTTTGCCGAGGTCGGCCTCGATCTGGATCAGGCGGCCGCGCGGGGCGAACGTGTGGTAGTTGCTGGAGAGTTCACCGAGTCCGGAGCCGACCACGAGCAGGACGTCGGCGTCTTCGAGCAGATCGGTGGTGTGGCGGTCCTCCAGCCAGGACTGGAGCGAGAGGGGATGCTTCCAGGGGAAGGCGCCCTTGGCTCCGAAGGTGGTGGCGACCGGGGCGCGCAGCATCTCGGCGAGGTGCAGCAGTTCGTCGGTAGCGCCCGAGCGGATCACTCCGCCGCCCGCCAGGATGACCGGCCGCTCGGCTTGTGCCAGAAGAAGGGCGGCCTCGGCGATCAGCTCGGGCCGGGGAGCCAGGGGGCGGGGGTCGGCGCGCAGGCCGATCACTGGAGGGACGGTGGTCGGTGCGAGCAGTACGTCCTGGGGGATCTCCACCCAGACCGGGCCGTACGGCACCGTGAGCGCGGACTCCCAGGCGGCGGCCAGGGCGGAGGGGATCTGCGAAGCGGTGCGCGCGGTGTGCACGGTTTTGACGATGTCGCGGAAGCTGGCCTGCTGGTCGACGAGTTCGTGGAGGTAGCCGTGCCGGCCGCCGCCCAACCCCGCCGAGGGGATCTGGCTGGACACGGCGAGGACCGGGACGGAGGCTGCGGCCGCCTCCTGGAGGGCGGCGAGCGAGGTGAGAGCGCCTGGTCCAGTGGAGAGGAACAAGGGGGCGACGGTACCGGCGGTGCGAGCGTAGCCGTCGGCGGCGAAGCCCGCGTTGTTCTCGACCCGTAGGCCCACGTAGCGCAGTGAGGAACGGCGCAATGCGTCAAAGAGGCCCAGGGCGTGCTGGCCGGGGAGGCCGAAGACGCATTCGGCGCCGAGCGCGGAGAGGGATTCGACGACGAGGTCGCCGCCGTTGCGGATGTGGCTCACAGGATGCCCTCGCGAGGTGTTTCGGTGGTCATCGGCGTCTCTCAGTTGGCGTGGTCGGGGGCTATGCGCTCGACGAGGCGGAGGAGGGCGGCCCAGGCCAGGTCGTACGCCTGGTCGTCCTGGAAGTCGGATCCGTGCTCGTCTCCGGAGAGTTGGCGGGCGGTCAGTTCACGGACCTCGGGGGAGGGGATCCGCAGCGGAGCGCCACCCGCCATGGCCGCGGTTTGGATCTGGCAGGCGTTCTCCAGGTAGTGCATGCGCAGGAAGGCCTGGGCCGGGCTCGTGCCCACGGTCAGCAGGCCGTGGTTGCGCAGGATCATCGCGGGATGCTCTCCCAGATCGGCGACCAGGCGCTTTTGCTCGTCCAGGTTGAGGGCGACGCCTTCGTAGTCGTGGTAGCCCAGCCGGTTGTGGAACTCCATCGAGATCTGGTTCAGCGGCAGCAGCCCGCCCTCTTGGGCAGCTACGGCGCAGCCCGCCCGGGTGTGCGTGTGCAGGACGCAGTGGGCGTCCTCGCGGGCGCTGTGGATCGCACTGTGGATGACGAAGCCGGCCGGGTTCACGGGGTGGGGGCTCGGCTCGACCGCGTTGCCGGACAGGTCGATCTTCACCAGGTTGGAGGCGGTGATCTCCTCGAAGAGCAGACCATAGGGGTTGATGAGGAAGTGCTGCTCGGGGCCGGGGAGGCGGGCCGAGATGTGGGTGAAGATCAGGTCCGTCATCTTGAAGTGCGCCACCAGGCGGTAGACCGCGGCGAGTTCTCGGCGCAGCTCGAGTTCGGTGGTGTCCATGGGTCTTCCGTCTGTCCCGTCAGTGCTGGGAAACCGCGGACGCGGCGACTGCAGTGGCATTGGGCTGTACGGCGTGGGCGGTGTCCTGACCGGCCAGGCGGCGGCGCCATTGCTCCAGGATCGCGGCGTCCGTGGGCCGAGTGGCGAGGCTGACCACCAGGTAGGCGACCAGGCTGACGGCGAGGCCGTAGTAGATGGGTTCGTTGGCCAGGATGCCCTTGGTGGCCATCAGGGTGATCACGGTGAGCCCTCCCGCGGTCATCGCGGCGAGCGCGCCCTGGAGGTTGCCGCGCCGCCACAGCAGGCCGCCCAGGATGGGGACCAGGAGGCCGCCGACGAGCATGTTGTACGCGACGGTCAGGGCGGCGAGGACGTCGTCGAGCAGGCAGGCGATGACGATCGATACGACACCAAGGATCACGATCGTCACGCGGTTGGAGCGGACTTCGTCGTGGTCATCGGCCAGAGCCGGGGCCGGGCGTCCGCCGAGGACGCGCAGTCGGGCCCAGATGTCGTTGTTGGCCACCGTCGCCGACGCGATCAGGGCGCCGCTGGCGGTGGACATCATCGCGGACAGTGCCGCCGCGAGGACCAGGCCCTTGATACCGGTCGGCAGCAGGTTCTTGACGACGGTCGCGAAGGCGCTGTCCGCGCTCTCCAGCGTGGGGTAGAGGGTTTTGGCGGCCATGCCGATGAACGCGCCGGCCAGGGCGTAGACCAGGCAGTACACGCCGGCGACGGTTCCGCCGTAGGAGGCGACCTTGTCGGTGCGGGCGGTGAAGATGCGCTGCCAGATGTCCTGGCCGATCAGCATGCCGAACGTGTAGATCAGCACGAAGGTGAAGATGGTCTCCCCGCCGATCGAGGTGAAGGAGAAGTAGTCGTCCGGGAGCTCGTCCTTCATCTGCGCGAAGCCGCCGGCCTTGACCACCGCGATCGGCAGGAGCAGCACCAGTACGCCGATGCTCTTCACCACGAACTGCACCATGTCGGTGAGGGTGATGGACCACATGCCGCCCATGGCCGAGTAGCCGACGACGATGGAGCCGCCGATCACCACGGCCGCCCAGCGCGGTACGTCGAACAGTACGTCGAATACGGTCGCATAGGCGATGGTGGAGGTGACGACCAGCATCAGCGTGTAGATCCACATCACCAGCCCGGAGATGATGCTCGCGGCGTCGCCGTAGCGCAGCGAGAGCATCTCGGCGACGGTGTAGACCTTGAGCCGGGCGATGCGGGCGGAGAAGAAGACGCTCAGGGCCAGCAGGCCCAGGCCGATGGCGAAGACCATCCAGGCGCCCGAGATGCCGTAGGTGTATCCGAGGCGCACACCGCCGATGGTCGAGGCGCCGCCGAGGACGACGGCCGCCATGGTGCCGGTGTACATCAGGGGGCCGAGACGGCGGCCGGCGACGAGGAAGTCGCTCTTGGAAGCGGCGCGTCTCTTGCCCCACCATCCGACTCCGACGATACCCAGCAGGTATCCGATCATCACCATGTAGTCGATCGTCATGAGGGGTCCTCCAGTGTGGTGCGGCCGCGAGAGGAGGGGCCGCCCAGTGGCTTCCGATGAGGGGGAACCGACTGCCGCCGTCGCGAGGGTGGGGTGACGGCGGCAGGGCTGGTAAGGCGGGGATAAGAGGGACGCTATTCCGGTTACGGACTCCCAGGAAGGGCAGATTTCATCCAATGCGATGGTGGAGAATGGATGAACCATCCAACGGAACCATCCAACGGACGGACGGCATGACGGCATGACCACTCCCCACGAACCCGCGCCCGGCTCCCCCGCCCTGCCCCTCGCCACACTGCTGGCCGACCCCGAGCTGGGTCTGGAGCAGATCGCGGGCCCGGTCGACGACCGCCTGATCGGCACCGCCGGCACGACCGAGGTCGAGGACCCCGCGCCCTACCTGATCGGCGGCGAACTGCTCCTCACGGCCGGCGTGCGCCTCCCGCAGACGGCCGAGGGCATCGACGCCTACGTACGCGGCGTGGTCGGGGCGGGAGCCGCTGCGCTGGGATTCGGCGTGGCACCGGTGTACGACGAGGTGCCGCCGGACCTGATCACCGCCTGCGAGCGGCACGGCCTGCCCCTGCTGCGCGTCCCGGTCGCCACCCCGTTCGTCGCCATCGGGCGTTCCCTCTACGGGGCGATGGCCGCGGCCAGCACCCGCGACCTGCGGCAGATCTCCCAGGCGCAGTCCGGCCTCGCCTCCGCCGCGGCCCGTCCCGACGCGATGCCCGCCGTCCTGCAGCAGCTCTCCGCCCACCTCGGCGCCTGGACCGTACTGATCGACGCGCACGGCCGGGAGCTGTTCAGCGCCGGAACCCGGCCCGCCCCCGCCGTCCGGCAGCAGCTGCTCGACCTGGCCGCCCGCACCATGGCGCGGTCACGGCACACCGGGACGGGCCGCACCCAGCCACCGACCGCCGCTGCCGAACACCACGCGGGCAGCCGGCTCACCGTGCACACGCTGCCCGGCCGGGAGGGCGGCACCGGGCCGCTGGTCGTCGGCATCGCCGCCGCCACGCCCCCCACGGTCGTCCACCGCTCCGTGACCGGCGTCGCCACCGTCCTGCTCTCCCTGCTCACCAGCCCCCGGCACGCCCTCGGCACGGACGCCGCCGGCGCGGGCGCGCTGGTCCGGCTGATGCTCGGAGCATCGCCCGCCGCCGTCGCCCCCGCCCTCCTCCCGGCCGACGCACCGCCCGCCGGCCGCTGGGTCGTCGTCCACGGCCACCGCGCCAGGCCGAAGGCCGGCCCGACGGCCACCGCCGACGGCGACGCCGTACAGCTCGCGGCCCTCGGCACCGCCCTGGGCACCTCCTACCTCGACCTGAACGGCGACGCGCTGCGCGCCCTCGTCCCTGGCGGACACGGAATCGAGGCCGATGCCGACGCCGCCGCCCGGCTGGGCTGGACCCTCGGCTTCAGCGCACCCGTGCCCACCGTCGACCTGCCCGTAGCCGACACTCAGGCCGAACGTGCACTGCGGCGCGCCCTGGCCACCCGCGAGCCGGTCATGCACCATCGTGCCGAGGAGCAGAGTGTCCACGGCATCGTCAAGGCCGCCGACGCGACCGCGCTGGCCCGCGCCCGCTTCGCCCCGCTCGACATCGCGACGTCGCCCGGACCCACCGTCCTACTGGAAACGCTGCGCACCTGGCTCGCCCTGCACTGCAGTTGGGATCAGACGGCCACCGCACTCCAGGTCCACCGCAACACCGTCCGCCACCGCATCGGCCGCGTGGCCGAGCTGCTGGGCACCGACCTCCAGGACCCCGACGTTCGCATGGAGCTGTGGTTCGCCCTGCACTGGCTGCCCGGCGAGCGGCCGACCGGGAGTGGGGGCGACCTGCCGTGACACCGCCCGCGTTCCGCCGGCGGAAGGGGGACCTCACTGCTACAGCCGCGCCCATGACTACGCAGAGTGCTAGAACAGAGGTATGAGCCCATCCGATGGGCGTTCACACACCCGGAGCACGGGCGACAGTGCCGACCAGGCGCCCCGGCACTCGTGGGGCCGGAGTTCCCGCTCGCTCTTCAGCGTGCACAGCGTCGCGGGCCAGGTCTTCCTCCTGCAGCTGACCCTGGCCGTGCTGCTGGTCATCGCCGCCGTGAGCGCCCTCGTCCTCCTGGCTCGGGACGGCAGCATGCGGGCGGCCCGGCAACGCTCGGTGGCGGGTGCCGAGGCGTTCGCCCATGCACCGGGGACTTTGAGTGCCATGAAGGCCGACAACCCGAGCGCGCTGCTGCAACCGGCTGCCGAGGCGGCCCGTACCGCCTCCGGGGTCGACTACGTCGTCGCGTTCAGCCCCGCGGGCATGCGATGGTCGCACCCCGACCCCCGTCTCATCGGTCGGCACGTCACCGGCACGTTCGAGCACGGTCTCGCGGGCGAGCCGTACACGAGTGTCTTCGAGACCCCTGTCGGGCAGGCCGTGGACACGACCGTACCGGTCATCGGCACCGACGGGTCGGTCGTGGGCATGGTGGCCGTCGGCATCTCGGTGGAGAACGTGAATGAAGCCGTGACGGACCAGCTGCCCCTGCTTCTGGGGGCCGCCGCCGGCGCGCTGCTGCTCGTCACGGCCGGGTCGGTCCTGGTGAGCCGGAGGCTACGGCGCCAGACGCACGGCTTGGATCCGGCGGAGCTGAGCCGGATGTACGAGCATCACGACGCGGTGCTGCACGCGGTTCGCGAGGGCGTCGTCATCACCGGCGGTGACGACCGGATCCTGCTCGCCAACGACGAGGCGCGGCGACTGCTGGAGCTGCCCGCGCACGCGGAGGGCCGGCCGGTCTCGGAACTGGGACTTGACCCGCACATAGCCGACCTGATGGTCTCGGATCGCGTGGTGACCGATGAGGTCCACCGCGCGGGAGACCGCCTCCTGGCGGTGAACGTCCGGCCGACGGCCCCGTACGGCGGGCCCGCCGGAAGCGCGGTGACGCTGCGGGACTCCACCGAACTCCGTGCGCTCGCCGGCAAGGCGGAGGCCGCCCGGGAGCGCCTCCAGTTGGTGCACGACGCCGGGGTACGGGTCGGCACCACCCTGGACGTGGTGCGCACGGCCGAGGAACTGGCCGAGCTCGGTGTCCCCCGTTTCGCCGACGTCATCACGGTCGAACTCCTGGAGCCCGTCCTCAGCGGAGGGGAACCCTCCAAGGGAACCATGCAGATGCGCCGGACGGCCGTCACAGGTGTGCCACCTGACGGGCCGCTCTACCCGGTGGGGGAACTGATCGACTTCGTGCCCACCTCTCCGATGGCTGCGAGCATGGCAAGCGGCCGCGCGGTCCTCGAAGCGGATCTGAGCACGGCTCGCGGATGGCAGGCCCAGGATCCCGAGCGGGCCCGGCAGGTCGTGGAGTACGGCATCCGCTCGCTGATCACCGTGCCACTGAGGGCGCGGGGCGTCGTCCTGGGGCTCGCTGACTTCTGGCGTACGGAGGCCGGCAAACCCTTCGAGCAGGAGGACCTGACCTCCGCCGAAGAACTGGCAGCCAGGGCGGCCGTCGCCATCGACAACGCCCGCCGCTACACCCGCGAACACGCCATGGCGGTCACCCTGCAGCGCAGCCTTCTCCCCGCAGCCTTCCCCGAGCAGTCTGCGGTCGAGGTGGCCTACCGGTACATTCCCGCCGAAGCCGGTGTCGGCGGCGACTGGTTCGACCTCATCCCCCTGCCCGGCGCCCGGGTTGCCCTGGTCGTGGGCGACGTCGTGGGGCACGGACTGCACGCGGCGGCGACCATGGGTCGGCTGCGCACCGCAGTCCACAACTTCTCGACCCTCGACCCGGCCCCCGACGAGCTCTTGAGTCACCTGGACGAACTGGTCGCCCGGATCGACGACTACGGGACGCGCGAAGGCGCCGACCTCGGAATCACCGGTGCGACGTGCCTCTACGTCATCTATGACTCGGTGACCGGCCGCACGACGCTCGCCTCGGCCGGCCACCCCATCCCAGCGGTGGTGAACCCTGACGGCACCGTCGCCTTCCCTGACGTCCCTGTCTCACCGCCCCTCGGCCTCGGTGGGAACATGCCCGCGGAGGCCGCGGAGTTCGTCGTGCCCGAGGGCTCGCGACTGGTCCTGTACACCGACGGACTGATCGAAGACCGTCACCGGGACTTCGACGCCGGACTGGAGCGGCTTCGCTCCGTGCTCCCCGTGGCCGCGCGGAACCCACCGGAAGAGATGTGCACAGCGATCATGAACACCATGCTCATGACACGCCCCAGCGACGACATCGTCCTGATGGTCGCCCGCACTCGGAAGCTGGCGCCGGACAGGATCGCTGAATGGGAGGTTCCCTCGGATCCCGCGGCTGTCGGCCCCGTCCGCTCTCAGTGCATCCGCACACTGGAATCCTGGGGACTGGACGAGATCACGTTCACCGCAGAACTCGTCTTGAGCGAGCTGATCACCAACGCCGTCCGCTACGGCACCCAACCCATCGGCGTCCGCCTGCTGTTCGACCGCACCGTGGTCTGCGAAGTCTCCGACGGCAGCAGCACCTCTCCTCACCTGCGCCGCGCGGCCACCACGGACGAAGGCGGACGCGGCCTTTTCCTCGTCGCCCACTACGCGGAACGCTGGGGCACTCGCTACCCGCCCCGCGGGAAGGTGATCTGGGCCGAGTTGTCTCCGCACGCGGAACACGAGGAGCCGAGCATCGAGTTGACGGACGACTTCCTGGACCAATGGGATGACTCCGAGTTGTAGCTCCACCCACCCGCCAGGCGCCCCGCCACCTCCTCCCCGGGAGCAATCCCCGAAGGAGGGGCGGCCTCTCTTCAGCCGGTCTCCACTGATCGGCCTGATCCAGAGACTCCAGGTCAGCGCACCCGTCCCCTTGGTTTCAGGTGGGTTGGGGGAATCTCGGGAGCCGGGATCGGGGGCCCGTCGTAGCCTTTGACCTCGCCGAACCGGGTTCCGTTCATCCAGTCCTCGCGGGCCTGAACGACCTCTTCATGACTCCTGGCGACCCAGTTCCAGAACATCACGATCTCCTCCTCGAACGGCTCGCCGCCCAGGAGCATCAGGCCCGCGTCGGAGACCGCGCGCAGGGGGAGTTCGGTGCGGCCGCAGCCCAGGTAGAGCATCGAGCCGGGGAGGAGGGGGACGCCGTCGACGTGGGCTTCGCCCGACATCGACAGGACCGCGTACTCGAAGTCCGGCTCGAGCGGGAGGCGGGTCTCGGTGCCCGCCGCCAGGGCCAGGTCGGCGCCGACGATCGGGGTGTACGCCGTACCGGGCGAGGTTGCGGTGTCCAGGGTGCCCAGGATGACCGTCGCCGTCAGGCCCGGGGCCGTCACGTGCGGGAGCTCCGGGTGGTGCTGGAAGTGCGGTTCCACGTCCCGGTGGGCGTCCGGCAGGGCGACCCACAGTTGGGCGCCGTGCAGGAAGCGGGCGTGCGGGCGCGGGCTCTCCTCGGAGTGGCTGATGCCGCGGCCGGAGGTCATCAGGCCCAGCTCGCGCGGGCGGACCGTGGCGAGGCTGCCGACGCTGTCGCGGTGCAGCACCTCGCCCTCGTGGAGCCAGCTCACCGTCTGGAGTCCGGAGTGGGGGTGGGGAGCGACCTGCATGCCGGGCTCGTCGGCGATGTCGTCCGGTCCGTAGTGGTCCACGAAGCACCAGGCGCCCACCATGCGGCGGCCCAGGTTCGGCAGGAGGCGGCGTACCTCGGTGGACTCCCCGAGCTTGACGGTGCGCGGGCTGAGGAGCTCGCGTACCGGTTCGGCCACGACGAAGCCGCGGCCGCCGCAGGTGGAGAGGGCGGGCTGGCGATCGAGATTGCTCATGCGGACAAAGTAGTCCCGAGAGTCCCGAGGGGGTGGGTGCCTTGGGTGGAATGTTTCACCGTGCGGGCGTGTTCGAGCGGGGGACATGGCGAAGGAAGGAAGAGCAGGATGGACGGGCCTACGGCGTACCTCGGGCACGGGACGGCAGCCGAGCGCTGGGACCGGGCCCGGCTCTTCTTCGACGCGAAGGAGTACGCGACGGCCGCCCGCGTCCTCGACACCCTGGCGGGCGAGGTGCCCGAGCAGCTGGCGCCCCGGCTGCTGCTGGCCCGCGCCTACTACCACTCCGCCCAGCTCTCCCGCGCCGAGCGGGAGCTCCGCGCCATCCTGGAGCGCTGGCCGGTGGAGGACTACGCGCAGCTGATGCTCGGTCGCACCCTGGAGCGGCTCGGGCGGCCCGACGAGGCCCGTCCGTATCTGCGTACGGCCGCCGCGATGGCCGGGGATTTCCCCGAGTAGGAGCCGAGTAGGGGCCGAGTGGGAGTGGTGAGCAGGGCCGATCGGCCCCCGGGCCGCGCCGTCCGTACGGGGCCGGGCTCCGGCTCGGTTAGCCTGGGTCGCATATGAACCGCCTGACCACGCCTTTCGGCTCCTACGAGCTCACCCGCTTCCCCGAGGACCCGCGCGACCGGCTCCGCGCCTGGGACGCCGCCGACGAGTACCTGCTGCGCCACCTCGACTCCGGTACCGGGGAGCGCGGTCCGGTGGACCTGGCCGCCGCCGCGGGCCGGATCACCGTGCTCGGGGACCGCTGGGGGTCGCTGACGACGGCGCTCGCCGCGTACCGGCCGACGCAGATCACGGACTCCGCCCTCGCCCGTTCCGCCACGGCCGCCAATCTGGACCGGGCCGGCATCGGGACGTCCAAGGCCACGGTGACGCTGCTGACCACGCAGGACCCGCCGCCCGAGCGGATCGACGTCCTGCTGGTGCGCGTGCCCAAGAGCCTGGCGCTGCTGGAGGACCAGCTGTACCGGCTGGCCCCGCACGTGCACGCGGGCACCGTGGTCGTCGGCACCGGCATGGTCAAGGAGATCCACACCTCGACGTTGCGGCTGTTCGAGAAGATCCTCGGCCCGACCAAGACCTCCCTCGCCGAGAAGAAGGCCCGGCTGATCTTCTGTACGCCGGGCACCCCCGGGGCCATCCGGCCCGCGGCCGCCGACCCGTGGCCGCTGACGTACACGGTGGACGAGGACGCCGGCTCGGGCTCCGGGCTGACCGTCGTCAACCACGCCGGGATCTTCTGCGCCGACCGGCTCGACGTCGGCACCCGCTTCTTCCTCCAGAACCTGCCCACCAACACCGACGGCGCCACGGTCGTCGACCTGGGCTGCGGCAACGGTGTCGTCGGCACGGCCGTGCAGGTCCACGATCCCGATGCCCAGGTGGTCTTCACCGACGAGTCCTACCAGGCGGTCGCCTCGGCGCGGGCCACGTACCGGGCGAACGTCCGCGAGGGCCGGCGGACCGCCGAGTTCTTCACCGGCGACGGGGTGGCGATGCTGGATCCCGGCTCCGTCGACCTGGTGCTGAGCAATCCGCCGTTCCACTCCCACCAGGCCACGACGGACGCCACGGCGCTGCGCATGTTCGCGCAGTCGCGCAAGGTGCTGCGGCCCGGCGGCGAGCTGTGGATCGTCGCCAACCGGCACATGGGCTACCACACCCACCTGCGCCGCCTGTTCGGCAACAGCGAAGTCGTCGCGAGCGAGCCGAAGTTCGTGATCCTGCGGGCGGTCAAGCGGCGTGAGCGTCCGCGGCCCATGTGACCTGCCGGTACGCACCTTTGTGACCTGCCGGTACGTCCTACACTCGGCCGCGTGAGCAGCAGCGGGGTGGAGGACGGGACCGGCGGCGGGCGCTACCGCCGCGAGGACGTGGCCCGGGCGGCCGGCGTCAAGGTGCGCAACCTGCGCTACTACCAGGAGCGCGGGCTGCTGCCGCCGCCGCGCCGGGAGGGCCGCATCGCCTGGTACTCCGAGGACCACCTGACCCGGCTGCGCCTGATCAGCGACCTGCTGGGGCGCGGCTACACGGTCAACGGCATCGCCGAGCTCCTGCAGGCCTGGGAGGACGGCGGGGGCCTGTCCCAACTCCTGGGTCTGGAACGGGAGATGACACGGGATTGGGTGCAGGAGGAGCCGGTCACGATGACCCGCGCCGAGTTGCGGGAGCTGTTCGGCCCGACCGCTACGGCCGAAGACACCCGGCGGGCGGCGGAGTTGGGGTACGTGACGGTCGACGGGGACCTCGTCACCCACCCGAGCCGCAGGCTGCTGGACGCGACGCTCACGCTGGTGCGCCAGGGGGTGCCGCTCGCCGAGATCCTGGACGCGGGGGACTTCGTACAGGCGCAGGCGGCCGCGCTGGCGGACCGGTTCGTCGGGCTGTTCCGGCGGCATGTGATCGGTGCGCAGGGGCTGGAGCGGCTTTCGGCCACGCAGCTCCAGCACATCACGGCGGCGGTGGCGGCACTGAGGCCGGTGGCCGGTGAGGTGGTGGCCACGGAGTTCGCGCGGGCGATGGCGCGCCGGGTGGACGCGGAGGTCGCCGAACTGCTGCGTACGGAGCAGTAGGAGTCGGCCGAAAGGGTGCGCTCGCACAACCTTGCCAACCACCATTGGCACTCTTACATTCAACTCGTCGGTAACAACGGTGCACAGCCGAAATAAGGGACGATCTCATGGCAAATTCCCCCGAGTTACCCGAGCCTCCCAAGTCCCCTGAATTCCCCGAATCCCCCGCACCGCCCTCAGGCGCCGGCCGCGTCCGCTGGCGCCGGTTCGCGGTCCTGACCGTCCCCGCCGTCGCCGTCACCGCCGGCCTCGGCATCGCCCTCGCGCAGGGCGCGCTCGCCGCCTCCTTCGCCGTATCGGGGCAGCAGTTCAAGGTGTCGGCGAAGAGCCTGGAGGGTGAGGGCTTCGCCCAGTACGGCGGCGTCGACGTCAACGCCCGCGAGGAACTCATCCCGGTGGCGGTCACCGCCATCAGGGAGGCGAAGCTGAACAGCCTCTGCCAGTCCGTGGTCACCTCCCTCCCGGTGATCGGGGACATCTCGCTCAACCTGACCGCGGGCCAGAAGACCCCGGTCGAGGCGAGCAACCTCTTCGTCGACGCGACGCAGCTCTCCGGCGACGCCGTCTTCAAGAACATCGAGATCGGGCGCGACGCGTCCACCCTCGACAAGGGGCCGGCCGACGCGCAGGGGATGCAGGACCTCTTCGCCCAGCAGGCGGACTGGGTCAGCATCACCAACCTCCAGCAGACGGCGTGGGCGACCAACGCCGGCACCTTCAAGCTCTCCGGGCTCTCCATGAACATCAGCAAGGGCAAGAAGGAATGCTTCTGACCCGATGGCGGCGGTGGCGGCGCAGCAGGCCGTTCTGGGGAGGGCTCCTCGCCGTCCTCGCCGGGACCGAGATCTGCCTCCTGCCGCTCGCACCGCTGAAGGTCATGCTCCAGCAGGGGGTGGCGGGCATCCCCTCCGTGCTGATGGGCATCGTCATGATCGTGCTCGGGCTCACCGCCTGGTTCTCGCCCCCGCAGCGGAACCTGGCCGGTGTCCTCACCACGCTGATCGCCACCGCGGCCCTGGTCCTGTCGAACCTGGGCGGCTTCCTGATCGGCACCCTGCTCGGGATTCTCGGCGGCGGCCTGATGTTCGCCTGGCAGCCCTACGCCGCCCCGCTCCCCAGCGCCGCACCGTCCCCATCCCCCTCCCCCACCCCCACCCCCACCCCCACCCCGCACCAGGATCCCCAAGGAGCACAGCCATGAGCCGTACGCGCACCGCGCTCGCCCTCGGGATGGCCGCCGCCGGAGCCCTGTCGCTGGCCTCGGTCACCGCCTCCGCCGCACCGTTGGCCGCGGCCGGGTCGACCACCGTCACCCCGGCCGGGCACTCCTTCAAGGCCACCCTCAGCGGGAAGGCCACCCTCAAGGCCGGGTCGGTGACGGTGACCTGTACGGTCTCCGTCTCCACCGGTACGGTGCCGGCCGCCCCCGGCAACCACAACGCGGCCGGGCCGGTCTCCTCGCCGATCTCGCCGCCGACGTACAGCTCCTGCACCTCCAGCATGCCGGGCGTGACCCCCACGGTCACCACCAGCGGCGCCTGGTCGGTGTCGATGCAGGACGGCTCCCCGATCACCGCGACCATGACCGTGCCGGTCGGCGGGCTGGTGCTCAAGACGACCGGGCTCGCCTCCTGCACGGTCACCGCGGCGCCCACGGCCGCGCCCGCCGTCGGCGGCACCTGGGCCAACGGCGCGCCGTCGAGCCTGACCTTCACCAACGCCTCGGTGCCGGTCAAGGTCACCGGCGGGTTCGGCTGCCCGACGAGCGCGACCTCGTCCACCTTCAACGCGGTCTACCTCGTCGCCGACACGACCGACCCGGCCCAGCAGATCACCGTAGGCCCCTGACCGGGGGCGGCAGCGGCTACGGGCGGCTGACGACCACCCGGTAGTGGGTCGTCAGCCGCCCGTCCTCGCCGAGGACGTGGAAGGCCACGGCGGGCGGCTCGTCGAGGTGGACGTGGTGGTCGGGCGCGGTCCGGTTCTCCCACGGCAGCCGCAGGGTGGAGACCACGCCCGGCGCGACCAGCAACGGCCGCCCCGCGAAGGTGGTCGCGGCCGCGGTGTGGGCGTGCCCGCACAGGAAGGCCGTGAGGTGCGGGTGGCGCTCGACCAGCGCCGCGAGCCGCTCCTCGCCGAACTGCCGGATTTCGTCCACGTACGGGGTGTGCAGCGCAACCGGCGGGTGGTGGAAGGCGACCAGGACCGGGGTCTCGCGCGGGGTGTCGGCCAGTACGCCGTCCAGCCAGCCGAGCGTGGAGTCCTCCAGCAGGCCGTGGTCCTCGCCCGGGACGGACGAGTCGCACACCGCGAGCACGAACCCGTCCCCGCGCAGCACCTGGTCGACCGGCGCCGCCGACGCGGCGGCCCCCTCCCCCAACAGCCCCTGCCGGAAGGCGACCCGCTCGTCGTGGTTGCCGGGGCAGATGACCAACGGGTGCCGCGAGCGGAGCAGTTTGGCGGCTTCCTCGTATTCGGCGGCGGTGGCGTGGTCGGCTATGTCGCCGCTGACCAGTACGGCGTCCAGGTCGTAGGGCAGGCTGTCGAGGTACTCCATGACGGCGCGGGTACGGTCGGCGGCCCGCGTGCCGCCGTCGAGATGGACATCGCTGAGGTGGGCGATCACGATCACGAGCGGTGACTCCTTCGTCTCTGGTCCAGAGAAGTGATCACCCTATTCGACACTGTCCAACTCACCCTTCCCGGGCCTCGATCCGGTACGGGACGAAGGTGCTGGAGTTCTCGTCGACGGCCAGGGGCAGGCCGAGCGGGGGCGCCGCGCGCTGGGGGCAGTCGAGGCGCTCGCACAGCCGGCAGCCCATGCCGATGGGCGTGGCGGCGGCGGTGTTGTCGAGGTCGAGGCCGTCGGAGTAGACCAGGCGCGCGGCGTGCCGGATCTCGCATCCGAGGCCGATGGCGAAGGTCTTGCCCGGTTCGCCCCAGCCGCCGCGGTGGCGGGTGACGGCGCGGGCGGTCCACAAGTAGCGCTGCCCGTCGGGCATGGAGGCGATCTGGACGTGGATCCGGCCGGGCGCGGCGAAGGCCTCGTAGACGTTCCAGAGCGGACAGGTGCCGCCCGCCCGGGAGAAGTGGAATCCGGTGGCCGACTGCCGCTTGGACATGTTCCCGGCCCGGTCGACGCGGACGAAGGAGAACGGGACCCCGCGCAGCCGGGGCCGTTGGAGGGTGCTCAGGCGGTGGCAGACGGTCTCGTAGCCGAGGCCGAAGTGGTCGGTGAGGCGCTCGATGTCGTACCGGTACTCCTCGGCGGCCGTGTGGAAGGCCCGGTACGGGAGGATCAGCGCGGCCGCGAAGTAGTTGGCGATCCCGATCCGGGCCAGGGAGTGCGCGGTGGAGCCGACCGGGAAGTCCTCGGCGGCCAGCCGGTCCAGGTCGTCGCCGTACTCCAGCAGGGCCAGCTGGGTGGCCATGCGGAAGGCCTGCTGGCCCGGTCGCAGCCGGGCCGAGAGGCGCAGGACGCGGGCGGCGGGATCGTAGTGGTGGAGCCGGTCGGTGTCGGAGGCGATCCGCACCTGGTGGCGCTCCGTGAGCCGCCGCTGGAGGGCTCGGCGGACATCGCCCGGCCGGATGCCGATCTCGCGGGCGCGGTCCTCGGCCGCGAGGTCGACGTCGTGCAGGTAGTTCTGCCGGCGGTAGAAGAACTCCCGGATCTCCTCGTGGGGTGAGCGGGGCGAGCCGGCCGCTCCCGCGAGGGCGTCCCGGCTCTCCGCGGCGTCCGACAGCCGCTCGGCGAGCAGCTGGCCGCGGCGGCCGAGGTCGAGCAGGACCTGGGCCACGGCGGGCATGCGGGAGGCCAGTTCGGCGAGGTCGGACGGGGACACCCGGGCCTCGGCGACCTCGCCCGCGAGGGCCTCGCGCAGGTCCGCCACCAGCCGGCTCGCATCGCGCTCCGAGAAGAAGCCGGGGTCGACGCCGAAGGCCTCGGTCAGCCGCAGCAGCACCGGTACGGTCAGCGGCCGGGAGTCGTGCTCCATCTGGTTGAGGTAGCTGGGCGAGATGCCGAGGACCCGGGCCAGTTCCGCCTGGCTCATCCGCCGCTCCTCGCGCAGCCTCCGCAGCCGCGCTCCCGCGTAGGTCTTGCTCACCGCGCCCCCTCGGCCACCCGTCCCAACAGCCGTCACCCTACGCGAGGTTGCCCCGGAATGAACCTTCGCAAGATTCGCAGAACCCCTTCCGAAGATTCGCAGAACTTGGCAGCCGTCCACGGTTGTTGGCACTGGATGCCGCTGCGAGAGTCGTTCTGCGGCCGACGCCCTCGGCTCCACCGGGAGGGATTCAGCGGCCGCACTCCATTCCGCGGCACGAAGTGCCATTCCTTGGCACCCTTCACGACTCTTGGAGACGGTGACGTCATGGCTCAGACAGAGACGACGGCAGAGACGACGGCAGCGGCGGCGGACCTCGCACAGCGGTGGGCGACCGATCCCCGCTGGGCGGGCATCGAGCGGACCTACGGCGCCGAGGACGTGGTGCGGCTCTCCGGCAGCGTCCGCGAGGAGCACACCCTGGCCCGGCGCGGCGCCGAGCGGCTGTGGCGGCAGCTGCACGAGCGCGACTACGTCCACGCGCTCGGCGCCCTGACCGGCGGCCAGGCCGTCCAGCAGGTCCGGGCCGGACTCCAGGCCATCTACCTCTCGGGCTGGCAGGTCGCGGCGGATGCCAATCAGGCCGGTCACACCTACCCGGACCAGAGCCTCTACCCGGTCAACTCCGTTCCCCAGGTGGTCCGTCGGATCAACAACGCCCTGCTGCGCGCCGACCAGATCGCCACCGCCGAGGGCGGCACCGACGCAACGGACTGGCTGGCGCCCATCGTCGCCGACGCCGAGGCCGGTTTCGGCGGCCCGCTCAACGCCTTCGAGCTCACCAAGGCCATGATCGCGGCGGGCGCGGCCGGCATCCACTACGAGGACCAGCTCGCCTCCGAGAAGAAGTGCGGCCACCTCGGCGGCAAGGTCCTCGTCCCCACCTCCCAGCACATCCGCACCCTCAACGCGGCCCGCCTGGCCGCCGACATCGCCGACGTCCCGACCCTGATCATCGCCCGTACGGACGCCCTCGCCGCGAACCTGCTGACCAGCGACGTCGACGAGCGGGACGCACGGTTCACCACCGGCGAGCGCACCGCCGAGGGCTTCTACCGCGTCGAGAACGGCATGGCCCCGGTCATCGCCCGCGGCCTCGCCTACGCCCCGTACGCCGACCTCATCTGGGTCGAGACCGGCACCCCGGACCTCGCCCAGGCGCGCGAGTTCGCCGAGGCGATCCACGCCCAGTACCCGGACCGGATGCTGGCCTACAACTGCTCGCCCTCCTTCAACTGGAAGGCGGCCCTGGACGACGACCAGATCGCCAAGTTCCAGCGGGAGTTGGGCGCGATGGGCTACCGCTTCCAGTTCATCACCCTGGCCGGCTTCCACTCCCTCAACCACGGCATGTTCGACCTCGCGCGCGGCTACGCCGAGCACGGCATGACCGCGTACGTCGACCTCCAGGAGCGCGAATTCGCCGCCCAGGAGCACGGGTTCACCGCTGTCCGGCACCAGCGCGAGGTGGGCACCGGCTACTTCGACCTCGTCTCCACCGCCGTCAACCCCGCCTCCTCCACCACCGCGCTCGCCGGGTCCACCGAGGAAGAGCAGTTCCACTAGGCCCTTCCACCAGTCAGGAGACCGCAATGGCCACCCCCGCACTGACCCGCCGTGTCCGGGTCCTCGGCGCGCCGGGCGACCGGCACGAGGAGATCCTCACCGTCGAGGCGCTGGAGTTCATCGGCCGGCTCGACGCCGCCTTCGGCGAGCGCCGGCTGGACCTCTTCAAGGAGCGGCGCCGCCGGTCGGCCCGCCTGGCCGCCGGCACCCCGCTCGACTTCTCCGTCGCCACCTCTCCCGTCCGCGCCGATCCGTCCTGGCGGGTGGCCCCGCCCGCGCCGGGGCTGACCGACCGCCGGGTCGAGATCACCGGCCCGCCCGACCGGCGGATGACCGTCAACGCCCTCAACTCCGGTGCCCGCGTGTGGATGGCGGACTTCGAGGATGCCACCGCCCCCACCTGGGGGAACGTCATCGACGGCCAGGTGAACCTGCGCGACGCGATCGACCGGCGCATCGACTTCACCGCCCCCGACGGCAAGGAGTACCGGCTCGGGCAGGACCTCGCCACGATCGTGGTCCGGCCCCGCGGCTGGCACCTCCTCGAAGAGCACCTGGAGATCGACGGCCGCCCCGTACCGGCTTCGCTGGTGGACTTCGGCCTGTACTTCTTCCACTGCGCCCAGCGGCAGATCGACGCCGGCCCCGGCCCGTACTTCTACCTCCCCAAGCTGGAGAACCGTTACGAGGCGCGGCTCTGGAACGACGTCTTCGTTCTCGCCCAGGACCTCCTCGGCATCCCCCGCGGCACGATCCGCGCCACCGTCCTCATCGAGACGATCACCGCCGCCTTCGAGATGGAGGAGATCCTCTACGAGCTGCGCGAGCACAGTTCGGGTCTGAACGCGGGCCGCTGGGACTACCTCTTCAGCCTGATCAAGACCTTCGCGCACCGCACCGACTTCCTCCTCCCCGACCGGGACCGGGTCACCATGACCGCCCCGTTCATGCGGGCGTACACCGAACTCCTCGTCCGCACCTGCCACAAGCGCGGCGCCCACGCCATCGGCGGCATGGCCGCCCACGTCCCCGGCAAGGACCCGGCCGCCCACGAGGCCGCGCTGGCCAGGGTCCGGCTGGACAAGGAGCGGGAGGCCGAGGACGGCTTCGACGGCTCCTGGGTGGCCCACCCGGGCCTGGTCCCGGTCTGCCGGGACGCCTTCGACGCGGTCCTCGGCGACCGGCCGCACCAGCTGGACCGCACCCGCGGCGACGTCGCCGTCCGGGCCTGCGACCTGCTCTCGGTGCGCCGGGTCGGCGGCTCGCCGACCCCGGACGGCGTGCGCGCCAACGTCGCCGTCGCGCTGCGGTACTTCGACGCCTGGCTGCGCGGGCGCGGAGCGGTCGCCCTGTACGGGCTGATGGAGGACGCGGCCACCGCCGAGATCGCCCGGGTGCAGCTCTGGCAGTGGCTGCGCCATCGCGCCGTCACCCGCGAGGAGGTCCTCGGCCTGCTCGACTCCGAGTGCGCGGCGCTCGCCGCGGAACAGCCCGGCGCCGAGGTGGCCGCGGCCCGCCGGATCCTGGAGGAGACCGCCCTCGGTCCCACCCTGCCGCCCTTCTTCACCCCCGGGGCCTACGCCCGCCACCTCGTCCGCCGTACGGAGGCACGCTCATGACCAGCCCCCTCAGCCGGGTCGGAGTCGTCGGTGGCGGCCTGATGGGCGCCGGCATCGCCGAGGTGTGCGCCCTCGCCGGGCTCGACACCCTCGTCTGCGAGGCCGACGCCACCGCCGCCCGGGCGGCCGCGAACGCGTCGCGGTCTCCCTGGAACGGGCTGTCCAGCGCGGGAAACTCGACCGTCTCTCCGCCGAGCACGCCCTCGCCCGCCTCGTCTTCACGGCCGACCTCGACGAGCTCGCGGACCGCCGTCTCGTCATCGAGGCCGTCACCGAGGGCGCCGAGGTCAAGACGGAGCTGTTCACCGCGCTCGACAAGATCGTCGAAGACCCGGAGGCCGTCCTCGCGTCCAACACCTCCGCCATCCCGATCATGCGCCTGGGCATGGCCACGGGGCGCGCCGACCGGGTCGTGGGCCTGCACTTCTTCAACCCCGTTCCCGTCCTGCCCCTGGTGGAGATCGTCTCCTCCCTGCACACCTCCACGGAGACCGTGCGCACGGTGGAGTCCTTCGCCCGCGACACTCTGGGCAAGAACGCCATCCACTCCACGGACCGGGCCGGCTTCGTCGTAAACAGCCTCCTCGTCCCCTATCTGCTCTCGGCCGTGCGCATGGCCGAATCCGGATACGCCACGCCCGCCGACATCGACGCGGGCATGGAACTGGGCTGCGCCCACCCCATGGGCCCGCTCAAACTCGCCGACCTGATCGGTCTGGACACCGTCGCCGCCATCGCCGACTCGATGTACGAGGAGTTCAAGGAGCCGCTGTACGCCCCGCCGCCGCTGCTCCAACGGATGGTGCAGGCGGGATTGTTGGGCCGGAAATCGGGTCGTGGATTCCACACCTACACCGGGTAGGCTTGCGAACGCAGCTGGTTCGCCCCCGTCCTCCCCCATGGCCTGAACGGCTTGGGGGGACCCCCATGGCGGGACGCGTCGTAAGAGGGAACCCGGTGGGAATCCGGGACTGCCCCGCAGCGGTGAGTGGGAACGACCGCCGTCATACGCACTGGGACCGGAACCGGTCCTGGGAAGCGACGGCCAGTAGGTGCCGCCTCGTGAAGAGGTCGGTGTGCCCGCGAGTCCGAAGACCTGCCCGTTGCCCGTGCGCGAACGACCGCGCACGGTTTCCCGGTGACCTCGTGGGCGGGTCGGCGTGCACATCGGGCGGATCTCCCGTCGCGTACCCAGGCGTACGCGATCCGGCGGTCCGCCCGTTCCGGCACCCCTTCGCGCCCTCGGCCCTCACCGGGTCCATGGAGACACGCTCGCGAAGGAGAGTTCCGTGACAGACAAGTCCGCAGCCGCGGCAGTACAGCCCACCGTGTACGGCTACCCGCGGCAGGGGCAGAACCGCGAACTGAAGAAGGCCGTCGAGGGCTACTGGAAGGGCCGCGTCACCGCCGAGGCCCTCCACCGCACCGCCGGACCTGCGCCGCTCGAACTGGCGCCAGCTCGCCGAGGCCGGCATCACGGAGGTGCCGACCGGCGACTTCTCGTACTACGACCACGTACTGGACACCAGCGTGATGGTCGGCGCCGTCCCCGCCCGACACCGGGCGGCGCTCGCCTCCGACGCCCTCGACGGCTACTTCGCGATGGCCCGCGGCACCCAGGACGTGGCTCCGCTGGAGATGACCAAGTGGTTCGACACCAACTACCACTATCTGGTCCCCGAACTCGGCCCCGACACCGCCTTCACCGCCGACTCCGCCAAGCAGGTCGCGGAGCTGCGCGAGGCCCTGGCCCTCGGGCTGACCGCCCGGCCCGTGCTCGTCGGCCCGATCACCTACCTGCTGCTGGCCAAGCCGGCCCCGGGCGTCGCCCCCGGCTTCCAGCCGCTGACCCTGCTCGACCGGCTGCTGCCCGTCTACGCGCGGGTCCTCTCCGACCTGCGGGCCGCCGGCGCCGAGTGGGTGCAACTGGACGAGCCCGCCCTCGTCCAGGACCGGACCCCGGCCGACCTGGGCGCCGCGGCCCGCGCCTACCGCGAGCTCGGCGCGCTCACCGACCGGCCCAAGCTGCTGGTCGCCTCCTACTTCGACCGGCTGGGCGAGGCCCTGCCGGTGCTCGCCAAGGCGCCCGTCGAGGGCCTGGCCCTGGACTTCACCGAGCGGGCCGCCGGCAACCTCGCCGATCTCGCAGCCGCGGGCGGCCTGCCCGGCAAGCGCCTGGTCGCGGGCGTGGTCAACGGCCGCAACATCTGGATCAACGATTACGCGAAGTCCCTCGCCACGCTGGGCACGCTGCTGGGCCTCGCCGACCGGGTCGACGTGGCCGCGTCCTGCTCCCTGCTGCACGTCCCACTGGACGCCGCCGCCGAACGCGACATCGACCCGCAGGTCCGCCGCTGGCTGGCCTTCGCCCGGCAGAAGACCGCCGAGATCACCACGCTGGCCCGCGGCCTGGCCCAGGGCACCGACGCCATCGCGGCCGAACTCGCCGCCAACCGGGCCGACCTGGCCTCCCGCGCCAGCTCGGCGATCACCCGCGATCCCGCCGTACGGGCCCGCGCCGACGCGACCACCGCGGCCGATGCCCGCCGTCCGCAGCCCTACGCCGACCGGGCCACCGCCCAGCGGGCCCATCTGCGCCTGCCTCCGCTGCCCACCACCACGATCGGCTCCTTCCCGCAGACCCCGGACCTGCGCACCGCCCGCGCCGACCTGCGCGCCGGCCGCATCGACAGGGACGGCTACGAGGAGCGCATCAAGGCTGAGATCCGCGAGGTCCTCGCCTTCCAGGAGAAGGCCGGCATCGACGTCCTCGTGCACGGGGAGCCCGAACGCAACGACATGGTCCAGTACTTCGCCGAGCAGCTCACCGGCTACCTGGCGACCCAGCACGGCTGGGTCCAGTCGTACGGGACGCGCTACGTCCGCCCGCCGGTCCTCGCCGGCGACATCTCCCGGCCCGACCCGATGACCGTCCGCTGGACCTCGTACGCCCAGGCGCAGACGGGCCGTCCCGTCAAGGGGATGCTGACCGGCCCGGTCACCATGCTCGCCTGGTCCTTCGTACGCGACGACCAGCCGCTCGGCGACACCGCGCGCCAGATCGCGCTGGCCCTGCGGGACGAGGTGAACGACCTGGAAGCGGCGGGGACTTCGGTGATCCAGGTGGACGAGCCCGCCCTGCGCGAGACGCTGCCGCTGCGGGCCGACGGGCACACGGAGTACCTGGCCTGGGCCACCGAGTCGTTCCGGCTCACCACGAGCGGGGTCCGGCCGGAGACCCAGATCCACACCCACATGTGCTACGCCGAGTTCGGCGACATCCTGCGGGCCATCGACGACCTCGACGCCGACGTCATCAGCCTGGAGGCCGCCCGCTCCCACATGCAGGTGGCGGACGAACTCGCGGGCGCGGGCTACCCGCGCGAGGTCGGCCCCGGCGTATGGGACATCCACTCGCCGCGCGTCCCCTCGGCCGACGAGGCGGCGGCCCTGCTGCGCAAGGGGCTTGAGGCGATCCCGGCCGAGCGGCTGTGGGTCAATCCCGACTGCGGCCTGAAGACCCGCGGCTGGCCCGAGACCCGGGCCTCCCTGGAGCACCTGGTCGCCGCGGCCCACACGGTCCGGTCGGAGCTGACCTCCGGCTGAACCGGCCCCCGCGGAGGCGGCCGAGCCCTCGGTGTACGCCCGCCGGCCGGGCCACCGCTCCGCGCGGGACCGGCGGGGTCCGGGAGCCGCCGGCGGGCGGGAGCACGTCCGCGGCACCGAAGCCGATCGGTTCCCGGCCCCGTGTGTGCGTCCTGTGCGCCACACGGGGCCTGCGATCCAGGAGGGACGCACGGCCGGCTCCCGAGCGGGCACCGGCCTCCACGCCGCGCCTCGGGCATCGGCCATGCCCAGCCCCCGGCCAGGGCGGTTACGGATTCCCGGCCGCGCGGCGGCCCATGGCACTGCTCGGCTGACCCGGGCAGAACGACACGGGAGGGACTGACACTTGACCTGCCGTCAGCCCCCTTCCCCCTATGCTGCGGGGATGATCAAGCCGATTGAACTCGTGATATTCGACTGCGACGGCGTGCTGGTCGACAGCGAACGCATCGCCGTGCGCGTCCAGGTCGCCCTGGGCGCCGAGTTGGGGTGGCCGCTCACGGAGGAGGAGGTGATCGACCGCTTCATCGGGCGATCGAGCACCTCCATCCGCGAGCAGGTGTCCGCCCGGCTCGGCGACGAAACCTCCGCCCTGTGGTGGGACCGGTTCGAACAGCTCCACGCCGAAGCCGTGGACGCCGGCTTGGCCCCCGTCGAGGGACTGCCCGAGGCGCTCGACGCGATCACCCTGCCGACCTGCGTCGCCTCCAGCGGCTCCCACGAGAAGATGCGCCACACCCTCGGCCGCACCGGCCTCTACGCACGTTTCGCGGGCCGCATCCACAGCGCCGCCGAAGTCGCCCGCGGCAAGCCGGCCCCGGACCTCTTCCTGCACGCCGCACGGCGGATGGGCGTCGACCCGGCCGCCTGTGCGGTGGTCGAGGACAGCCGGCCCGGCGTCGAGGCCGCCCGCGCCGCGGGCATGCGGGCCTTCGGCTACGCCGGCGGGCTGACCCCGGCCGAGCGCCTCGAAGGCGCCGGCACCGTCGTCTTCCACGACATGCGCGAGCTGCCGCCCCTCCTCGCCGCGGCCGCCTGACCGGAAGGACCGGCCTAGCCCCGGTACGTCTCCAGCAGGCGCAGCCAGATCTCGCTGATCGTGGGGAAGGCGGGGACCGCGTGCCACAGCCGGTCGATCGGGACCTCCGCCGCGACCGCGATCGTCGCCGAGTGCAGCAGCTCGGCGGCGCCCGGGCCGACGAAGGTGGCGCCGAGGAGGACCTCGCGGTCCAGGTCGACGACCATCCGGGCACTGCCCCGGTAGCCGTCGGCGTACAGGCCGGCGCCCGACACCTTGGACAGGTCGTAGTCGACCGCGCGCACCCGGTGGCCCGCCCGTTCGGCCTCGGCCAGGCTCAGGCCGACGGCCGCGGCCTCGGGGTCGGTGAAGACCACCTGCGGGAGGGCCAGGGTGTCGGCGGTCGCCGCGTGCGCGCCCCAGCGTCCGGTGCCGGCCCCGGTGCCGGCCTCGGTGTCCGCCGAGGCTCCGGCGGCCGCGCGGGCGGCGATGGCGGCGCCCGCGATCCGGGCCTGATACTTCCCCTGATGGGTGAGGAGCGCGCGGTGGTTGACGTCCCCGACGGCGTACAGCCAGTCGTGTCCGGGCACCCGGCAGCTCTCGTCGACCCCGATCCACTCGCCCGGGGCCAGCCCCACCGTGTCCAGCCCGATGTCATCGGTCCGCGGCGACCGGCCCGTCGCCATCAGCAGCTCGTCGCCCACCAGGGTCTCGCCGCCCTCCAGCACCACCGTGACGGGCCCGGTCGAACCGTCCCGTACGACCGCCTCGACGGTGACGCCCGTACGGACCACCGCGCCCGCCTCGCGGAGCGCGTCGGCGACCAGCTCTCCCGCGAAGGGCTCCATGCGGGGCAGCAGCCGGGGGCCGCGGACGAGGACGGTGACCTGCGATCCGAGGCCCTGCCAGGCGGTGGCCATCTCGGCGGCCACCACCGAACCGCCCACGATCAGCAGCCTGCCGGGGACCTCCTGGGCGGAGGTCGCCTCCCGGCTGGTCCAGGGTCGGGCCCCGGCGATGCCGGGCAGGTCGGGGACCACGGCACGGGAGCCGGTGGCGACCACCACCGCGTGCCGGGCCGACAGCACGTGGTGCTCGCCCTCGGGGCTGGTGACGGCGACCTTCCGGATCCCGTAGAGCCGCCCGTGGCCGCGGTACAGGTGGGCGCCGATCGAGTCCAGCCAGTCGATCTGGCCGTCGTCCTTCCAGCTGCCGGTCCAGTAGTCGCGGTGCGCGAACACCGCCGCCGTGTCCAGCGGCCCCCGGGCGGCGTCCGCCAGGCCCGGCGCCCGGCGCGCATCGGCCCTGGCCAGTACGGGGCGCAAGAGGGCCTTGCTGGGGACGCAGGCCCAGTACGAGCACTCCCCGCCCACGAGTTCGCTCTCCACCAGGGCCGTACTCAGCCCGGCGGCGCGGGTCCGGTCGACGATGTTCTCGCCGGCCGGTCCCCCACCGAGCACCACGACGTCGTACTCCACGGCTTCGGTCATACGGGCCAGTGTCACCGCCCGCCCGCGGCCGCGTCACGCACTCAGGCCTCCGGCGTGCCGGACCCCGTACCGGACTCGGCGGCGATCTTCGCGCGCACCTCGTCCATGTCGAGGGCCCGGGCCTGGCCGATGAGGTCGGTCAGCGCCGCCTCCGGCAGCGCGCCGGGCTGGGCGAAGATGGCCACCCGGTCCCGGACGATCATCAGGGTCGGGATCGAGGTGATCTGGAAGGCCCCGGCCAGCTCCTGCTGCGCCTCGGTGTCGACCTTCGCGAAGACCAGGTCAGGGTGGGCCTCCGAGGCCTTCTCGAAGACCGGGGCGAACTGCAGGCACGGTCGGCACCAGCCCGCCCAGAAGTCGATCAGCACGAACGGGTTCTCGCTGACCGTCTGGTCGAAGTTTTCCTTGGTGAGCTCGACTGTAGCCACGGTGTCCAGACCTCCTGATTGAGCCGTCTGCTCCTTGAACGAACGACCGGCCCGCATCATTCCGCGGGCTAGAACGGGTGGCCGGCGGGGGTGGTGCGGGCCGTGGTCCAGCGCAGCTCCGTGAAGGCGTCCAGGTTCGCCTCGCCGCCGAAGCGGGCGCCCGTGCCGGAGGCGCCGACCCCGCCGAAGGGGGCGACGGCCTCGTCGTTGACCGTCTGGTCGTTGACGTGCGCGATCCCGGTCGGGATCCGCGCGGCCAGTTCCAGCCCGCGCCCCGCGTCCCTGGTCACGATCCCGAGGGAGAGGCCGTACGGACCCGCCGAAGCCAGCTCCACCGCCTCGTCCTCCGTCGCGAAGGACCGTACGGGCGCCACCGGACCGAAGACCTCCTCGGCGTAGGCAGGGGTGTCGTCGGCGACTCCCGCCAGCACGGTGGGACGGTAGAAGAGGTGCTCATGAGTACCGCCCGCGACGAGTTTGGCGCCCTGCTCGGTGCTCGCCTCCACCAGGGCGTGTACGCGCTCCAGCTGGCCGCGGTCGATCAGCGGGCCCAGGTGGACCTGCTCGCGGTACGGGTCCCCCACCGCCAGGGCCTCGGCCCGCGCGGCGAGCCGCTCCACGTACTCGTCGTACAGCGAGGCGTGCACGAGGTGGCGACCGGCGGTCATGCAGATCTGGCCCTGGTGGAAGAAGGACCCCCAGGAGGCCTGGGCGACGGCGGCCTCGACATCGGCGTCACGGAGCACGACGAGGGCGGAATTTCCGCCCAACTCCAGGTGCGCACGCGTAAGGTGACGGCCAGCCAGCTCACCAACGACCCGGCCGGTGGCGGTGGATCCCGTGAAGGACACCACCCGGACCCGGGGGTCGGCGACCACCGCGGCACCCGTCTCGGCGCCCCCCGGCAGGACGTGCAGCAGCCCGCTCGGCAGGCCCGCGGCGGCGAAGACCGCGGCGAGGGCGAGGCCGCCGCAGACGGCGGTCCGGCGGTCCGGCTTGAGCAGTACCGCGTTGCCGAGCGCCAGCGCCGGCGCGACCGAGCGGATCGACAGGATCAGCGGGGCGTTGAAGGGGGCGACGACCCCGACCACCCCGGCCGGCACCCGGCGCGTGAACGACAGCCTGGGCGCCTCGCTGGGCAGCACCTGACCGGTCGGGCGCGAGGCCAGCGCGGCCGCCTCGTAGCACTCCTGCGCGGCGACGTGCAGCTCGAAGCCGGCCTTCCCGGGTATCGACCCGGACTCCCGGACCAGCCATTCACCGAGCTCCTCGGCGTGCGTGGCGAACAGGTCACCGGCACGGCGCAGCACCGCCGCCCGCTCCAGGTGGGTGACGCCCGCCCAGTCACGCTGAGCAGCCTGGGCCCGTACGGCGGCCTCCGCCACGTCGGCGGGCGCGGCGAGGTCGATGGTGGCGAGGGTACGGCCGGTGGCAGGTTCGACGACCGGGGCGGCGCCGCCGGTGAGGGTGGGTCCGTCCTGCCAGAGCGTCGGATCGAGGAGCGGCATGGCGCGGGGCCTCCGGGTGGGGATGGGCGGGGCGGGGGGCGGCAGCACGCGCCATCGTGCCAGACCGAGGCCTCCACTTCTGTTCAGTTATTGGGCAGTTGAAAGCAAAGCTGACCGGAAACGATCGACGCCCCCACCCCCCCAGGAACCCGCCGTCGGGGCCGGGGGCGGGGTGGGGTGTCGGCCGGGACTAAAACGAGATGAATTCGGCGCACGCCACCGCCCGGCAGAACAGACCCCGAACAGGCGCCGAACATCGAAGCCCGTCCCGGGCGACACCCCCCCCCGCCCCCGGCCCCGACCCACCCGCCCCGGGGGGGTCAGCGCTCCAGCACGAGCGCGATCCCCTGCCCCACCCCGATGCACAGCGCCGCCACACCGGTACCCGAACCCGCCGCGGCCAACTGGTGCGCCACCGCCCCGGCCAGCCGCGCCCCGGAGGCGCCCAGCGGGTGCCCGATCGCGATGGCGCCGCCGCGCGGGTTGACCACGGCCGGGTCGAGCTCCGGCCAGGCACCCAGACAGCCCAACGCCTGTGCGGCGAAAGCCTCGTTGAGCTCGAAGGCGCCCACATCACCAAACGACCGCCCTGCCTTCGCCAGCGCCCGCTGGACCGCGTCCACCGGCCCCAGACCGAAGAGCTGCGGCTCGATGCCGGTGACGGCCGAGGCGCTGATCCGGGCGAGCGGCTCCCGCCCGGTGGCCGCCAGCCCCTCCTCGTCGGTCAACAACAACGCCGCGGCACCGTCGTTGAGCGGCGAGGCGTTGCCCGCCGTCACCGTGCCACTGCCGTCCGTCCGGAAGGCGGGCTTGAGGCGCGCCAGGGCCTCGGACGTGGATTCGCGGATGCACTCGTCACGCCCCAGGTCCACCCCGGGGTACGCCACGACCTCGCCGTCGTACAGTCCGGCGGTCCAGGCGGCGGCCGCCTTGCGGTGGCTCTCCAACGCGAAAGCGTCCTGCGCCTCCCGCGTGATCCCGTGCTTCTCGGCGATGAGTTCGGCGCCCTCGCCGAGCGAGCCGGTCCACTCCGCGGGCATCCGCGGGTTGGTCATCCGCCAGCCCAGGGTGGTGGACCACATCTGCTGATGGCCCGCGGGGAAGGCCCGTTCGGGCTTCTGCACCACCCACGGGGCGCGGCTCATCGACTCGACGCCGCCCGCGATGGCCACGGAGGCGTCGCCGAGGGCGATGGCGCGGGCCGCCTGGATCACGGCTTCCAGGCCGGAGCCGCAGAGCCGGTTGACGGTGGCGCCCGGGACGCTCACCGGAAGCCCGGCCAGCAGCACGGCCATCCGCGCGACGTCGCGGTTGTCCTCGCCGGCGCCGTTCGCGTCGCCGAAGACGACGTCGTCGATCCGCGCCGGGTCCAGGTCGGGCGTACGGTCCACCAGTGCGCGCACCACGTGCGCGGCGAGGTCGTCCGGCCGTACTCCGGCGAAGGCACCGCCGAACTTGCCGATCGGGGTGCGGACGGCGTCGACGACGTAGACGTCGCGGACGGTGCGGATGCTCATGGGGTCTCTCCTGGGCGGATCCGTACGGGCGGTGGCGCATCGGTGCCGGTGTGTGCACCGGGAGACGCCGCCGGGCGCGCCCGGTGGGGCGCGCCCGCAGTCTCCGTCCGCACGTCACCGCCTGTCAACGGCCCACGGGCGGCGACGGCCGGGGATCCGGTCAGGTCGACTCGCGCCGGATGGCCCGGGCCGCCATCAGGTCGTGCCGCTCCGCGACCTCGGAGGGCTCGCGCACCGCGTGGTCCACCAGCGAGGCGAGGTGTTCGCCGGTCGGCAGCTCGATCTGCACCGTGCTCAGGCGGGGCCGCAGCAGCCGTCCGAGGAGCAGGTCGTCGGCGCCGATGACGGCCACGTCCTCGGGAATCCGCAGCCCCTCCTCCTGGAAGGCCCGCATCAGCAGCATCGCGTACTCGTCGTTGTACGCGAAGGCCGCGTCCAGCCCGAGCCCGCGCCAGCGGGCCGCGAGCGCCCCGGCCGACTCCTCGGAGAAGGCCATCGGGAGGGCCTCGACCTCGGCTCCGGCCACCGAGCGGGCACCCGCCAGCCGGGGCGCGGAGAACAGCTCCAGCCCCTCCTCCTCGGGGACGACCACCCCGATCCGCCGCCGACCGCGCTCCACCAGATGGGCGGCGGCCCGTACGCCGACCTCCTCCTGGTTCATGACCAGCGCGTGGGCGCCCGGCACGCCGACCGGGCCCATCGTGATCACCGCGCGGGCCCCGGCCCGCTTGAGGGTGGCGACGTTCTGCGCGGAGAGGGTGACCCAGCCGAGGGAGATCACCGCCACCGGGCGCAGCTCCGCCCAGGCGCGGGCGGCCTCGTCACCGGTGAGGCCGAGGCTCCCGTACTGGACCACCGTGTAGTCGAGGCGGCGCAGGGCGCGTTCGAGTTCGTTGAGGAAGGTGCCGTACAGCGGCCCGATCGGCACGTGCGAGGTGGGCAGCAGCACGATCCGGGTGTGCCCGGCGCGCAGGCTGCGGGCGGCCGCGTGCGGGACGTACCCGAGCTCCTCGGCGGCTTCGCGGACCTTGCGGCGGGTCGGCTCGCTGATGCGGACGGCTTCCGCGTTGTTCAGCACGTACGAGACCGTGGCGCGCGAAACGCCCGCGAGCCGGGCCACGTCGGCGCTGGTGGGCACCGGGGGCGGCGGCTGCGGTGGCTGCGGGGATTTCGATGACTGGGACATTGCCGTGGCATCTTTCCAGACCGGTTGCGCCCGGGGGCTAGCGGATGGCCGGAAACGAATGCTACACAGTGGTTACACGATTCATTGACACGTGTAACCACTGGTGTCACATCCCCCGCACCGGGTGTGTCTCCGCACGTGTCCCGCCGTGCCGTCGCCCTGTCGCGCTCCGTCGCACCCCCGCCGTCGCGACAGGGCGGCGCGCACTCCTCCACCCCTCCGCCACTCCCCCTGCGACCCCGTAGGCACCCCTCATCCGCACGCACCTGCCCAGGAGGGCACCGTGGCCCTTTCCTCCCCCGGCACCGGCAACGCCACCGCCGCCACCTCCGACGCCTTCGCGCCCTCCGGCCCCGGACGCGGGCTGCTCCCGCTGCTGCTGGTCGGAAATTCCGCGATGTACGCCCTGTACGTGGGCGTGGCGGGCGTCCTGCTCGCGCTCCAGGTGGAAGACATCGACCCGGCGAACAAGGTCTCGAACTTCGGCCTGATCGCAGGGGTCTCGGCGATCTTCGCGACCGTCTTCAACCCCGTCGCGGGCGCCCTGTCCGACCGCAGCGGACGGCGCAACCCCTGGATCCTCGGCGGCGGCCTCGCGGCCGTCCCGGCGATGTTCCTGCTCGGCTTCGCCGACACGATCCTGCTGATCACGATCGCCTGGTGCCTCGGCCAGGCCGTCATGAACGTCTACCAGGCCGCCATCACCTCCGTGGTCCCCGACCGGGTGCCGATGGGCGCCCGCGGCAAGGCCTCCGCGGCCGTGGGCCTCGGCCTGCCGTTCGGCTCCACCCTCGGCGCGCTGGTCGGCGCGGCCTTCTCCGAGGACTACCGGACCGGCTACCTCGTCTTCGGCGCCCTCGTGGCCGCAGCCGCGGTCCTCTTCACCGCCTGCACCCGCGAGCAGCGGCTCCCGGCCCGCGCGCCCCTGCCGGCCAGGGCCCAGCTCGCCGCCTTCGCGAGCGCGCTGCGCAACCACGACTTCCGCTGGGCCTTCATCGGGCGGGCGCTGCTGATCCTCGGCTACTTCGCCGTGACCGGCTACCAGCTGTACATCCTCCAGGACCACACCGTGCTGCCCGACGGCATGGAGCCGGAGGCCGCGGTCGCGGTGATGATGCCGCTGAACAGCGTGGCGATGGTCGTCTCCACCGTCGTGGGCGGCTACCTCTCCGACCGGTTCGACCGCCGCAAGCTCTTCGTCGGCGCCTCCGCCCTGCTGTCCGCGGTCGCGCTGGTGATCCCGGCCGTGTCGACGAGCTGGAGCGCGATGCTGGCCTTCTCGGTCGTCAACGGGCTCGCGTTCGGCTGCTACATGGCCGTGGACACGGCGCTCGTGACGATGGTGCTCCCCAAGGCCGAGGACGCGGCCCGGGACATGGGCGTGCTCAACATCGCCAACGCGGGCCCCCAGATCATCGCGCCGTTCATCGCCTCGGTCATCGTCTCGCTCAGCGGCGGGTACACGGCCCTGTTCGTCGTCGCGGCCGTACTGGCGGTGGCGGGGGCACTGGCCGTGAAGCCGATCCGCAGCGTGCGGTGACGCGCGCCCCATCAATCCCCACACATCCGTAGAACGCAGAACGTAAAACAGGAAGGGCACCACCGTGCAGCTGCACACCCACACCTGGGGCGAGGGCGACCGCATCGCCCTCCTCGTGCACGGCATCATGGCCGACCACCGGACCTGGCGCCGGGTCGGCCCCGCCCTCGCCGACCGCGGCTACCGCGTCATCGCCGTGGACCTGCGGGGCCACGGGGCGAGCGGCCGCGGCGAGTACAGCCCGGAGCTCTACGCCGACGACGTGGTGGAGACGCTGCCCGCCGGGGCCGAACTCGCCATCGGCCACTCCCTGGGCGGTCTGACGCTGTCGCTCGCGGTGGACCGGCTGAAGCCGAAGCGGGCGGTGTTCTCCGACCCGGGCTGGTACCTGGCCGCTCCCGTCGAGGGCTTCGGGCCGGAGATGCTGGCGCAGTTCAAGTCGGCGCCCAAGGAGCAGGTCCGGGCGATGAACCCGCGCTGGGAGGAGGCCGACGTCGACATCGAACTGGAGACCCTGGCGGTGTGGGACGAGGCCACCGCGCTGAGCCTCGGCCCGCTGATGGGCGCGGACCTGATGCCGGCCGCGCCGGTGGTCCCCTCGCTCGTACAGCTCGCCGATCCGAGCCACCTGATCTCGGAGGAGCGGGCGGAGATCCTCAAGAGCCGCGGCTTCGAGGTGCGTTCGGTCACCGGGGCCGGACACACCATCCACCGCGACGACTTCGACGGGTTCATGTCCTCTCTGGAGGGCTGGATCTAGTCACCGCGGCCACTCCCCCTACGGTCGCCACGCCGAGGCGGACGTGGCCGACCGCCTACGGTGAACCCGCAATCCGTGGAACCCCGCCGACTCCGCCGCCGCGGATCGGCGTGGGGGCCGGGCTGGGGGGCGCCGGCCTTGGATCGAGCGGTGATCGCCGCCTGCCCGTACGGACTACCCCTGGGCGCCCGGCTGTTGGGCCCGGCCGAGCCGGAGCCGACGCTGCCGGCGCCGGTCCGCGGGCGTCGCCACCGCCGACTACGCCGACTCATCGGCCGATCATGCGTACCGGGTCCCCGAGCCCGACCCGGCCCGGACGGCGCGCGCGACCCCGCCGAACCAGTCGTCCTCCACGAACGGCCACGCCCGGCACGGCGGCACGGCGGCACGGACCCAGTCGAGGGTGGCGGTGGTGAGCAGGCTCAGCGGTAGCTGGTCGAAGTGCGAGACCGTGCCCTCGCGGGCCACCTCGACGTCCTCGCGCCCCAGGTGGCACCGCAGGCAGGCGGTGGGATCCGGCACCGGCACGTCGTCCGGCCCAGCAGCTCGGGCCCCTCCCCTGCCCCCGGGTATCGGGAGGGGTACCGGGAAGCCGGCCGCAGCAGCCCCGGCATCCGGCGGAACCGGCGGGTGTTCTTCCCCGACCCGAGCCTGCCCTCGGCGTCGCGCACCGCGTAGAGCCGGTCGCCGACGAGACCCCGGGCGTCGACGTCCGCCGTGGCCAGCCGCTCCCCGCCCGTGGACTTGATGAGGTACCGCCAGATCCGCTCGACGGTGCCCAGCACCGGCACGGCGCCCATGTCCGTCAGTCCGTGACGAGGGCCATGACGAGGCCGTCGTATCCCTTGCTGCCCACGGTCTGCAGGGCGGTGGCGGTCAGGCGGGGGTGTTCGGCGATCAGCTCGGTGAAGCGGCGGACGCCCTGCACCCGGGGGTCGGGGCTGGCGCCGTCGACCACGGCGCCGTCGCGGACGACGTTGTCGCCGATGATGACGCTGCCGGGCCGGGTGAGCTTGAGGGCCCACTCCAGGTACTCGGGATTGGACGGCTTGTCCGCGTCGATGAAGACGACGTCGAACGGAGCGGTGTCCGTGAGCTGCGGCAGGACGTCGACGGCGCGGCCGCGGCGGATGTCGACGGCCCGGTCCAGCCCGGCGCGGGCGATGTTGGCGGCGGCGACGTCCGCGCACCGGTCGTCGACCTCCAGCGTGACCAGCCGCCCGCCCTCGGGCAGCGCCCGGGCGAGCCAGATCGTGCTGTAGCCGCCCAGCGTCCCGACCTCCAGGATGCGGCGGGCCCCGCGGATGCGTGCCAAGAGGTGCAGCAGCTTGCCCTGGTTCGGGGCGACCTGATGGGGCGGCAGGCCGGCGGCCTCGCTGTCCCGCGCGGCGGCCGTCAAGGCCTCGTCCTCCTCGACGAGCAGCCCGTCGAAGTACGCGTCGACGGCCGTCCAGGTCTGCTGACCCATGAGTGGTCCCCTCCCACTGGCTAAGTTTTCAAAAGGAACTTACAACAGATCGCGCCACTCCGGCAGACCACCCCGCGCCCACCGGGCCGGGATCCCGCCCGGCCGGGTCCCGAGCCAGTAACCTCACGCGGATGACGGCACTTTCCCACCACAGCAACGGCCACCTCGACCAGCCCGGCCGCGACGGGGCCACCGCCACCACCGAGGCCGATCCGCGCGCCATCGGACCGGTACGGACCGAGTACGCCCCCGATCCCGACGGGGATCCCGACCCCGGGGAGATCGTCTGGACCTGGGTCCCGTACGAGGAGAACGACGGCCGCGGCAAGGACCGCCCGGTCCTGGTGGTGGCGCGGGAGGCCGGCGGGAGCACGCTGCTCGCCGTCCAGCTGTCGAGCAAGCGCCACGACGCCGACCGGGAGTGGGTGCCGATCGGCTCCGGCCCCTGGGACTCGGCGGGACGGGAGTCCTGGGTGGACGTGGACCGGGTGCTGCGCGTGCACGAGTCGGGCATGCGCCGCGAGGCGTGCGCGCTGGACCGCGCCCGCTTCCGCCTGGTGACGGACCGCCTCCGGGAGCGCTACGGCTGGCACTGACCCGCCCGCACCGCCGGGGACGGGGCACCGCGGTCAGCCGGATGCGACCGAGCCGGGTCGCCGCACCGGGACGCGACCGGGCCGGATCGCCGGGCCGGGGTCGGCCGGGGTCGGCCGGGGTCGGCCGGGGTCGGCCGGGGTCGGCCGGGCCCGGTGGTCGGGGGTTAGGACGGGAAGGCGCGGTCGAAGGGCTCGCGGGTACGCGGGTCGCGGTCCAGGATGCCGAAAACGACCCGCTCGAAGACCCCGGCGAAGCGGCCCGCGAGCAGCGCGCGGAAGGCCTCCGCCACCTCGGCCGGGTCGTTCATGAACACCCCGCACCCCCAGGCGCCCAGCACCAGCCGCTCGTACCCGCCCAGCGCCGCCACCTCCAGGACGAGCTCGGCGCGCCGCGCCAGCGCCCCCGGGATCTCGGCCACCCGCTCCGGCTCCTGCCGCCGGATCGTGCCCGCGTTCGGCGCCGGGGAGGTGAGGAAGCCCGCCCGGAAGGGGGTCTCCAGCAGCTCGCCCCGGTCGTCCCGGAAAACGGGGACCGCAGGCGAGTGAATCACCCGGTCGGTGTAGAAGGTGCTGCGCTCCGCGCGGTGGACCTCGTAGTACTCCGGAGCCTCCAGCAGGGTCTCGTACAGGGCCGAGGCGCGGCACAGGGCCTCCTCCTGGGCCTTGGCCCCGCGGACGTAGCCGCCCCCGGGATTCCGGGCCGACGCGAAGTTCAGCACCGCCACCCGGGCCGTCCCCGCCGGCTGCTCCAGGCCCTCGGCCGCGAGCCTGCGCGCGGCGACCGTGCTGCTCTCCCCCGTGACCTCGACGACCGTCCGGGCGTGTGCATGCACGATTTTCTCGTCTGGAATGACCCGGTTTGGTCCATATATTCTGGTTCCTGCCTTGGCCTCCGCCAGGGCGGCGGCCAGGGACACCTGCCGCCCCGACCGCGTCCGGTAGCCCCCGGCCGCCAGGATGTCCGCATTCTCCCGCGCGATCTCGCGCAATCTGCTGCTCACGCCGCCATCCTCCACAGTCCGATCCCCCGGCGGCAAAGGCATTGTTGCCCGAGAGACGGGTAGGCACGGTTGATGTCATGGCCGACGACGGGAGACGAGGACCCGCTCATGTCACAGGCACAGGACCCACCCGAACACTCCATCACCGAGACCCAGGCCGAGGATCTGATCCACGGCATCTGTTTCAAGACCGGCCCGCCCCGCTTCCTCGGAGCGGAGCTCGAATGGCTGGTCGTCGACGCCGAACGACCCGGGGAACCCCTCTCCCCCGAGCGGCTGCGCGCCGCGCACGCCGCCGCCCGCGCCCTGCCCCTGACCTCCCGGGTGACGGTGGAGCCCGGCGGCCAGCTGGAACTCAGCTCGGCCCCCGCCGGCTCCCTCACCGACTGCGTGGACGGGCTCCGGGCCGATCTCACCGCCGTACGGGCCGCCCTCGCCGACCAGGGCCTGGTCCTGCGCGGCGACGCCCAGGATCCGCGCCGCCCGTACCGCCGGCTGCTGGCCAGCCCGCGCTACGACGCGATGGAGGCCTACTTCGACCGCACCGGCCCTGCCGGGCGCGCCATGATGTGCGGTTCCGCCTCCGTGCAGGTGTGCGTGGACGCCGGGCACGAGGAGCCCGGGGCGCTCGGCCACGGCCGGCGCTGGCGGCTGGCGCACCTGGTGGGGGCTGTTCTGGTCGCCGCCTTCGCCAACTCCCCCGCCCGCGGGGGCCCTTACGCCGGCTGGCGCAGTGCCCGCCAGGGGAACTGGGCCGACATCGACAGCCGGCGGGCGCTCGCGCCGCCGCTGGACGCTCCGCCGCGCGACGCCTGGACCAGGCAGGCGCTGGACACCGAGGTGATGTGCGTACGGTCGTACGACGGCGGGCCGTGGGCGACCCCCCGGGGGATGACCTTCCGCGACTGGCTGCGCGCGAACGACACGAACGACGCGAACGCTGTGGGCCGGCTTCGGCCCCCCACCGCCGGGGACCTCGACTACCACCTGACCACGCTGTTCCCGCCGGTCCGGCCGCGCGGCCACCTGGAGCTCCGGATGATCGACGCGCAGCCCGGCGACGACGGCTGGCTGGTCCCGGTCGCCGTCGTGCACGCGCTGTTCGACGATCCGGAGGCCGCCGAGACCGCCTACCGCGTCGCCAAGGCGCTGGCCGACACCTACGGGACCCGGCCCGCGCCCCGCAATCCGCTCTGGCGGTCGGCGGCCCGCGACGGCCTGGCCGATCCGGAGCTGCGGGCGGCCGCGACGGCCTGCTTCCGGGCCGCGGGCGAGGCGCTGCCCCGGCTCGGCGCGAGCGCGCACGTCCGGGACACGGTCGGCGCCTTCACCGAGCGGTTCGTCCTGCGCGGCCGCTGCCCGGCCGACGACCCGCCCGACCCCCGGCCCGATCGGCGGCCCGGCCAACGCCCCGACCAGCGCCCCGATCGCCGCGCCCGCCACCGCTCCCACCGCCCCGCCACCGGGAAGGAGGCCCGCCCGTGACCACCGAATCCCACCCCGGCCTGCGGGAACGGGCGGCCGCCGCCCTGACCGCAGCGCGCGCCCGCACCGCCGCGCTCACCGACCCCGTGACCGACGAGGACCTCACCGCACAGCACTCCCCCCTCATGTCCCCGCTGGTCTGGGACCTCGCGCACATCGGGAACCAGGAGGAGCTCTGGCTGCTGAGCCGCGTCGCCGGACGCGCCTTCCTGCACCCGGAGATCAACTCCCTCTACGACGCCTTCCAGCACCCCCGCTCCGAACGGCCGAAGCTGCCGCTGCTCGGGCCCGCCGAGGCCCGCCGGTACGCGGCCGAGGTGCGCGGCCGGGTCTTCGACCTGCTGGAGCGCACCCCGCTGGAGGGCAGTGCCCTGCTCGACGGCGGTTTCGCCTTCGGCATGATCGCCCAGCACGAACAGCAGCACGACGAGACCATGTTGATCACCCATCAGCTGCGGCGGGGCGCTGCCGTACTGGACGCCCCCGACCCGGACGCCCCGTACGACCCGCCGCTCGCGGCCGAAGTCCTGGTCCCCGGCGGCCCGTTCACGATGGGCACCTCGGCCGAGCCGTGGTCCCTGGACAACGAGCGGCCGGCCCACACCCGGAAGACCGCGCCCTTCTGGATCGACACCGTGCCGGTGACGAACGCCGCGTACCAGGCCTTCATCGCCGACGGCGGCTACCGCGACGTGCGCTGGTGGGCGCCGGCCGGCTGGGACCAGATCCGCGAACACGGCATCGAGGCACCGCTGTTCTGGCACCGGGAGGCCGGCCAGTGGCTGCGCCGCCGCTTCGGGGTGACCGAGCCGGTGCCCGCTGAGGAACCGGTTCTGCACGTCAGCTGGTACGAGGCCGACGCCTACGCCCGCTGGGCGGGACGCCGGCTGCCCACGGAGGCGGAGTGGGAGAAGGCGGCCCGGCACGATCCGGCGAGCGGCCGCTCCACCCGCTACCCGTGGGGCGACGCCGACCCGACCCCCGCGCACGCCAATCTGGGCCAGCGCCACCTGCGTCCGGCCCGCGCGGGCAGCTATCCGGCCGGGGCCTCCCCGCTGGGCGTGCGCCAGCTCATCGGGGACGTGTGGGAGTGGACTGCCTCCGACTTCCTGCCGTACCCGGGGTTCCGGGCCTTCCCGTACCGCGAGTACTCGGAGGTGTTCTTCGGTCCGGAGCACAAGGTGCTGCGCGGCGGTTCGTTCGCGGTGGACCCGGTGGCCTGCCGGGGCACCTTCCGTAACTGGGACCTGCCGGTCCGGCGGCAGATCTTCTCCGGCTTCCGGACCGCGAGGGACGTCTGATGTGCCGTCATCTCGCCTATCTGGGGCCGGTGATACCCCTGGGGCGGCTGCTGAGCGAGCCCGAGCACTCGCTGGTGCGCCAGTCCTGGGAGCCGCGCCGCCAGCGCAGCGGCACGGTCAACGCCGACGGCTTCGGGGTCGGCTGGTACGCGGAGGGGGACCCGGTCCCGGCGCGCTACCGCCGGTCCGGGCCGGTCTGGTCGGACCTGACCTTCGCCGATCTCGCCCGCGTGGTGCGCAGCGGGGCCGCGCTGGCCGCCGTACGCGATGCCACGCGCCCGGGAGCCGACGGGGAGGCCGCGGCGGCTCCGTTCGCGGACGGGCCCTGGCTGTTCAGCCACAACGGCTCGATACGGGACTGGCCGGACGCGGCGGCTCCGCTCGCGCTCGGCCTGCCGCCCGAGGAACTGCTCCAGCTGGCCGCGCGCACGGATTCGGCGCTGGTCTGGGCGCTGGTCCTGCACCGGCTGCGCACCGGGGACGACCTCGGCACGGCGCTCGCCGAGGCGGTCCGGGAGGTGGCCGAGGCCTCCCCCGGCTCCCGGCTGAACCTGCTGCTGACGGACGGGGTCACGATCGCCGCGACGGCCTGGGGCGATTCGCTCTGGTACCTGGCCGACGCCGGCGCGCAGCGCGTGGTGGTGGCTTCCGAGCCCTACGACGAGGACCCCCGCTGGTTCGAAGTACCCGACCTGACCCTGCTGACCGCCACCCGTGCCCGGGTCGACCTGACCCCGCTCAAGGAGACCCCGCCGATGGAGAAGGAGCGCCCGTGAACGACTTCCAGTTGACCCGGACCCTCGACGAGCACGCCGCCGAGGCCGCGCTGCGCGCGGACGTGCTGCACGGGATGACGCACACCCCGAAGGTGCTGCCCCCGAAGTGGTTCTACGACGCGCGGGGCAGTGAACTCTTCGAGGAGATCACCCGGTTGCCCGAGTACTACCCCACGCGCGCGGAGCGGGAGATCCTGCTGGAGCGGGCGCGGGAGATCGCCGCGGCGAGCGGGGCGCGGACCCTGGTGGAGCTGGGGTCCGGTTCCTCGGAGAAGACCCGGCACCTGATCGAGGCGCTGCCCGCGTTGGACACGTACATTCCGGTGGACGTCAGCGAGAGCGCCCTGCGCGGTGCGGCGCAGACCCTGCTGGAGGCGCATCCGGGGCTGCGGGTGCACGCGCTGCTGGCCGATTTCACGGGGGCCCTGCACCTCCCGGAGTCCCCGGGGCCCCGGCTGGTGGTGTTCCTGGGCGGCACGATCGGGAACCTGCTCCCGCCGGAGCGGGCGGTGTTCCTGGCGTCCGTACGGGCGATGCTGTCGCCCGGGGACGCGCTGCTGATCGGGACGGACCTGGTCAAGGACGAGGCCGTGCTGGTCGCGGCGTACGACGACGCCCAGGGCGTGACGGCCGAGTTCAACAAGAACGTGCTGGCCGTCATCGACCGCGAACTGGGCGCGGACTTCCACACCGCCGACTTCACGCACGTGGCGGTGTGGAACCGGGAGCAGGAGTGGATCGAGATGCGGCTGCGAGCCCGGTCGGAGGTGCTGGTGAAGATCCGGGCGCTGGATCTGGTGGTGCCGTTCGAGGCGGGTGAGGAGATCTTGACGGAGGTCTCCGCGAAGTTCCGTCAGGAGGGCTTGCGCAGGGAACTGGCCGCCGCGGGGCTCGATTTGACCCAGTGGTGGACTGACGCGGCGGGCCGCTTCGCCCTGTCGCTCTCGGTCGCCGACGGGGACGCCGAGACCGGGGCCGACTTGGTGCTTTGAGCGGGGATACCGGGCAGCGGCGGTGAGGTGACGGCGCCAGCCACCGCCTCCTGGGCCGCGGCCGCGAGGTCCCGCCGGTTCGCGTACCGGCCCGGCGGGATCCGCGGCAGCAGCCTGACCTCGGCCCGCACGCCGCGGGCCCGGGCGATCCGCCACAGTGAGGCCGTCAGCGGGTCGTCCCCGACGAAGGCGGGCTCGCCGGCGGTGTCCCCCTCGCCGCGCAGGTAGGTGAGGCGCACGGGCTGTACGGGCACCCGCGCGTCCAGGGCCGACTGGAAGGCGGCCCTGCGGAAGGGGCCCTGGGCGCGCCCGCACCATGTGGAGCCCTCGGGGAAGACGGTGACCCGGTCGCCGGCCCGCAGTGCGCGGGTGACGGTCGCGACGGTGTCGGGCAGGGCCCGGATCCGGTCGCGTTCGATGAACAGGGTCCCGGCCTGTCCGGCGAGCCGGCCGAGGACCGGCCAGGCCCGGATGTCGCTCTTGGCCAGCATCCGGCAGGGCAGGACGGCGGCGACGAGCGGGATGTCCAGCCAGGAGATGTGGTTGGGGACGACGAGGCGGCCGCCGTCGGGGCCGGGGCTTCCGTGCACGGTGATCCGTATCCCGAAGGCCCGCACCAGCGCGGCCGACCAGGCCCGTACCACCGCGTGGCGGGGGCGGGCCGGCAGCAGCCGGACCGGTGGGGCGCCCAGGATGCCCACGAGGATCAGGGCGACGGCGGCGGTGATCCGGAGTACCGCGTGCGGGACGCTCGCGGTGCCCCCCTCGTGGCCGGCGCAGGCCTCGGGGGTGCAGGGCGAGGTGGGCAGCCAGACGCTCATGCGCCCGGGGCGAGCGAGAGGAAGTGCTTGAGGTAGCGCGGGTTCGTGCGGCGCAGGGAGAGCAGCACGTACAGGTCGGCGCAGCCGAACTCGGCGTCGAGGGCGGGCTCGCCGCAGACCCAGGCGCCCAGGCGCAGGTAGCCGCGCAGCAGCGGCGGCAGCTCCATGCGGGCGGGGAAGGCGATGCCCTCGGGATCCCAGGGCAGGAGCGGGGTGACCCGGTACTCCTGCGGGGCGAGGGCGCGGCGCAGTGCGGCCTCGCGGGTGGCGGCGGCCACCACGCCGCCGTCGGCGAGCGGTATCGAGCAGCAGCCGGCGAGCCAGTTGTGCCCGGAGCGGTCCATGTAGCGGGCGAGGCCGGCCCAGATCAGGGCGATGACGGCGCCGTTGCGGTGGTCGGGGTGGACGCAGGAGCGGCCGACCTCGACGAGGTCGGGGCGGATGGGGGCGAGGGCGGAGAGGTCGAACTCGCCCTCGGAGTAGAGGCGTCCGGCGACGGCGGCGCGCTCGGGGGGCAGCAGCCGGTAGGTGCCGACGACCTGCTCGGTCTCCTCCTCGACGACGAGGAGGTGGTCGCAGTACGCGTCGAAGGCGTCGATGTCGAGGCCCGGCTCGGGGCTGTGCAGGCGGGCGCCGAGCTCGCCGGCGAAGACCTGGTGGCGCAGGCGCTGCGCGGCGCGCACCTCGGCCTCGTCGCGGGCGAGGCGGACGGCGTAGCGGGGGCCCTCGGCGGGGACGGGGGCCGCGGCCGGGGTGACGACCGGGGCGGTGGGGGGAAGGGGGGAGGGGGACAGGGGTGCGATGGTCATGGCGGCTCCTGAACCGGGCACGGTGGGCCAGGCCGGCAGGTGTGTGGCCTGGCTCCTTTACTTCTTCCGTGACCGGCTGGATTCGACATGACCGCTCAGCGGCCCTCGGATGTGCGGACGCTGAACAAGACGCCCCCGCCGTCCCGCCGGGTCAGCGGTCGGAGCTGAGCACCTTGCTGATCGTCTCGGAGGCCGCGCGGGCCGCCTGCTTGGGGTCCTGGCCCGTGAGGACGGCCGTCATGTAGGGCTTGATCGGGTTCTTGGCCTCGATCTCGGCCCAGCGGGCGGAATTCGGGGTGGCCCGGCCCTGCGCGGCTCCGGGGGCCATGGCGGCGGCGCCCTCGTTGCCCACGACGACGTGGGCGAGGCTGGTCTTGTTCGGTACGTAGCTCATCGTGCGGGCGAGTTCGGTCTGCCACTTCTCGCTGACCAGGGCGGTGATCACGTCGACCGCGTGCTTACGCTGCTTCGTGCGCTCGGGGATGATCAGGTCGGAGCCGCCGGTCAGCACGGAACCGACCTTGTCGGCGGTCTTGCCGGGGATCGGGAAGAAGCCGAGCTTGCCCTTGAGGGCGGGGTTGGCCTCCTCGATCGCGGCGGCCTGGCCGGGCGGGGCGATGATCTGGGCGACCTGGCCGCGGGCGAAGACCTCGGACTGCGGGGGCGTCTCCTCGTCGGCGTCCTTGGGGCCGTCGCCCAGGGCCTGGAGCTGTCTGTAGAAGTCCATGCCGGCCAGGGCCTTCTCGTCGTCGAGGGTGCCGAGCCACTGGCCGCTGGTCTCCAGGGCGAGTTCGCCGCCCTCGTCCCAGACGAAGCCGGCGAGGACGTACCAGTTCTGGCCGGCGAGGTAGATGCCCTGCTGGTCGCCCTTGTCGAGCTTCTGGGTGGCCTGGATCCACTCGGCGCGGTTCTTGGGCGGGGACTTGATCCCGGCGTTCGCGAAGAGGTCCTTGTTGTAGATCACGACCCGGTTGGCGGCGTACCAGGGCACGCCGTACTGGGCGCCGTTGACGCTTCCCGGATCGGCGAGGCCCTTGAGCCAGTCCTTGCTGCCCCACGTGCGCAGGCCTTCGAGGGTGACTTCGGAGAGGCCGCCGGTCTCGATGTACTGGGCGACCTGGGTGTTGCCCACCTCGATGACGTCGGCGCTCTCCTTGCCGGTGCCCTTGAGGACCGCGTTCACCTTGTCGCCGATGCCCGTCCACTCCTGGATCCTGACGTCCAGGTCGACGCCGGGGTGTTCCTTCTCGAAGGTCGCGGTGAACCGGTCGATGAAGTCCTCCGAGGCGCTGCCCTTCATGAGCCAGAGGGTCACCTTCTGCGTGCCTCCGGCCGAGTCGGCCAACTGGCTGCATCCCGTCAGGGCGGTCGCGGCCGCGAGGGCGGTGCACACGGCGAGGAAGCGCGTTTTCATGGCTTGAAATTGGCATAGACCAATGGGTGGGTCAAGGGACTTTCACCCCGGATTGTTCACTCAAAGTTCGCGGAGCCGGACTTACTGGGGCACCGTAGAACCAGGCCATAGCCACCCACCGTCGGGAGACCCCCATGTCCAATCACACGTACCGGGTGACCGAGATCGTCGGCACCTCCCACGAGGGCATCGATCAGGCCATCCGCAACGGGATCGCCCGGGCGGGACAGACCGTGCGGAACCTGGACTGGTTCGAGGTCACGCAGGTGCGCGGGCACATCGAGAACGGCGCCATCGCCCACTACCAGGTGGGGCTCAAGGTCGGCTTCCGCCTCGAGGGCGAGGACTGACCCGCAGGGCCCTGCTCAGGTGCGGCCCTCACCCTCCTGGGCGTCCTTGAGCTCGGGTGCCTCCGCCGCCCAGTCCGCGAGGACCACCCGGAAGCCCGCCGCGCGCGCCGCCTGGACGACCAGTTCGTCGTCGTCCACGAGCACGCGCACGTCCTGGCCCCGGGCGATCCGCTGGAGCGTCTCCAGCTTGGTCGTCCGGGCCGGCCGCCGGTCCTGGTTCCCGCGCATCCACACGCGGCCCTCGGGCAGGCCATGCCGGGCGAGCCAGTCCACCGTGTCCGCGCGGCACCGCTCCGGGCGGCCGGTCAGGTACGCCACCTCGCAGTCGGCCGCGCTCTCCACCGCCAGCGCCACTCCTCGCCCGAGCGGCGGATCGGCGGGGGCCGCGCCGAAGAATCCGGCCCAGTCGCGGGGGCGGCGTTCCAGGAAGTGCTGGCGGTGACCGGTGTCCGCGAGGGTGTTGTCGATGTCGAAGACGGCCAGCGGCCGGTGCGTGTTCTCGCTCATCGGGCCACCTTAGGCGCGGGCCCGGGAATCCTGACGGGCCCCGGACGTTGAGACCTGTGTGATCCGTACACTCTCGATACTCGACCGGTCCCGCACCCGCGAGGGGTACGAGGCCGCGCAGGCCCTGCGCGACACCGTGGAGCTGGCCCACGCGGCCGAGGAGCTCGGCTACCACCGGTTCTGGGTGTCGGAGCACCACAGCGTGCCCGGGGTCGCCGGCTCGGCGCCGACCGTGCTCGCCGCCGCCGTCGCGGGCGCGACCCGGCGGATCCGGGTCGGCACGGGCGGGGTCATGCTGCCCAACCACCAGCCGCTGGTGGTCGCGGAGCAGTTCGGGGTCCTGGAGGCGCTGTTCCCCGGCCGGATCGACATGGGGCTCGGCCGTTCGGTCGGTTTCACCAACGGGATCCGGCGGGCGCTCGGCCGCGACACGGTGGACGCGGACCGGTTCGAGGAGCAGCTGGCCGAGCTGCTGGGCTGGCTCGACGGGACCCAGCAGGCCCATCCGGAGGTGCACGCCCGGCCCGCCGAAGGGCTGCGGATACCGGCCTACGTGCTGGCCACCGGCGAAGGGGCCGGGATCGCCGCCCGGGCCGGGCTGCCGCTGGTGGTGGGGGACCTGCGGGCCCGCGGCAAGGTCACCGAGGTCGTCGGGGCCTACCGCAAGGAGTTCCGGCCCTCGGCGTGGGGCGCGGAGCCGTACGTCGTGGTCTCCGGGACGGTGGCGGTCGCGGCCACCCCGGAGGAGGCCCGGCGGATCCTGGTGCCGGAGGCCTGGTCCCTCGCCCAGGCGCGCACCCGCGGCAGCTTCCCGCCGCTGCGCCCGGCGGAGCAGGTCGAGGCGCTGGCCATGACCCCGAAGGAGCGGGAGCTGTACGAGGGCGCGCTGGCCGGGCACGTCCACGGCACCGAGGAGCAGGTCGCGGCCGAGCTGACCGAGGTCGCGGGCCTCACCGGCGCGGACGAGCTGCTCGTCACCACCTCCACCCACGACCGGACGGCTCTGCTGGACTCCTACCGCAGGCTGGCGCGGATCACCGGCCTCTAAACTGGGACGAATGCACCACTCCCCCGAACGCCACGATGACGCCTCCTCCCCCGCCCACGACCCGTACGTACGGGTCCGGGGCGCCCGGGAGCACAACCTGCGCGGGGTCGACGTGGACATCCCGCGCGACGCGCTGACCGTGTTCACCGGCGTCTCCGGCTCCGGGAAGAGCTCGCTCGCCTTCGGAACGCTCTACGCCGAGGCCCAGCGCCGGTACTTCGAGTCCGTGGCCCCGTACGCCCGCCGCCTCATCCACCAGATCGGCGCGCCGAAGGTGGACTCCGTGACCGGACTGCCGCCGGCGGTCTCGCTGGAGCAGCGCCGCTCCTCCCCCGGCTCGCGCTCCTCCGTCGGCACGGTGACCCTGCTGTCCAACTCCCTGCGCATGCTGTACTCCCGGGCCGGCACCTACCCTCCCGGCGCGGAGCGGCTCGACTCAGACGCCTTCTCCCCCAACACCGCGGCCGGGGCCTGCCCTTCCTGCCACGGACTGGGCCGGATCCACCGCACCAGCGAGGAACTCCTCGTACCGGACCCCGCGCTGTCGATCCGTCAGGGAGCCATCGCCGCCTGGCCGGGGGCCTGGCAGGGCAAGAACCTGCGGGACATCCTGGAGGCGCTGGGCCATGACGTGGACCGGCCGTGGCGGGAGCTGCCGGCGGAGGACCGCGCGTGGATCCTGTTCACCGAGGAGCAGCCGGTGGTCACCGTGCACCCGGTGCGGGAGGCCGAGCGGATCCAACGGCCGTACCAGGGCACGTACATGAGCGCCCACCGCTATGTCATGCGGACCTTCGCGGACAGCAAGAGCGCCACCCTGCGGGCCCGCGCCGAGAAGTTCCTGGCCGATTCGCCGTGTCCGGCGTGCGAGGGGCGGCGGCTGCGGCCCGAGGCGCTGGCCGTGACCTTCGCTGGGCGCGGCATCGCCGAGCTGGCGGCGCTGGCGCTGACCGACCTGGACGGCGTACTGGCCTCCGCGCACGCGGAGGGGGAGGCCGCCCGGGTGCTCGCCGAGGACCTGCGCTCCCGGATCGGGCCCGTCGCCGAGCTCGGGCTCGGCTACCTGAGCCTGGACCGGACCGCGCCCACCCTGTCCGCGGGCGAGCTCCAGCGGCTGCGGCTGGCCACGCAGTTGCGGTCGGGGCTGTTCGGGGTGGTGTACGTCCTGGACGAGCCGTCGGCGGGGCTGCACCCGGCCGACACCGAGGCGCTGCTCGGCGTACTGGACCGGTTGAAGGCAGCCGGGAACACGGTCTTCGTGGTGGAACACCACCTGGACGTGGTGCGGCACGCGGACTGGCTGGTGGACGTGGGGCCGCGGGCCGGGGAGCACGGCGGGCGGGTGCTGTACAGCGGGCCGCCGCGGGAGCTGGCCGGCGTACCGGAGTCGGCGACGGCGCGGCACCTCTTCGGGGCGGGCGGGGCGCTGCCGCATGAGCGGGCGGTGCGGAAGGCGTCCGGCGAGGTGCGGCTGAGCGGTGTCGACCGGCACAACCTGCGGAAGGTGGACGCCGAGTTCCCGCTCGGGGTGTTCACGGCGGTGACCGGGGTGTCGGGGTCGGGGAAGTCGACGCTGGTGGGGCAGGTGCTGGCGCGGGAGGTCGGCTCGCGGCTCGCGGAGCCGGACTTTCCCGTACGGCGGCTGGTGGAGGTGGACCAGAAGCCAATCGGCCGGACCCCGCGGTCCAATCTGGCCACGTACACGGGGCTGTTCGACGTCGTCCGCAGGCTCTTCACGGCGGCGCCGGAGTCGAAGGCCCGCGGCTGGAAGGCGGGCCGGTTCTCCTTCAACGTGGCGGGCGGCCGGTGCGAGACCTGCCAGGGCGAGGGCTTCGTCTCGGTGGAGCTGCTCTTCCTGCCCAGTACGTACGCCCCGTGCCCGGAGTGCGGGGGTGCCCGCTACAACGCCGAGACCCTGGAGGTCCGGTACGCGGGGCTGAACATCGCGGAGGTGCTGGGCCTGACGGTGGAGTCCGCGGCCGGCTTCTTCGCGGAGGTCCCGGCGGCGGCGCGGAGCCTGCGGGCGCTGGAGGAGATCGGACTGGGCTATCTGCGGCTGGGCCAGCCGGCGACCGAGCTGTCGGGCGGCGAGGCGCAGCGGATCAAGCTGGCCACGGAGCTCCAGCGGCTGCGCCGGGACCACACGCTGTACGTACTGGACGAGCCGACGACCGGGTTGCACCCCGCCGATGTGCGGGTGCTGCTCCGGCAGTTGCACGGACTGGTGGACGCCGGGCACTCGGTGGTGGTCGTGGAGCACGACATGGAGGTGGTGGCGGGCGCGGACTGGGTCCTGGACCTGGGGCCGGGCGGCGGCACCGAGGGCGGCCGGATCGTCGCGGAGGGCACCCCCGTGGAGGTGGCCCGCACCCCGGGCAGCCGCACGGCCCCGTATCTGGCCCGGGCGCTCGGAGGGGGCGTCGCGGTGGCCGGGTAGGCCCGTACGGGCGCCCGGGCGGCGGATCGGGCAGCCGGTCGGCCCAGGAGGCAGCGGGGCCGGGGGGCGCCCGTACGGGGGTTCGGGTGGCGGGTCCGGGCGGGGGTCAGCCCTTGCGGACCGCCCGGAGCCACTCCTTGTTCATGGCGGCTATGGACGGGAGTGGGATCCCCTTGGGGCAGGCCGTGGCGCATTCGCCGGTCAGGGTGCAGCCGCCGAAGCCCTCCTCGTCCATCCGGGCCACCATGTCCAGGACGCGGGTCTCGCGCTCCGGCGAGCCCTGCGGCAGGACGTTGAGGTGGTTGATCTTGGCGGAGGTGAAGAGCATCGCCGAGCCGTTGGGGCAGGCCGCCACGCACGCGCCGCAGCCGATGCACTCGGCGTGCTCGAAGGCGTGGTCCGCGTCGGCCTTGGGCACGGCGGTGGCGTGCGCCTCGGGCGCCGAGCCGGTCGGCGCGGTGATGTAGCCGCCGGCCTGGATGATGCGGTCGAAGGCGCCGCGGTCGACGACGAGGTCCTTGACCACCGGGAAGGCCGAGGCACGCCACGGCTCGACGTCGATGGTGTCGCCGTCGGCGAAGGACCGCATGTGGAGCTGGCAGGTGGTGGTGCGCTCCGGGCCGTGGGCGTCGCCGTTGATGACGAGGCTGCACGCGCCGCAGATGCCTTCGCGGCAGTCGTGATCGAAGGCGACCGGGTCCTCGCCGCGCAGGATGAGGTCCTCGTTGAGGGTGTCGAGCATCTCCAGGAAGGACATGTCCTTCGAGATTCCGTCGACCTCGTAGGTGGCCATGGCGCCGGGGGCGTCGGGGTTCTGCTGGCGCCAGACGCGCAGGGTGAGCTTCATGCGTAGCTCCGCTGGGTGGGGTGGACGTACTCGAAGACGAGGTCTTCCTTGTGCAGGACGGGGGCGGCGCCGGTGCCGCCGAACTCCCAGGCCGCGGCGTACGAGAACTCCTCGTCGCGCCGCTCGGCCTCGCCGTCCGGGGTCTGGGACTCCTCGCGGAAGTGGCCGCCGCAGGACTCGGCGCGGGCTAGCGCGTCGAGGCACATCAGCTCGGCGAGTTCCAGGTAGTCGACGATGCGGTTGGCCTTCTCCAGCGACTGGTTGAACTCCTCGCCGCTGCCCGGGACCTTGATGCGGCGCCAGAACTCCTCGCGGATCTGCGGGATCCGGTCGAGCGCCTTGCGCAGGCCCTCCTCCGTGCGGGCCATCCCGCAGTACTCCCACATGAGTTCGCCGATCTCGCGGTGGAAGGAGTCCGGGGTGCGGTCGCCGTCGACGGCGAGCAGCTTCGCGAGCCGCTCGCGGGTCTCGCGTACGGCGGCCACGGCCTCGGGGTGGCTGTCGTCCACGTCGGCGTGGTGCGGGTGGCGGGCCAGGTAGTCGTTGATCGTGGACGGGAGGACGAAGTACCCGTCGGCGAGGCCCTGCATCAGCGCGGAGGCGCCGAGGCGGTTGGCCCCGTGGTCGGAGAAGTTGGCCTCGCCGATCGCGAACAGGCCGGGGACGGTGGTCTGGAGGTCGTAGTCGACCCACAGGCCGCCCATCGTGTAGTGCACGGCGGGGTAGATCCGCATGGGGACCTCGTACGGGTTCTCCGCGGTGATCCGCTCGTACATCTCGAAGAGGTTGCCGTACTTCTCGGCGACCTTGTCCCGGCCCATGCGGCGGATGGCGTCGGCGAAGTCGAGGTACACGCCCTGGCCGCCGGGGCCGACGCCGCGGCCCTCGTCGCAGACGTTCTTGGCGGCGCGGGAGGCGATGTCGCGGGGCACGAGGTTGCCGAAGGAGGGGTAGATCCGCTCCAGGTAGTAGTCGCGCTCCGCCTCGGGGATCTCGGCCGCGGGGCGGTTGTCGCCCTTGGCCTTGGGGACCCAGATGCGGCCGTCGTTGCGCAGGGACTCGCTCATCAGGGTGAGCTTGGACTGGTGGTCGCCGGTGCGCGGGATGCAGGTGGGGTGGATCTGGGTGAAGCAGGGGTTGGCGAAGTACGCGCCGCGCCGGTGCGCCCGCCAGACGGCGGTCGCGTTGGAGTTCATGGCGTTGGTGGAGAGGTAGAAGACGTTGCCGTAGCCGCCGCTCGCCAGCACCACCGCGTCGGCGTAGTGGGTGGAGATCTCGCCGCTGATCAGGTCGCGGGCCACGATGCCGCGGGCCACTCCGTCGACCACGATCAGGTCGAGCATCTCGGTGCGGGCGTGCATCTCCACGTTGCCGGCGGCGATCTGCCGGGACAGGGCCTGGTAGGCACCGAGCAGCAGCTGCTGGCCCGTCTGGCCGCGGGCGTAGAAGGTGCGGGAGACCTGGACCCCGCCGAAGGAGCGGGTGTCGAGGAGGCCGCCGTACTCGCGGGCGAAGGGGACGCCCTGGGCCACGCACTGGTCGATGATCTCGACGGAGATCTGGGCGAGGCGGTGGACGTTGGACTCGCGGGCGCGGAAGTCTCCGCCCTTGACGGTGTCGTAGAAGAGGCGGTGTACCGAGTCTCCGTCGTTGCGGTAGTTCTTGGCGGCGTTGATGCCGCCCTGGGCGGCGATGGAGTGGGCGCGGCGCGGCGAATCGCTGAAGCAGAACTGGACCACGTGGTAGCCCTGCTCGGCGAGGGTCGCGCCGGCGGCACCGCCCGCCAGGCCGGTGCCGACGACGATGATGGTGTGCTTCCGGCGGTTGGCCGGATTCACGAGCTTGGCCTCGAAGCGGCGGCGGTCCCAGCGGTCCGCGATCGGTCCTTCGGGGGCCTTGGTGTCGGCGACGGGCTCGCCGGTGGCGTAGTTCGCGTAGTCGCTCATGGTCAGTTCACCACTCCGGTCATCACGGCGACGGGGACGGACACGAAGCCCGCGAAGAGGACGAGAGCGAGGGCGTTGGCCAGGAACTTCAGCGTGCGCTCGCGCCGGGCGCTGCCTGCGCCGAGGGTCTGGGCGGCGCTCCAGAAGCCGTGCCGGATGTGCAGGCCGAGGGCGGCCATCGCCACGATGTAGATGGTGTTCCCGTACCAGGTGGAGAAGGTGGCGAGGACGTTCTCGTACGGGTGGCCCGCCCAGGCGCGCTCGTTGACGGTGAGCGTGGTGAGGTCGAGCAGGTGCCAGACGATGAAGAGGGCGAGGATGATGCCGCCCCAGCGCATGGTGCGGGTGGCGTAGCTCGCGCGACGGCGCTTGTGGGCGTACTTGACCGGGCGGGCGAGCCGGCCGCGGCGGCTGAGCTGGTACGCGGACACGGCGTGGGCGACGACCGCGGCGAGGAGCACGACGCGGACGATCCACAGGGCCCACTCGTGGTGGAGGAAGGGCGAGCCGAGGGTGCGCAGCCAGTGGGCGTAGCCGTTGAACTCGTCCGCCCCGAAGAAGATCTTCAGGTTGCCGAGCATGTGCACGACGAGGTAGCCGAGCATGATCAGGCCGGAGACGGCCATCACGGACTTCTTGCCGACGGAGGAGTCCCAGAGCGTGCGCGTGGTGGACGGCCGTCGACCCGTCCGCGTTGCCAAAGCCATGACATCGACGGTAGGGACCAACGTCCCGAAAGGTCCAAGACATGATGGAGCTGATCTCGATAGGGCATGTCTATGAAGGCATATCCTGGGCGGATGCAGTTCCAACAACTCCTGTACTTCGTGGCGGTCGCCGAGACCCGGCACTTCACCCGGGCCGCGGAGCGGGTGCACGTGGCCCAGCCCTCGCTCTCCCAGCAGATCAAGGCGCTCGAGCGGGAGCTGGGAGCCGAGCTCTTCAGCCGGGCACGGGGCAACATCGCGCTGACGGACGCGGGCGAGGCCCTGCTTCCGCTGGCCCGGCGGATCCTGGCGGACGCGGACACGGCGCGGCTGGAGGTGCAGGAGCTGGCGCAGCTGCGGCGCGGGCGGGTCCGGCTGGGGGCCACGCCGAGCGTGTGCACGGGCCTGCTGCCGGACGCGCTGCGGGCCTTCCACGCCGCGCACCCGGGGATCGAGCTGCTGATCGAGGAGAGCGGTTCGCTCGACCTCGTACGGGAGTTGGCGCGCGGGGCGCTGGACCTGGCCCTGATCGCGCTGCCGCTGCCGCCCTCGGCTCCGGCGCTGACCACGGTGGAGCTGCTGACGGAAGACCTGGTGGTGGTCTCCTCGGCGGACCGGCCGGCGCCCGGCGGGGGCGGTGAGCTGACCATCTCCGGGCTGCGCGACGAGCCGATGGTGATGTTCCGGCACGGATACGACCTGCGGGAGCTGACCGTGACGGCCTGCCGCGCGGAGGGCTTCGAGCCGGTGTTCACGGTGGAGGGCGGCGAGATGGACGCGGTCCTCGGCTTCGTCCGGGCGGGGCTGGGTGTCGCGGTGGTCCCGGCGATGGTGGTCGACCGGGCCGGACCCGGCCTGCGGGCCACCCCGCTCGCCGGCTCCCCGCTGCGCCGCACGATCGCCCTGGCCCACCGTACGGACGTCGCTCCCCCGCGCGCGGCGCGCGAGCTGAAGCGGATGCTGGTGGGCTGACCGGGCCGGCGGGGCCGGGCCGGTCGGGTCAGGCGGCCGCGCGTATGGGCAACCCCCGGTCGAGCCCGCCCGCGAGCATCCCGAACGCGGTGTCCGCGTCGGCCACGGCCCCCGGGTGGACCTCGTCGGCGCTCCGGCCGGAATCGATCCGGCGGTAGTTCTCCCGGCCGAGCTCATGGCGGACGGTCACCAGGTGCAGCGCCGCGAGGCGTGCGGTGAGCGGCGGCACCGACTCGGCCTCCAGCGCGGCGGCGAGCAGTTCCACCTCGCGGGCGGTGTAGCGGGCGAGGCGGCTCTCCAGGCTGGCGGTGGAGTAGAGCAGCCGCTGGAAGGCGAGGACATCGGGGTGGTCGCAGAGCCCGGTGATCGGGTCCCGCCGGCCGAGGGCCTCCACGAAGTGCTCGTGCACGGCGCCGACCGGGCCCTGCCCCTCGGGCCGGTCCCGCACGATCCGCGCCGCTTCGTCCTGATGGTCGGCGAAGCGGTCCAGCACCAGGTCCTCCTTGCTGGGGAAGTACCGGAACAGCGTGGGTTTGGAGACCTCGGCCGCGGCGGCGACGTCCGCCACCGACACGGCGTCGAAGCCTCGTTCCAGGAAGAGTTCCAGCGCCGTGGCCGCCAGCAGGCGACGCGTACGGAGCTTCTTGTTCTCGCGCAGACCCGTCGTGTTGTCCATGCCTCACACCCTACCACAGATTCGTGACCGAGTTATTTTTTTAACCGAGTTGCTTTTTCTTGGCGGAGCCGCTTTCCTTGAGCGAGGGCCGGGCCTTCCTCGCCGGGGACGCGGCGCACGTCCACCCCATCGCCGGCGGGCTGGGCATGAACACCGGGATCCGGGACGCGGCAGCCCTCGGCCGGACCCTGGCCGCGGCCCTCTCCGGACCCGCGGGGGAGGACGCACTCGACGCGTACGGGGCGGAGCGCCTGCCGGTGGCCTCCGAGCTGCTGGCCGACACCTCCCGGCGGATGGAGCGGGTCATGGCGGCCGTCCGCGAGCCGGGCGTCGGGACGGAGGCCGGGCTGGAGTGAGCGGCGGGCCGCCCGCCGCCTGTGCGGCGACCGCGGGCGGCGGGCGGGCGGTGGTCGGGGTCCGCCCTCAGGAGGCGGTGGGAACCGCGTCCGAGAGGGAGAGGGTGTGGATCCGGTCGGGGGCGCCGGGGCGGGCGTAGTACCAGCCCTGGGCGGTGTCGCAGCCGAGGTCGCGCAGCTGGGCGGCCTGGGCGCCGGTCTCCACGCCTTCGACGGTGACGGCGAGTTCGAGGCTGTGGGCCAGGGCCACGATCCCCTCCACGATCTTGACGTCGACCGGGTCGGCCGGGCTCTGCTGCATGCCCTGCGTGAAGGAGCGGTCCAGCTTCAGGACGCTGACCGGAAGGCGGCGCAGGTTGGCCAGGTTCGAGTAGCCGGTGCCGAAGTCGTCGAGCGCGATGTCCACGCCCAGGGCGGCGAGCCTGCGCAGCGGTTCGAGGAGCTCGTCGTCGGCGCCTATCAAGGCCGATTCGGTGACCTCCAGGCACAGGGCGCCCGGGGCGAGGCCCGACTTCTCCAGCACGGCGACCGTGTCGGCGACCAGGCCGGGGTGGTGCAGCTGGGTCGGCGAGAGGTTGACGTTGATCCGGAGGGAGGAACCACCGTGCTGGCGCTGCCAGTTGCGGGCCTGGCGGACCGCCTCCTCCAGGACCCAGCGGCCGAGCGGCACGATCAGCCCGGTGCGCTCCGCGAGCGGAATGAAACGGTCCGGTCCGAGGACCCCGTACTGCGGGTGCGACCAGCGCACCAGCGCCTCGGCGCCGTGCACGCTGCCGTCGTGCATGTGGACCAGCGGCTGGTATTCGATGAAGAACTCGCCGCGCTCCAGCGCCGCCGGCAGGGCGTTGGTCAGTCCGTGCCGGGTGATGGCCCGGGCGTCGGCCTCGGCGTCGGCGAATTCGAAGCGGTTGCCGCCGGCCGCCTTGGCCCGGTACATGGTGATGTCGGCACTTCGGAGCACCTCCGCCGGGGTGCGTTCGCGGGCCGGGCCCTCGACGATGCCGATGCTGCCCCGGACCGAGAGCTCGCGGCCCTCCAGCCGGATCGGCGTGGACAGGGCGGACAGGATGCGGACCGCGAGGTCGGCCGCCTTCTGCTCGGTGTCGGGGCCGGTGGTCAGGGCGACGAACTCGTCGCCGCCGAGCCGGGCGACCACCTCGCCGGGGCCGGTCGCGCAGCTCTGCAGCCGGTCGGCGACCTCCACCAGCAGCCGGTCCCCCGCCGAGTGGCCGAGGCTGTCGTTGACCGTCTTGAAGCCGTCGAGGTCCAGGTAGCACAGGCCGAAGCGGCTGCCCCCGGCCCCGCTCAGGGCCTTCTCCAGCCGTTCGAAGAAGAGCGTCCGGTTGGGCAGTCCGGTCAGCGCGTCGTGGGTGGCCTCGTAGCGCAGGCGCAGGTTCAGCAGCCGGCGTTCGGTGGTGTCCTCCATCAGGGCCAGCTGGTACTGCGGCTTGCCCTCGGCGTCGCGCAGCAGCGACACCGTCAGGTTGGTCCACAGCACGGTGCCGTCGTGGCGGTAGTACGGCTTCTCCACGCGGTAGCTCTCCCGCTCGCCGCGCACCAGTTCGCCGTACATGCGCCAGACGTGCGGGGTGTCGTCGGGGTGCCCCCACTCGCTGACCTTGCGGCCGCGGACGTGCCCCTCCAGCCCGCCGAACATCTGCAGCAGCGCGTCGTTGACCTCCAGGATGTTGCCTTCGAGGTCGGCGATGCCGATGCCGACGGCCGCCCCCTCGAAGACCGCCCGGAAGCGCTCCTCGCTCGCGTGCAGGGCCTGCTGGGCGTCGCTGCGGGCGGTGAGCGTGGAGCGGGCGATGGCCTCCTGCTCGCTGAGGGTGCGCTCGCGCAGGGCCCGGGCGAACCCCGCGGCGATCCCGTGCTGGAGCCGGGCGCAGCGGGCCCGGTACTCCTCGGTGCCCTGCGCGCCGGAGCCGCAGTAGAGCACCAGGTACGACTCGATCACGCCGAGGGTGCCCGCCAGGGCCTCGGGGTCGGTGCAGTGCACGGCGACGAGCTCGGCGCCGACCTGCTGGCCGACGGCGGCGTCGAACGGCCGGGCGTGGAGGGCCTCGGCGAGGGTCCGGGTGAGCGGCACCAGGTGCCGCTCGAACTCGGTCCGCGTCAGCGAGGTCGCCGTGAAGGGGAAGATCGCCCGCCCCCAGATGGTCGCGAACCTGGCGATCCGGTCCTCCAGCCCGCCCTGCGGGGCCGCCGCGGGATCGGCTGCCGACGGCCCGCACGGAGCCGCCGCCGATTCGGGTTCGGGCGCGTCGGAGGGGGCCTCGGCGGCGTCCGGGGCGCCCGCCGTCTGTGCCGGGAGTCTCACGCCTTGCGTCCCACTCCCCCGAAGCCCGAGAAGGCGTACGGGTCCTCCTGCGCCTCGGCGTCCTCCGCGCCCTCGGCAAGGTCCGGGCGCCAGTCGGGCATGGACACGAGCCCGGGCTCCACCATCTCGAACCCGTCGAAGAAGCCGCGGATCTGCTCCCCGGTCCGCATGACGAGCGGGTTGCGGATGTCCCGGTAGACGCCGACGGCCCCGCCCGCGACCTCCTCCGAGAGCGGAATTCCCTCGTACGAGGCGTGCGTGAGGATCAGCAGGCTGCCGGGGGCCAGCGCATCGCGCAGCTCGGCCACGGCGGCGTACGGCTGGTCCGTGTCCTCCAGGAAGTGCAGGACGGCGACGAGCAGCAGCGCGACCGGGCGGTCGAAGTCGAGCAGCCGGCCGATCTCGGGCGCGGTCAGGATGTCCTTCGGCTTGCGCAGGTCGGCGGCGACGACGCCGGTGCGATCGCCGTCCGCGAGGACGGCCCGGCTGTGCGCGACGGCCACCGGGTCGTGGTCGACGTAGACCACGCGCGCCTCGGGGCTGGCGGCCTGGGCGACCTCGTGGACGTTGCCGAAGGTGGGGATGCCGGAGCCGATGTCCAGGAACTGGGTGACGCCCTCGGCGACGGCGTGCCGGACGGTGCGGCGCATGAATGCCCGGTTGGCCTGCATGATCTTGGGCAGGCCCGGCATGAATTCCATGGCACGGCGGGCCGCCTGGCGGTCGACCTCGAAATTGTGGGAGCCGCCCAGGTAGTAATCGTAGATGCGGGACACGCTCGGCACCGATATGTCGATACCTGGCGGGGCCCAGGCGGGGCGCTCCATCGAGGTCTCCAAGCCTTGATCCTACGGTGGTCCGTGCGGGGTCGGACTCCTGTCCGAGCCGAATGTACTGATCATTGCCCAACGGGGCGAGCAAAAGCGGAAATTGCCGATCCGTTCTTCGTCACACACCAAACGCGCCGGGCCCGCCCGCCAGGGCGATTGATCGATACCGACAAATCCCTTTTGGGAATTGCCCGGTGAGCGATCGGAGTCGTCGCACGACCGACCCTCGACTGGCTCAAACCTCCTGGGTTGGCACTCCACCCGTTCAGGCGAACCACGGCCGTCCCTCGCGTGCGCGGGCGCACGCGAGCCCATGATCCCCGGGTGAACAAAGCCTGTGCCAGGCGCCTGATGGTGCTTCCGGTCCTCTTGTGGGCAGCCCTGTCCGCCACCCCGGCCGTGGCTGATAGCTGCGCCTACGCGACGACCGGCTCCGGCGACGGCGCGGCCGCCGCCGCAGCGGTCGCGGTGGCCGGCGGCGGGGGCCGCGGAGGCGGTCCGGGTGGCGGACATCACGGCGACGACCACGCCGGCGGCCACGGAAGAGGGCACGGAGGAGGGCACGGAGGGGGCCGTCACGGCGGCCACCACTGCCCGCCCCCGCCTCCCCCGCCGTGCCCGCCGAAGCCGAAGCCGACCCCACCCCCGAAGCCCACGCCACCACCGCCGAAGCCCACCCCACCGCCCAAGCCCACCCCGCCACCACCGCCGCCACCCGAGCCGGCTCCGAAACCCGCACCGAAGCCCGTCCCCAAGCCCGCCCCGCCCGCTCCGGCCCCGCCGAAGCCGGCGCCCGCGCCGCCCCGGGTGTTCGAGGCACCCGCACCACCACCCGCGCCCGCCCCCGCGGCGGCGGCGCCGAAACCGGTGGCACGTCCGGCGTACCACGCCCCGGCCCGCAAGCCGGTCGAGCACCACGTCTCACCGGTGACCTTCACCCTGCTCACCGCGGCTCCGGCGGTGCTCGCGATCGTCGCGCTGCGCCCCCGCTAGTTCTTCGCTGGTTCTTCCGCCCCACCTGTGACCGATTTGGGAGTCATCTTGTCGGAATGGCTCGTCCTGTCCCTCGCGATGGCCGCGGCCTGTGCCGTGGTGCTGTCCATCGCCTTCTTCAACCACCGCAGGATCGGCGAGGACGACGATCCGAACGAAACCCCGGACGTCATCGAGTACATGACGATGATGATCGGCGTGATCTACGCGATCGTGCTGGGCCTGGCGATCGCCGGCGTCTGGGAGGGCCGCGGCGCGGCCCAGGAGTACGTGCGCCAGGAAGCGCAGGCCCTGCACGAGATCAGCACCCGCTCCGAGGTCTACCCGGTCGAGGTGCGCCGGAAGATCCGGTCCGATGTCGACGCGTACGTGACGTACGTGGTGGACACGGAGTGGAGGGTGATGGCCGACCACGGCGACCTGACGGACCGCAGCGGAGAGTTGCTGGAACGTATCCGCCGGGACGTCACCGACTACGTGCCGCAGACCGACCACGAGGGCCAGGCCTACCAGCCGCTGGTCGACCAGGTCGCGGCGGTCGACGACGCCCGCAGTGCGCGCGGCGAGAGCGCCGGGGCCACCATGCCCGGGGTGGTGTGGTTCGGGCTGATCACCGGCGCCCTGGTGACGGTGGGCCTGATCTTCACCCTCCAGATCCGGCGGTCGTTCCGGGAGATGCTGCTGGCGGGACTGTTCAGCGCGCTGATCGCCTTCCTGCTGTTCCTCATCTGGGACTTCGACGCGCCCTTCGGGCGCGGGATCGCGGCCACCGCGGAACCCTTCTTCGCCCAGTTCCCGCATCTGGGCCTGGACGACTGACGGCGCGGCCGTGCAGCCGGCCGGACCGGGCAAACCGGGGGCGGGCCTCCCGTCCCCGGTTCGGCCTACGGCCATGCCCCATTCGCCCGGTCCTGATCGCGGGTCGCCCCACCCGCACCTAGCGTGTCGGACATCGAGGCGCACGACCCCCCACGTGCGGAAACCGTTCCGCGGCTGCTCCTCGGGGATCCGGAGAATCAACCATGGGTGCGATACGTTCCTCCGCCACGGCCCTGCTGGGCGCCGGCGCCACGGGCGCCGTCCTCGCGCTCGGCGTCCTCGCCGCGCCCGCCGCGACCGCCGCCGAGGCCCAGGTCACCTCGTTCGGTTTCACCGTCACCCCGTCGACGGTCGCTCCCGGCGGCCAGACGGTGCTGTCCGTCACCGGCTGCAACGCGGCCTACGCCACCGCCTCCTCCGGGGTCTTCGACACCGTGAGCATCGCCCGCGGCCAGAGCGTACGGGTCACCATCGACCGGGACGCCCGGCGCGGGGCGGTGTACTCCGTCTCCTTCACCTGCAACGGGGAGACCGGCTCGGCCGACCTGACGATCGCCGGCGGCACGACCCGGCCGACCACGAGTTCCACCCGGGGGGCCACCGCTCCCCCGCGGAGCACCCCCACCAACGCCACTGCCCGGGGCGTCCAGGGCGGCCTCGGGGGCAGTGTGGCGGGAACGAACCCCGTCCAACTCGGTGCGGGCGCGGTCCTCCTCCTCACGGCCGTGGGCAGTACGGCGTACGTGGTGTGCCGCCGCGGAAGCGGCCGCCGTGGCCATTGAGCCGCCGTCCCGTCCCCCCACCCGACCACCTCGCCTTCCCCCCTCCCCAACCGCCGGGGGGGGGGGGGGGGGGCGGGGCGGCGGGGGGGGGGGCGCGGGGGGCGGGGGGGGGGGGCCGGCCCCCCCGCGGCCGCGGACCGGACGGCGGCGGCGCATCACGTGGGCGCCCGCGCCGAGGGCGGCGGCGCCGACGAGGCCGGCGCCGAGGGCGGTCTCGGTGGTGGACGGGCCGAAGGAACCGCCGATTCCACCCTGTGCGGGGTTGCCCTCCAGGATCGTGAAACGGTGCGTGGCGACCAGGCTGTTGTCGTTGCACTTGACCGACAGCGTGTGGTGACCGGGCGAGGCGTGGTTGAAGATCCGGACGGTGGCGAAACCGATCGACCCGGCGGAGAGATTGGCCGGCGGAAAGTTGCCCGGCGAGGTGACGGTACCGCCGTGCCCACAGCCCGACGCGCTCACCTGCATCACGGCTCCCTGGTGCACGGCGTACGGGTTGACCGAGATGTTGCTGGGACCGCCGCCCCCGCCCAACGGGGCGTTCGCGGAGGCGAAGGGGACACTGAGGCCGATCGCGGCGCAGGCTGCCGCCGTCACGGTAAGAGCGCGGAAAACACGCATGGTGGAACCTCCAGCGGGAAGCGCCCCGGAGCGTCGGCCCCGGATGATCGACGAGAACGCCTCCCACGTCGAACCCTCGGGTCGGCCCGCAAGCTCCGCATTTCCGCCTTTGGGCCGCCCGGTTGAGCGACACGCCGAAGCGCGGAACGCTGGGCTGACGGATCCGCAGGTCACGACCCGTCAGGCATTTATGTGACGATTACCTGGATGGGCGCACCTCTTCCGGCCCCTTCCGGGCCCCGCCACCCGTTCGCCCCTCCCCTCTCGCCGTCCTGCCGACGCAGCCTTAGCGTGCGTGAAGTAGGGCGTACAGGGGTGGGATGGAACGCGGGTCGGGACCCCCGCGTCGGGAAGGGAGAACGATGGGCGAGGACGAGACAGGGCAGTCGCGCAAACGCTCACCGTGGGGCGTACTCGCCCTGGTCATGCTCACGGGCCTCGCTATGGTGCGGAACGGTGTGGACATCGACGGCGGGCCGCCCCAGCCCACCGCGGCCTCGCGCGTCGCGGTGACGGCCGACCAGCTGCCGGCGGATCCGCCTACGCCGGCCGCGGACATGGACGTGCTGGAGCACTCGTCGGTGCAGCGCATCCGGATTCCCAACATCAACGTGGACGCGCCGGTGATGACGGTCGGGCTGGACGCGGAGGGCTGGATCGACGCCCCGCCGCCGCAGGACCGCAATCTGGCCGGCTGGTACCTCAACGGCATCTCGCCGGGCCAGCGCGGCTCGGCGGTGATCGTGGGCCACGTGGACAACGCGCAGGGCCCGGCGGTCTTCTACGGCCTGGGCTCGGTGAAGCCGGGCAATCACATCGAGGTGGAGCGGTACGACGGGCGCACAGCGGTGTTCGAGGTGTACGGCGTGGAGGTGTTCGCCAAGGACGCCTTCCCCGGAGCCCGGGTGTACGGGGACACCGGGCACGCCGAACTCCGGGTGATCACGTGCGGCGGCGGCTACTCGAAGGCCCGGGGCTACGACGGCAACGTGGTGGTCTTCGCCCGGATGGTGGAGACCCGCTGACGCTAGGGCATGTCCACGTGGTCGGCGGCGGAGTAGATCCAGGGTGTGGCGTCGGTTCCGTTGTGGGCCAGCCACCAGATGCCGTCCGCGCGGGGCGGGGTGGTGGTCGCGACGGTGCCGCCGCGGCCGGTGGTGAGGTCGGCGACGTACTCGTACCGGCTGCTGTCGTCGGCCTTGTGGACCAGTTGCAGCGGCAGCCCGGCGGGCGCGCCGGTGTAGCCGCCGTTGTCCCAGTCGGCGAGGGTCAGCCGGCCGACGATGCCCAACGGGTGGCCGGGGCGGGGTGGTTCGGGGAAGGCGTCGAAGGTGAGCTGGGCCTTGCGCTTGATCCGGATCCGGTCCAGGTCGAAGCGGGTGGTGATGCCTTCCCCGGTCTCGACGTTCCAGTCGTTCCCGGCGACCAGGGCCCACAACTTGTAGAGCCCGGCACGGCTGTTGGTGAGGCCCCCCGGGGCGGTCCGGACGGTGAAGGTGAACCGGCAGGTGGAGCGGTTCGGGTTCGCGGTGTGCGGCGTGCAGACGGTGGTGCCGGGCGGCGGGTCCACGTCGTCCAGCTGGGGTCCGGACTCGGGGACCAGGATCACCTCGGCGTCGGTGCGGCTGATGCCGGAGTCGTCCTCGGCGTCGAAGGTGACGAAGAAGGTACGGCTGTCGTCCGGGCCGAGGACGAGGTCGGAGGCGTGGATGGTGCCGCTCAGGATCCGCGGCGGGCTGGCGATGTCGGCCCGGGCGGCGGCCGCCGGGCCGAGGAGCAGGGCGAGGGTGGCGAGGACGGTGGCTGTGGCGACGGGCTTGCGCATGGGCCCTCCTGGCGGGTCCGGGTGCTGCGTTCCGGGACGTGGCACACCGTAGGGGTCCCCGGCCGAGCTGGGCAGGGGCCTGACCGGCGCCGGTGCGGAGTCCTGACGTTCGCAGCGGAATCGTTACGCCGCACCTACGACGCCCGGCACACCGGCGCCCCCGCGGACCGCGCTCAGCGCGGCGGCAGGATCATCCGGTAGCCCCGCGCGAGCAGTTGGGGCAGGTAGGAGGAGATCGCCTGGACACTCTGCGACCGGTTGCCGCCCGCGTCGTGCGACAGCACGATCACGCCCGACCCGGCGCCCTCCAGGACCCGGGAGACGATCGTGCCGGTCCCCGGCTCCTTCCAGTCCAGGGTGTCCACGGTCCAGGCGAGCGGCTCCATGCCCAGCTCCGCCCCGATCTCGAAGGCGGCCCGGTTCCAGGCCCCGTACGGCGCCCGGAACCACTCCGGCGCCTCCCCCACGGTCTGCTGTACGACCTCGCTCGTGCGGCCGATCTCGGAGGCGAGGCCGGGCCGGCTGAGCGTGGGGATCAGCGGATGGGTCCAGGTGTGGTTGCCGATGACGTGGCCCTCGGCGACCATCCGGCGCAGCAGGTCGCGGTTCTCGGAGGCCATCTCCCCGCAGACGAAGAACATGGCGCGCACCCCGTAGCGGGCGAGGGTGTCGAGGATCCCGGGGGTGTAGCGGGGGTCGGGGCCGTCGTCGAAGGTCAGGACCATGGCGCCGGCCGCGGACCCGTCGGCCGGGAGTTCCAGGATGGGGCGGGTCCGCACGGCCGGCTTCGCGGCACGCTGTCGGCCGGGGGCCTCGGCGGTCATCGGCCGTAGCCGGTACGACTTCTCGGCGGCCAACTCGTGGATCCTGCCGGGCGGTCCCGCCGCGGGGTTCGGGCCGGGAGCGCCGCCGGGGGCGCCCGGCGCGCCGGGGCGGCCCGCCACCCCGCCCTCGTCGCCCGCGTTGATCAGTCCGGCGGCGGCCGCGACCCCGAGGAAGACGGCGGCACGCAGGAGCACGCGTCGCCCTACTGTCGGCTCGTCATTTTTCATTATTACTACGTATCAACGACATCGCCGGAGATGTCGAGAGGCGCGGACGCGCCTCCTGCCCGTCACCCGCTCGGACCAGCCACGGAACGGATCAGCCGCGTCGCACCAGGGGGAACGGGAGCGTCTCGCGGATCGTCAGGCCCGTGAGGAACATGACGAGGCGGTCCACGCCGATGCCCAGGCCGCCCGTCGGCGGCATCGCGTACTCCAGCGCGTCCAGGAAGTCGTTGTCGAGTTCCATCGCCTCCGGGTCGCCGCCCGCCGCGAGCAGCGACTGCGCGGTCAGCCGGCGCCGCTGCTCGACCGGGTCGGTCAGCTCCGAGTAGGCGGTGCCCAGTTCGGTGCCGAAGGCGACCAGGTCCCAGCGCTCGGCGAGCCGCGGGTCCTCGCGGTGCTGCCGGGTGAGCGGGGAGACGTCGGTCGGGAAGTCCTTGTAGAAGGTGGGCAGCTTGGTGCGCTCCTCGACGAGGCGCTCGTACATCTCCAGGACCACGTCGCCGCGGGTGTCCTCGGGGGCGTGCGGGACCGAGGCCCGGTCGCACAGCCGCCGCAGCACGTGCTCCTCGGTGTCGGCGTCGACCTCCTCGCCGAGGGCCTCGCTGATCGCCCCGTACAGCGTCTTGACCGGCCAGGGCCCGGAGATGTCGTGGACGACGAGCTTCCCGTCCGGGCCCGCCTTGTGCGCGATCGGCGTGCCGAAGGCGGCCGTCGCCGCGCCCTGGATCAGCTCGCGGGTGAGGTCGAGCATCACGTCGTAGTCGGCGAAGGCCTGGTAGGCCTCCAGCATCGTGAACTCGGGGTTGTGCTTGTAGGAGACGCCCTCGTTGCGGAAGGTGCGGCCCATCTCGAAGACCTTCTCCATGCCGCCGACGCACAGCCGCTTGAGGTACAGCTCGGGCGCGATGCGCAGGTACAGGTCGAGGTCGTAGGCGTTGATGTGGGTGCGGAACGGCCGGGCGTTGGCGCCGCCGTGGATCTGCTGGAGCATCGGGGTCTCGACCTCCAGGTAGCCGCGGTCCAGCAGCCCCTGGCGCAGGGCCTGCACCGCGCTGGAGCGGGCCCGTACGACCTCCCGGGCCTCGGGGCTCGCGACGAGGTCGAGGTAGCGGCGCCGGACGCGGGCCTCCGGGTCAGCGAGACCCTTGCGCTTGTCGGGGAGGGGGCGCAGGCATTTGCCGGTGAGCTGCCAGTCCCGTACGACCAGGGACAGCTCGCCGCTCTTGCTGGCGCCGACCTCCCCGCTCGCGACGACGTGGTCGCCGAAGTCGACCTGGGAGGTGAAGGAGTCCATGACCGCGGCGCCGGTCTCGTCGCGGGTGAGCATCAGCTGTATGTCCCCGGACCAGTCGCGCAGGACGGCGAAGAGCACGCCGCCGAGGTCGCGCACGAGCATCACGCGCCCGGCCAGGGTGGCCTCCTCGCCGGAGCGGGAGCCGGCCGGGTGGTCGGGGTGCGCGGCCTTCAGCCGGGCCACGGTGTGGGTGCGCTGCCGGATGCCGACCGGGTACGGGTCGGTGCCGCCGGCCCGGATGCGGTCCAGCTTGTCGTGGCGGACGCGGACCTGTTCGGGCAGCCGTTCGGCCCGGGAGACGGCCTCGGCCTCCTCGCCGACGGCGTCCAGGCCCAGGGAGTCGATGGAGGGCAGTCCCTCGGTGGTGGCGGGAGCGGTGAGGCCCTTGGGGTGGCCGTTGCCCCACAGGGTGCGCAGGCTGGGTACGGAGACGAAGCCCTCGGCGATGCCGGAGGCGAGGCTGACCCGGGCGAGCGAGCCGGCGTCCTGGTAGCAGAGGAACCTCGGGTACCACTCGGGGCCGTACTTGACGTTCGAGCGGTACAGCGCCTCCAGCTGCCACCAGCGGGAGAAGAAGAGCAGCAGCTTGCGCCACAGCTTGAGGACGGGGCCGGCGCCGATCCGGCCGCCCTCCTCGAAGGCGGAGCGGAACACGGCGAAGTTGAGGGAGATCCGGCGGACGCCCAGCCCCGGGGAGGCGGCGCACAGCTGGGCGACCATGAACTCCATGACCCCGTTGGGGGCGGCGCGGTCGCGGCGCATCAGGTCGAGGGAGATGCCGTCCTTGCCCCAGGGGACGAAGGAGAGCAGGGCGATCAGCTCGCCCCGGTCGTCGAAGGCCTCGACGAGCAGGCAGTCCCCGTCGGCGCGGTCGCCGAGCCGGTCCAGGGCCATGGAGAAGCCGCGTTCGGTCTCGGTGTCGCGCCACCTGTCGGCCCGGTCCACGATCATCTGCATCTCGTCCTCGGAGAGGGCGGAGTGGCGGCGGATGACGGTGGTGGCTCCGGTGCGCTTGACCCGGTTGACGGCCTGGCGGGTGACGCGCATGTCGCGGCCGTCGAGGTCGAAGTGGGCCACGTGCAGGATGGCCTCGTCGCCGAGTTGGAGGGCGCTGAGTCCGGAGCGGGCGTAGGCGGTGGCGCCCTCCTCGGAGGCGCCCATGACGGCGGGCTGCCAGCCGTAGCGGCGGGCGACGGTCAGCCAGGCGTCGATGGCGGGGGTCCAGGCGGCGGGGTCGCCGACCGGGTCGCCGCTGGCGAGGCAGACGCCGGCTTCGACGCGGTAGGTGACGGCCGCCTTGCCGTTGGGGGCGAAGATGACGGCCTTGTCGCGGCGGGTGGCGAAGTAGCCGAGGGAGTCGTTGCGTCCGTAGGCGCCGAGGAGGGCCCGGATGCGGGGCTCCTCGTCCCCGTGCAGGGCGGCGGTCAGGCGCTGGGAGCGGAAGAGGGTGGCGGCGGCGTTCAGCAGGGCAAGGGCGCCGAAGAGGCCGAGCAGGAAGTACAGGAAGCGGGGCGGGCGGCCGTCGAACTGCCGGGCGGAGAAGAGGCCGCCGAACACCTGCTTGGCGGCCCAGTCCAGCCACTGGCCCCTGGGCAGGGTGCCGGGGAAGAGCGCGACGAGGCCCCAGCCGAGGAGGACGGCCGCGAGCAGGCCGGTGCCTAGCACGATCATGGCCCGCCAGAGGGCGCCGGGCCGGGAGGCCGCGTAGAACTCCGTGCGGGCGGCGATCAGTACGGCCATGGCGGCGACGGCGACGGCCATGGAGGGGACGCCGACCCAGTAGTCGCCGTCGGCCATGGTCAGGACGTCGACGAGGATCAGCAGGGCCAAATAGGTGACGACGATCCACCAGGCGACCTTCTTGCGGGTGCCGAGGGCGGCGGCGAGGAGGAAGAGGAAGACGGCGTAGGCGAGGTTGGCGCTGACCGGGACGACGATGAGGTCCAGGAAGCGCACGACGGGCCGCAACAGCCTGCGCAGGGTCGGGGAGAGCGCCAGCAGAGCGCAGAGCAGGCCGAGCGTTCCGAAGAACGCGCCGAATCCGTCGGGAACCCGGTTCAGGAAGCGGTTACGGGTTCCGCGCGTCTCCTCCACGGTGGCACTCATGGTTCGCACTGTAGGGAGGGCGGCGACCGTCCGCGCGCCGAGCGGGATAGCCTCGGAAGGGTGACGGAGCACGTGAACACGGGATTCGAACGCGGTACCGACGGCCCGAAGGTGATCCTGGCCGGAGTGGACGGATCGGAGTCCTCGCTACGGGCCGCGGCCTACGCGGCGGGGCTGGCCCGGCGGCAGAACGCGCTGCTGGCGCTGGTGTACGTCCAGCCGGTGATGCCAGCCGGGGCCTCGCTGGGCGCGCCGGTGGCCGACACCACCGGGGAGATCGCGGAGGGGCTGGTGGCCGAGATCCGCGAGTCGGCGGAGCGGCTCAAGGGCATCTACGAGGTCCGCTGGCAGTTCCACACCTTCCGCGGCGACCCGTACGCGGGCCTGGTGAGCGCGGCGGAGGAACTGACGGCGGACGCCGTGGTCGTCGGCGCCTCCGAACAGGCCGGACACCGCATCGTGGGCTCGGTGGCGATCCGTCTGGTCAAGGCGGGCCGCTGGCCGGTCACCGTCGTGCCGTAGGCAGCCGGCAGGCCGGCGCGGGGTTCATTCCCGGAGGATGCCGCGCACCAGGGTGTGCAGGGCTTCGGCGTCGGTGCGGGCGAGGTCCGCGATCAGAGCCGCGTCGAACGACAGGGCCAGCGCTTCCACGAGGAAGCCGCTGCTGCCGGTGGCACGGGATATCCCCGCGAGGGCGCGTGCCCGGTGCCCGGGGTCGGCGAGGGTGCGGGCGAGGTCGACGGCCCGGGCCGGGTCGCCCGACGCGGCGAGTGCCACGGCGACGGCGCCGCGTGCCGCCTGCCGCTGCTTTGGGGCGAGGATTTCGGCGAGTTCGAGCGCGGCGTCGTGGTTCCCGGCCCGCGCCGCGGCCGCGGCGATGACCGCGAGCGCCTCGGCCCGGTAGTCGTCGTCGGCGATGGTGCCGGCCAGCTCCAGCGATGCGCCGTGTTCTCCGGCCCCGGCCAGCACGCCGGCGATGCCCGCGAGGGCCTCGGCCATCAGCTCGGCGGAGGGGATGGTCCCGGCGAGCTCGACCGCCGCGTCGAGGTCCCCGGCTTCCGCCATGGCCCGGGCGATGTCCCCGAGCGTCCGCGCCTGGAGGACCGGGAAGGTGAGGTTCCGGGCGTACGTGATCGCCGTGTCGTGGTCGCCTCTCTCCGCGAGCGCCACGGCGATGCCCGCGGCCGCCTCCTGCTGCTGCACGGGAGGGGCGAGCCTGTCGGCGAGTGCGAGCGCCCCGTCATGGTTCCCGGCCCGCGCCGTCTCGGCTGCGATGCGGGCGATGGTGCGGCCCTGCCACGAGGGGATGGTGATCAGGCGGGCGAGTTCGACGGCCGCGGGCTGCTTCCCGGCCTCGGCCAGGGACCGGGCGATGTCCTCGAACGCCCAGTCCCGGGGGTCCGGATGGGTGATCGCGCGGGCGAGCCCGATCGCCGCGTCGTGCCCTCCGGCTTCCGCCAGCGCCCTGGCGATCTCCGAGAGGGCCCAGGCCCGTTCCTCCTCGTGCGCGATGGTACGGGCCAGGGCGGCGGCGGAGGCGACCAGTTCGGCGGCATCCAGCGCCACGTCCGCCGCCGCGGCCGCAGTGATGGCGACCGACAGGACGTGCAGCTGGTGGGCGGCGGCGCTGCTGTGGGCGAGGCGGGCGGTGGTTTCGGCGAGGTGTTCGGCGTCCGCCGCGTTTCCCGCTTCGGCGATCGTCTCGGCGAGGCTTCCGAGCACGTCGAGGTCGGTGATCTCGCGGGCGAGCCGGACGGCCGGACCGGGGTGGCCCGCTCGCGCCGTGGCCATGGCGACCTGGGCGAACGCCCGGGCCCGCTCGTCGGCGTCCGTGAGGGTGCGGGCGAGTTCCGTCGCCCCTTCGTGGTCCCCGGCTTCCGCCATCGCCCTGGCGATCGCGGTGAGGGCCCGGCCCTGCTGTTCGCGGTGGCCGATGGCACGGGCGAGCTCCACCGCCCCGCCGAAGTCCCCGGTGCCCGCCATGGCCCGGGCGATGTCCGCGTACGCCCAGGCCTGCTGCTCGGGAGGGCCGATCGTACGGGCGAGCCCGACCGCCGCGTCGAAATCCCCCGCCGCCGCCAGCGCCCAGACGATGTCCGCGAGCGCCCAGGCCTGCTGCTCGGGAGGGCCGATCGTACGGGCGAGCCCGACCGCCCCGTCGAAATGGCCCGCCCCCGCCAGCGCCGCGGCGATGCCGGTGAGGGCCTGCGCCTGCTGATCGGGAGGGGTGAGGGTACGGGCGAGCGCGACGGCCGCGCCGTGATCCCCGGCTTCCGCCATGGCCACGGCGATGCCGCCGAGCGCCCGGGCCTGCTGCCCGGGGTCGATGACGGTGCGGGCCAGGTCGACCGCCCCGCCGTGGTCCCCCTCCCCCGCCATGGTCCAGGCGATACCGGTGAGTGCCACGGCCTGCTGTCCGGGATCGCTGACGGTGCGGGCCAGCGTGACCGCGCCGCCGCAATCCCCGCCCGCCGCCATCGCGTTGGCGATGCTCGTGAGCGCCCGGGCCTGCTGCTCGGGATCGGCGACGCTCCCGGCGACCTCGACGGCGGCGGCGTACTCCCCTGCCGCCCCCATGGCCACGGCGATGCCGGTGAGGGCCTGCGCCCGCTGCTCGGCATCGGTGAGGGAGTGGGCGATCCGGTTCGCGTGGGCCCATTGGGAATCGGCGGCCAGCGCCTGGGCGATCTCCGCCAGCGCCCTCGACCGCCGTTCGGGGGCGGTGAGGGCATGGGCCGCGTCGATGACCAACCCGGTGGCCTCGGCCGTGGTTCCGGCCGCGGTCAGCAGGGAGCCGAGCAGGGTCTGCCCCGGTGTCTGCGGCGGGTGACTGCGCTGGGTGGCGGCGATGACGGCCCGGCGCAGGTGCCCCAGGCGGGCCCAGGTGGTGATGACGCCGGTGGGAAGGACGTCGGCGGTGTGCTGCAGGCTGTCGCGGCGGTAGGCGAGCTGGGCGCAGCGGGTGAGGTCCGGGTCGGGTGTGGCGAGGTGCAGGCGGAAGGCGTCGGCGATCTCGATGAAGGCCTGGCTGTCGGTGCCGGTCGTCTGCCACAGGCGTTCGTGGCGGGTGCGGTCGGTGGCCAGTTCGGTGAGGCGTGCGGTGTCCGCGAGCTCGCCCAGCATCTGGGGGTAGCCGGTCAGGAGGTACTCGGCGGTGTCCGGCGGCCAGTCGCTGCGGCGGGCACGGTCGGCCCAGGCGTGCAGGCGGGCCCGGTATCCGTCCAGCTCGGCGGGGTCGAGCAGGCTGCGCGCGCCGGTGAGGAGGTCCTGGTGGGCGAAGGAGTAGAGGGTGTGCGGCCTGCCGTCGGTGTCGGCGGCCCATTGGGCGGGACGGTGCTGGAAGGCCCGTCCGGTGCTGCCGCCGAGGACGAGTTCGATGCGGCGCCGGGCCGTGGCGCTGAGGTGGGCGAGGTCGGCGGGGCTGAGGCCGCCGCCGGCGGCGGCGGTCAGGCCGACGAGTTCGAGACTGAGTCCGCCCGAGGCGATGAGGGCTTCGAGGTTGCGTTCGGCGTCGGCGCGCACCGCCTGGGCCGCGGGTGAGACGGCGAGGGGGTGGTCGATGGCGGTCGTCAGCAGCGGGCCGGCCAGGACGTCGGCGGGGACGGGCGGGTGGGGGCGGCCGGCGACGATGATCCGCAGGCCGGCGGGTGGCGTGTGGGGCAGGCAGGCGGCGATGCTGTGGCCGCCGACGGCGGTGGGGATGCCCGTGTCCTCGTCCATGCCGTCCACGACGAGCACGAGGCGGCGCCCGGCCGCGCGGGATTGGGCGGCGGCCCGTTCGAGGGCGTCGAGGAATCCGCCGGGGGCGGTGCAGTCGACGTCGTCGTCCTGGAGGCAGGCGCGGAGCTGCCCTTCCAGGGTGGTGAGGAAGGCGGTGCGGTCGGCGCGGCCGGCCATGCGGGCGGTGATGAAGAAGGCGAGGACGTCGACGCCGTCGGGCGGGTGCAGGACGAACTGGGCCATCAGCGCGGTCTTCCCAGCCCAGGCGGGCCCGAGCCACCGCCAGTACCCACCGTGGCCGCCATGGCCGCTGTGCCCATCGTGCCCGCCTTGACCGCCGTCACCGCCGTCACCGCCGTCACCGCCGTCACCGCCGTGGCCATCGTGCCCGCCATGGCCGCTGTGCCCATCGTGCCCGCCATGGCCGCCGTGCCCGCCTTGACCGCCGTCACCGCCGTGGCCATCGTGCCCGCCTTGACCGCCGTCGCCGCAATGGCCGCCATGGCCGCCATGGCCGCCATGGCCGCCGTGCTCGCCATGCCCGCCGTGCTCGCCATGGCCGCCGTCGCCGCCGCGACCGCCGTCGCCGCCGTGGCCATCGTGGCCGCCGTGGCCGCCGTGGCCGCCGTGGCCGCCGTGGCCATCGTGCCCGCCATGCCCGCCATGCCCGCCGTGCCCATCGTGCCCGCCATGGCCGCCGTGGCCACCGTGCCCGCCATGCCCGCCGTCGCCGCCGTCGCCGCCGTGGCCGCCGTGCCCGCCATGCCCGCCATGCCCGCCATGCCCGCCATGGCCTGTATACCCGTCGGGCTCGGCACACCCGCCGGGCTCGGCATGCCCGCCGGGCTCGGCATGCCCGCCGGGCTCGGCGCACCCGTCAGGCTCGGTACACCCGTAGGGTTCGGTATCGGGGGCCGTCGCGAAGGCGGCCATGGCGGCCAGTTCCTCCTCGCGGCCCTCGAAGCGGGACGTGGCCGCGAGGTGGCGGACTTCCCGCCAGTAGGCCGACCGCGGGGGCCGGGCCGGGCGGCCGAGGACGACATCGCCGTCGATGCGGATGCGGTTGCCGTCGCCGCTGACGCCCAGTGCGATCGAGCCGCCGGCCGCGATCGAGTGTTCGCCGCCGGCCAAGGGCGTGGGCGTGGCCGTGGGCCCCTCCGGCGGGAGCGGGGGCTTCTGCGGGCCGCGCGGCTCCGGCGGGAATGCGCCGGGCCACCACCTGCGGGGCGACCACCGGGTCACCGCTGTTCGTTCCCGTCGCCGGTGACCGCCTCACCGATCCCCCCGGCCGCCGCCACGCCCCGCTCACCCGGTACGGGCGGGGCGGGCGCCGGGGAGGGCGCGGGAGCGGGCACCGCGGGGGCCGGCCCGTGGAGGCGGTTGTTGTCGCCGGTGACGGCGCGCCCGATGCCCTGACCGGCCTGCACGGAACGGTCCCCCGCGGCCGGCGCGGGGCGGGTCAGGCCGTGCACCGCCAGGGCCACGCCGCCCACGCCCGCCACCGCGCCCACCACACTGGCCACGCGGTTCCCGGTGTCCAGGTCCACCAGGACGGATACGAGCACCAGGGCGACGGCCACGGCCGCCGACAGCAGCAGGACCGCCCGCCAGACCCACCGTCCGCCTTCCGAACCCGCCATCCCCCTGCACCCCTCCCGGCACACCCTCACCAGCCCAACCCGCTGAGCGTCCAGGCTACTTGGCCTACTTGACCTACTTGGCCATGGTGAGGCCGTCCTTGGCGGCGCCGCGGCCGAGGACCGCCTCGCTGATGGCGTCCTGGGCGCTCTCGTAGTCGCTCCGGTCGGGGTTCTTCGCGAGGGTGTCGGGGAGGTTGACGACCCTGCCGATGGACAGGTCCATCATCTGGGGGACGAACTCGGCCTTGGTGACCTGCCAGCGCTGCCCGGGCGCGGTCGGCGGGGCGAAGGTGAAGCGGCCGATCGAGCCGTAGTTGCCGCGCATGTCCCGCGCGCCCGTGTAGTTGAACATCTCGCCGGCCACCTGGTCGCCCATGCCGTAGATGATCCAGGTCCCGTTGACCTTCTCGTAGGGCTGGGGGATGTGCGCGTGCGTGCCCAGGATCATGTCGATGTCGGGGCGTCCGCCGGTCTGGGAGGCGGTCAGGGCCCTACCGAGGGAGAGCTGCGTCTCGTCCGGCTCGGTCTGCCACTCCGTGCCCCAGTGCACGCTGACCAGGACCACGTCCGCGCCCGCCTTCCGGGCGGCCCGGGCATCCGCGATGATCTTGTCCTGCTTCATCAGGTTGACCGCCCACGGCTGGCCCTCGGGCAGCGGATAGCCGTTGGTGTCGTAGGTGTAGGCGAGGTGCGCGACCTTGGCGGTGCCCGCCGTGTAGGTGGCCACCGTGGCCGCCTCGGCCGCCGTGCGTGCCGAACCGGCGTGCTTCAGGCCGACCTTGTCGAACCGGTCGAGCGTGCGGCGCAGGCCCGCGGCTCCGTCGTCGAGGGTGTGGTTCGAGGCGGTGGAGCAGCCGTCGTATCCGGCGTCCTTGAGCCCCTCGGCCACCTCCGGCGGGGACTTGAAGGCCGGGTAGCCGGAGAAGGGTCCGCCCTCCTCCCCGTAGATGGTCTCCATGTGGCAGATGGCCAGGTCGGCGGCGGAGACCAGGGGTTTGACACCGGAGAACATCGGCTTGAAGTCGTACCCGTCGCCGCCCGCGTCGTCCGCCGCCCGCTGGATGACCGAGGTGTGCGGAAGGACGTCGCCGCTCGCGACCAGGGTGAATCCCCTGGCCGCCGGGGAGCCCGCGGCGCTGGTGGGGGTGGGCTTGCCGGATTCGGCGAGGCGCGCCGGGGCCGGTCCCGCTCCCGAGCTCCCCGCGGCCGAACAGCCGGCGGCTGCCGACAGCAGGAGGGCCGAGAGGAGGGTGACGGCCTGTCGGGTGCGCTTGGTCATCTGTCCCGGCTCTCATTAGTACGACTATCAGATCACCTGCAATCCACAGAAAGAGACGCCCCAAGTCAAGGAACGGATCCGGCCACGGGTCACCGGTTCACCCGGACGGCAGCAGCCGGGGCCGCCCCGCGGTCACCACCGGAACCACGGCCGGAACCGGTGCCGTTCGCCGCGCCGTTCGACCGTTCACCGTCCGGCCCGGCCGCCCACCGGATGACCCGGGTGCTTGGGCGCACCACCCGGACCGGACGGTTCCCGGGCGGCTCCGTGCAGGTCAGGGTTGATCCGTCGCCCTCGGTCACGGACCCCCACGCACCCCGGAAGGAGCCCCTCGTGCCGCTCTCCCCCACCCTCACCCGTACGGATCCGCAGGCGCTGGCCGAACTCCAGCGCGACCACGGGCGGGCCCTGTTCGGCTTCCTGGTCGGGCTCACCGCCGGGGACGCGCAGCGCGCGGAGGACCTCGTACAGGAGACCCTCGTACGGGTCTGGCAGCACCCGGAAGTCCTGTCGAGCGGTCACGAGTCCATGCGGCCCTGGCTGTTCACCGTGGCCCGACGCCTCGCGATCGACGCGCGGCGGGCGCGCATGTCCCGGCCGCAGGAGGTGGACCCGGAGGGGCTGGAGCAGGCGCCGGCCCCCGAGGACGCGGTGGCCGGCTCGGTCACGGCGATCGACGTCCGGCGGGCCGTGGGCTCCCTGGGGCCGGAGCACCGCGAGGTGCTGATGCAGGTCTACTTCCAGGACCGCTCGGTGGCCGAGGCCGCCGCCGAGCTCGGGATACCCGCCGGGACCGTCAAATCCCGTACGTACTATGCTCTGCGTGCCCTGAAGAAGGGCCTCCAGGGGTACGGGTACGGCCTCGGCGCCTGAGCCCCGGCTCACGGCAAGGGGTCGAAGAACGCCTCGAACGCATGCGGACCGGACACAAACCGCATGGAATGAGGCATCAGACCGTTCAAGTTGAGTAAACATCCCCCGCTCCGCGAGCCGGTCGGTGAAGGCTCGTGGCTGACGACGGGACGCTTGACGCGCGGGAGAAGGTGGAACGGTGCAGCCCGAGGGTACGAACGGCACCAGTGACGGCGGGCTCGCGGTGCCCATGGCCTGGCTCTACGCCGAGTACATCGCAGACGAACTGCTGCGCACGGGCCGGCTGATCCCGGTCAGCACCCTGGAGTTCCGGGCCGGGCGCGACACGCTCGCGCTGACGATCTACCTCTCGGACGCGGCCGGGGAGCTCTCCGGGATCCGGGTGGTCTCCCAGCTCGACGAGTGGCTCTCGTTGACGGCGTACGGGCACCCCTGGCGCGACTGGGTGCACACCCGGTTCCTCGCGCTGGGCGAGGAGGCCCGCGAGCGCGGCCCCGCCGAGGAGCCGGACCTGGAGCTGGCCCGGGCGGCATGGCGCTGGCTGGACCGCACCGAGCTGTTCGCCACCAACCTCGACCCCGGCCGGCACGGCCACGCCGACACCCCGCCGGGGCTGGACGAGAACGCGCGGGTGTGGACACCGGCCTGGCAACTCGGCCTGCCGCTCGGCCATTTGGCGATGCACCTCTTCTGAGAGCGGCGTTCCTACGCGGGGCGGCGGGGACCCGGGCCCGGCGCCTCGGCCGGGTCCATCACCAGGCCGGTGAAATCGGCCTCGTTGCGCTCGGCCCGGGTGACGTACCAGCGGGCGATCAGCCACATCACCGGATACACCAGCACGCCCAGCGCCACCCACACCAGCGGCCCCGACCCGGTGCGCGGCAGCACCAACACCAGCGGCAGCGTCCCGACCAGCAGCGCGAGCACGGCCAGCGCCCCGAGCGCGGCGCGCAGTTGGCTGCGCATGAGGGCCCGTACGTAGGTGGCGCCGAGGGTGGTCTGTTCGGAGATCTCGGAGCGTGCCGGGGTGTGCGCGGGCGGCCGGCGGCGGGCGCCTCGAGGGACCCCGGTGACGACCTCGCGCCGGGGCGGCGACTGCTGCTGCTCCTCGGCCATGGTGCCGGAGTCTATGCGGCGCCCCGCTACTTGAGGAGGCGGGAGAGCCGCCGGTCGGCGAGCGGCTTGCCCCCGGTCTGGCAGGTGGGGCAGTACTCCAGGGAGGAGTCGGCGAAGGAGACCGAGCGGACGGTGTCCCCGCACACCGGGCACGGCTCCCCGGCCCGGCCGTGCACCCGCAGGCCGCTCTTCTTCTGGGCCTTGAGCTCCCCAGCGGCCACCCCGTGCGCCCGCTCGACGGCCTCGCGCAGGGTGTCGCGGACGGCCTCGTGGAGCCGGGTGGTCTGCTCCTCGTCGAAGGATGCGGCCAGTTTGAAGGGGGAGACCTTGGCCCGGTGCAGGATCTCGTCGCTGTACGCGTTGCCGATCCCGGCGATGACGCTCTGGTCGCGCAGGACGCCCTTGATCTGGCGCCGCTCCCCCGCGAGCAGCGCCGCGAAGGCGTCCCGGTCGAAGCCCTCGGCCAGCGGGTCGGGGCCGAGGCGGGCGATGCCGGGCACCTCCGCCGGGTCGTGGACCACGTAGACGGCGAGGCGCTTCTGGGTCCCGGCCTCGGTGAGGTCGAAGCCGCCGCCGCCTTCGAGTACGACGCGCAGGGCGAGCGGGCCCTTGCCGGGTCGCGGCGGCTGCGCGGGCAGGGTCTCCTGCCAGCGCAGCCAGCCCGCCCGGGCCAGGTGGGTGACGAGGTGGAGCTCGCCGATCCGCAGGGCCAGGAATTTCCCGTACCGGGTGGTGGTCCCGGCGGTCCGCCCCTCCAGCGCGGTCAGCGGCGGATCGTAGGTCTTGAGCACGCTGACGGCCAGCGGGAGGACGCGCTCGACCACCCGCCCGGTGAGGTGGGCGTCGAGGTACTCCCGCAGGGCCTCGACCTCGGGCAGCTCCGGCATGGTCCCAGCCTGCCGCCGCCCCGCGCGAAGCGCGAGCCGGCGCCGGTCAGAGCACTGGTCAGAGCACTAGGTCATCACGAACTCGCACCACACGCACTTGCCGCCGCCCCGCGACTCCACGCCCCACACGTCCGCCAGCCGGTCCACCAGCATCAGGCCCCGCCCCGAGACCCCCGACTCGCCCGCCTCGCGGCGCCGCGGGAGCGCGCTGGAGCGGTCCTCGACCTCCACGCGGAGGCGGCGTTCGGGGCCGGACAGGACCCGCAGGGTGACGATCGCCGGGCCGTCCGTGTGCATCAGGGCGTTCACGATCAGCTCGTCGGCGACCAGCTCGATCTCGTCGGCCCGGTCGCGCGCGCCCCACGCGCGCACCGCCGCCCCGATCATGTGGCGGGCCGCCACCAGGGCCTCCGGGTCGCCCGGCGCCACGTGCTGCTGGAGCCGGCCACCGCCCTGGGGCGCGGCCTGGACCTGGCGGCGCAGCAGGAGCAGCGCCATGTCGTCGTCCCCGCCGCGCTCGTCGACGACGCCGCAGAGGCGGTCCGCCAGGTCCTGGAGGTCGGCCGGTCCGCTGCGGATCAGCGAGGTGAGGATCCCGATGCCGTCGTCGAGGTCGGCGCCGGGCTGTTCGACGAGGCCGTCCGTGCACAGCAGGACCGTTTCCCCCGGGTCCAGTTCCACCGTGGTCACCGGGTATTCGAGGCGGCCGAACTCCGCGGAGAGGCCCAGGGGCATCCCGCCCGCCACCGGGATCCTGCGGCAGTTCCCGTCTCTGGTGCGCAGCAGCGGGTCGATGTGGCCCGCGCGGACCAGCTGGAGCACCCCCGTCGTCAGGTCGGCCTCCACGTAGGTGCAAGTCGCGAAGCGGTCGGTGTCCAGCTCGTGCAGGAACACCGAGGCGCGGGCCATGACGGTGCCCGGCGAGTGGCCCTCGGCGGCGTAGGCGCGCAGCACGATCCGCAGCTGGCCCATGACCGCCGCCGCGTGGGTGTCGTGGCCCTGGACGTCGCCGATGACCGCGCCGACCCGGCCGCCGGGCAGCGGGATGACGTCGTACCAGTCGCCGCCGATGTCCTGGCCCATCCGGGCGGAGCGGTACCGTACGGCGATCTCCGCCCCGGGCACGGACGGGATCCGCCGCGGCAGCATCGCCTGCTGGAGGCCCTCCGCGAGATCGTGCTCCTGCTCCAGCAGCATGGCCCGCTGGAGGCTCTGGGCGATGCTGCTGCCGAGTGCGACGAGGAGGTTGCGCTCGTCCTGGGTGAAGCCGTCCTTGTCCTGGTAGAGCAGGCCGATCGCGCCGATGGGGCGGGCCTGTGCGATCAGCGGCAGGTAGGCGGCCGCCGAGATCTTCATGTACGAGATCTTCGCCCAGAGCCCGGGATAGTCCGCGGCGAACTCCTGGGCCGAGTCCAGGAAACGCGGCTGGAGCGAGCGGACGACCTCGCTCATGGGGTACTGCTCGTCGATGCGCGTGTAGCGGGTGCCGGGGACGAAGCTGCCCTCGGGTCCCTCGGCGACGAGGTGGATCCGGCCGGCCTCGACGAGGCCCATCACCATGCCCATGGAGCCGAGCCGCTCCAGCCCGTGGGCGTCGCCGAGCGCGTCGATGACGTCCTGCACGGTCCGGGCGTGCGCGAGGGCCGCGGTCGTGCTCTCGACCACCGAGGTCTGGCGGCGCCGTTCCTCGTCGAGGCCGAGACGCTCCGCCGAGTGGCTGAGCTCCTCGGTCGCGTCGCGGACGATGCCGATGATCCTGTACGGGCGCCCGTCCGGGCCGCGCATGACGCGGCCCTGGGTGTGGGTCCAGCGCAGCCTTCCGTCGTGGCAGCGGATGCGGAAGTAGGCGCCGTAGCTGTCCTCGCGGCTCTTGAGGGCGCTGGAGACGAGGGCGTCGAGCCGGGCGCCCTCGGCGGGCGGGACCCTCGGGGCGAGGGATTCCGGCCGCCCGTCGTATTCGTCGGGGGTGGTGTCGAAGACGTCGAGGGCCGCCGAGTCCATGTGCATGAGACCGGTGACCAGGTCCCAGTCGAAACTGCCCATGCGGTTCAGCGCGAGCGACCGGTCCGGGTGCGCGGGCCAGTCGTCCGGCAGCGATACGGCGGTCGGCACCGATCCACCATGACACACGGGCCGGTCAGGCGCTCTCCAGTGAGTAGCCCGGATCGGAGGGGTCGGTCAGCTGGTCCGGCACGGCGTACGGGTTGTTGGGGTCGTTCGGGTCGGAGGGGCCGTACGGGTCGTTGGGGTCCAGGGGGATCCCCGGGCCGCTCGGGTACGGCGACGGCAGGTCGGACGGAATGTCGGAGGGCAGATCGGTCGGGAAGTCGGTGGGGAGGTCGGACGACGGCGGCCGCTGGGGCGGTGTGGCGGGATTCGGGGGCACGCCGGGGCTCTGCTGCGTGGTGGAATCCGGCGGGGCCGGCGTGGCCCGCGCATCCTGCGGGCAGTCCGTCACGCCGGGGGCCGGGGTGGTCGGGGCGACCTCGGCGCCCGGGGTGGCGGAGGCGCCCGGGGTGGCGGAGGCGCCCGGGGTGGCGGAGGCGCCCGGGCCGGTGCCGGAGGGTGCGGGCGTGGGCGGCGCGGTGCGGGCCAGGCTGTTGCTCTCGGGGGTCGGGCAGGGCTCCCCGGGGGTGGTCCCGGGCGGGGTGGCGGGGCCGTTGGGGATACCGTCGGCCGGGTCGTAGGGGGGCGGCACCTGCGGGGTCCGGTCCTGGGCGCCGTCGTCGCCCCGCTTGCGCTCGATCCAGGTGTTGTCCGCGATGTTGACGATCACCAGGTTGTTGATCACCTGGGTGGTGGGTTCGATGACGACGACCTGGTTGGGCTGGTAGCCGTTCCACGGGTCGCCCTTGGTCACCGGGGAGCCCTTGGGCGCGCGCGGGGAGAGCAGCGGGTTGCCGCACGCACAGCGGACCCGGGGCATCCCGTGTTCGTCGACGAGGACGGCGGTACCCGCCTGGAGTACGGCCTGGAAGCTGTCGGCGGCGCCGTCGCGGAAGCCGTGGCTGGTGACGCGGGTGTCGGCGCGGAGCACCACGGGCGTCAGGCCGCGCAGGAATTCGGGGATCTTCGCCTGTTCGATGTCGGAGGCCTCGGCGAAGGCGCGGGCCTTGGCGTCGTCGGTGGTCAGGAAGCGGACCTGCTGTTCCACGTCGCAGCTGCCGAGCCGCTGGGTTCCGCCGTAGAGGCCGGGGGTGGCCGCGTTGACGGTACGGATGCCCTGGCCGGTCGGGTTGGGCAGCGGGGGCTGTACGGGGGCGGACTCGGCGGTGGCCGAGGAGGCGGTGAAGGGGTCGGGGCCCGCGGTGGCCACGGGCTGGAGGTAGACCTCCTGGCTCTCGGCTCCCGCGGTGCCCCGGGGTTCCTCGGAGCCGCCGCAGGCCGCGGCGAACAGGCCGAGGACGGCGAAGAGGGCGGCGCCGGCCGGTGCATGACGGCGCGGCGCCTGACGAGGTGTCGGAGGTGTCGGTCCGTGCACGTGGATCTCCCTTTTCGCCCCGGTTGCTCCCTCCTGTCTGCCCCATCCGCGCGCAGGCCGCAACCGGAACACTTCTTGAACATGTTCAAGGAACCTCGTAGAGTCGCCACCGTGAGTTGAACGCGTTCAAAGCGTTCGGCCGCGACGTGGAGGGGAGTCCGCCGTGACGGTACTGGTGAACGTGATCGTCACCCTGGGCATGCTCTGGGTGGTCCCCGCCGGCCTGCGCCTGATCGACCCCGCCGGGCTCCGCCGGGCCGCCCGCCTCTGGCCGCTGCCCGCCGCCCTCGGGGCGGTCTGCCTGTGGCTGCCGCGCGGCCCCCTCGCCACCACGCTCGCCGCACTCTACGCGGCCGCCTGCCTGGCCCTCGCGGCGCGGGCCCCCGCCGTACTGCTCCGGGGCCGCCCGCCCGGTCCCGCCGACATCGCGGTCGCCACCGCGCTGGTCGCGCCGTCGATCGCCGGGACGGCCCTGGTCGCCGAGCGCGCCGGATACCGGCTCTTCGGCTTCGACCTCGACATCCTGGCGCTCACGGTGCCCCACTTCCACTTCGCCGGATTCACCGCCGCCCTGGTCGCCGGGCTGGTGTGCCGGGCCGCCGCGCCCGGACCCGGAGCGCGCCTGGCCGCGTACAGCGTCCCCGCGGGCACCCTGCTCGTACTCCTCGGCTACTTCGTCGGCGACTGGGCCGAGCTGGTGGGCGCGGTGGTCCTGACCGGCGGGATGTGGGCGGTGGCCCTGACGACCTGGCGCGAGATCCGGCCGGCCGGCCGCGACCGCACCACGCGGGCGCTGCTCGCCGGCTCGGCGGCGGTCCTGGTCGCCACCATGCTGCTCGCCCTGTGGTGGGCGGCCGGCGAGGCCACCGGGATCGTCCACCCGACCCTGACCTGGATGGCCGCGACCCACGGCCTCGGCAACGCCCTCGGATTCGCCCTGTGCTCGGTGCTGGCCTGGCGCCGACTGACCGCTGACGCCCCCGGCACCGCTGCCGCCGCCCGACAGGAGATCACGCCATGACCCGCCTCATCAGCACCGGCCGGGACACCCTCAGCTACCGCGACCGGGGCGCGACGGCCCGGCAGCCGCTGCCCGCCGGCTACAACCACCTGCGCCACCGCACCCGGATCGGCCGGGGCCGGGAGGTCTTCGAAGCCGCCGGGGTCGCGGTGACCACCTTCCACGCCCACCGCGCCTCGGGGATGCGCGTACGGGCCGGTTCCGGGGCCGTACGCGCCGGCGACCGCGTCGAGGTGGGCATCGGCTTGGGCCCGCTGCGGATCACCGCTCCCTGCCGGATCATCTGGACGGCGTACGAGCCCACCCGCGTCGGCTTCGCGTACGGGACGCTGACCGGCCACCCCGAATCGGGGGAGGAGTCCTTCCTCGTGGACCTGGACCCGGACGGCACCGTGTGGTTCACGGTGACCGCCTTCAGCCGTCCGGCGAGCTGGTACACCCGGCTCGCGGGCCCGGTGGTCCCCTTCCTCCAGCTGAACTACGCCCGCCTGCTGGGCCGCCGCCTGCGCAGGCTGGCCGTCGCCGCCTGACCGGTCCGATACTGGAGTCGATGGACTGGTTCACGGCGCCCGGCTACTGGCTGGCCCGACTGGTCTTCCAGCGGGCCCTCGCCGGTGTCTACCTGTTCGCCTTCGTCGGGGCCGCCCTGCAGTTCCGGGCCCTGATCGGGGCGAACGGCATGCTGCCCGTGCCGCGCTACGTGCGGTACGTGCCCTTCCGACGCGCCCCGAGCCTGTTCCAACTGCACTACTCCGACCGGCTCTTCGCCGGGTGCGCCTGGGCCGGCGCGGCCCTGGCCGCCGCACTGGCCGCCGGGGCCGGGGACGTGGTGCCGCTGGGCGCCGCCATGGGGATGTGGGCGCTGTTGTGGCTGCTCTACCTCTCCATCGTGAACGTCGGGCAGACCTGGTACTCCTTCGGCTGGGAGTCCCTGCTGCTGGAGATCGGCTTCCTGGCCGTCTTCCTCGGCAACGCGCGGGCCGGGCCGCCGGTGCTGGTGCTGTGGCTGCTGCGCTGGGTGCTCTTCCGCGTGGAGTTCGGGGCCGGGCTGATCAAGATCCGCGGGGACTCCTGCTGGCGCGAGCTCACCTGCCTCTACTACCACCACGAGACCCAGCCGATGCCCGGGCCGCTGAGCTGGTTCTTCCACCATCTGCCCAAGCCGCTGCACCGGGTGGAGTGCGCCGCCAACCACGTGACGCAACTGGGCGTGCCCGTCCTGCTGTTCACTCCGCAGCCGGTGGCCTCGTACGCCGCGGGGATCATCGTGGCCACGCAGCTGTGGCTGGTGCTGTCGGGGAACTTCGCCTGGCTGAACTGGGTGACGATCACGGTGGCCCTGTCGTCGGTGGACTTCACCGGGCTCGCGGGCGCTCCCCCGGCCGCCGCCTCGAGGGCGTCGCCGGTGTGGTTCGTGGTCCTGGTCTGCGCGGTGACCGTGCTGGTGCTGGTGCTGAGCCGGCATCCGGTACGGAACATGATCTCGCGGCGCCAGGTGATGAACCGCTCCTTCGACTCGCTGCACCTGGTCAACACTTACGGGGCGTTCGGCTCGGTGGGCCGGATCCGCGACGAGGTGGTGGTGGAGGGGACCTCCGATCCGCGACCGCACGCCGACGGGGACTGGCGGGAGTACGGCTTCAAGGGAAAGCCCGGTGAACCGCGCCGGATCCCGCGCCAGTTCGCCCCGTACCATCTGCGGCTGGACTGGCTGATGTGGTTCGCCGCGCTCTCCCCCGGCTACGCGCGGGACTGGTTCGGCCCGTTCGTGGAGCGGCTGCTGGCGGGCGACCGGGACACGCTGCGGCTGATCCGCCACAACCCCTTCCCGGACGCCCCGCCCCGCTACGTCCGCGCCCGGCTGTACCGCTACCGGTTCACCACCTGGCGGGAGCTGCGCGAGACGGGCGCCTGGTGGCACCGCAGGCTGGTCGGCGAGTACCTCCCGCCCACCCGCCTCGCGGAGGCCGCCTGGTCAGAGCCCGAGTAGGGCGGCCTCCCGCTCCGGGGAGAGGCCCTTGGCCGAGCGGTCCGGGCGCAGCGGGGCGGTTCCGCCGAGGGAGCGGAGCCAGGCCCAGGTGTCGGCCACGGTCTCGTCGACGGGACGGCACTTCAGTCCCGCCGCCAGGGCCTTGGACACGTTGCCGCCGTGCATGTAGTCGTGCGCCTCGCCCGCGGGGATCCAGACCGGGAGCTCGGTCCAGGGCTCGATCCCGGCCTCCTCGATCACGGCCGCGTCGGTCCAGCGCAGGTCGGCGCCGCCGCCGGTGACCGCGGCGCAGGCCTCCAGCAGGCTGCCCATGGTGGCGTGCCCGGCCGCGGAGACCACGTCGTACGCTCCGGCCCGCCCGGCCTCGGCCGCGTCCAGGGTCCAGTGCGCCAGGTCGCGTACGTCGATGTACTGGATCGGGAGGTCGCGCGGGCCGGGGGCGAGCACCGGGCCGCCGCGGGCGGTGCGGTTCAGCCACCAAGGGAGCCGGCCGGTGTTCTCGTACGGTCCGATGATCAGCCCGGCGCGCACCAGCAGGGCGCGGTCGCCGAAGGCGTCGAGTGCGGCGAGTTCGGCGCCCCGCTTGTCCTCGGCGTAGGCGACGGGTCCGGCGTCGGGAGAGCCCTCCACCACGGGGGTGTCCTCCCCGCGGCCAGGCGGGGCGGGGTAGGCGTACACCGAGCGGCTGGAGATGTAGACGTAGCGCCCGGCGCGGGCGCTCAGCAGGCGGGCCGTGTCGCGCACGGCCGTGGGGGCGGCGCTCCAGGTGTCGACGACGAGGTCCCACTCCCCCTCGGCGAGGGCGTCCAGTCCGCCAGGGGCGGTGCGGTCCCCGTGCAGGGCCGTGGTGCCCGGCGGCGGCGCGTGGTGGCCGCGGTGGAAGACGGTCACCTCCCAGCCCCGGTCGAGGGCGTCCTCGGTGATCGCGCGTCCGACGAATTCGGTTCCACCCAGCATCAGCAGCTTCATGCGGGTCAGCCTGCCCGGGAGGAGGGGGCTCCGGAACCCGTGATCGCCGACAGCGATGACGCTCAGGGCGTAGGCGGGGCGGGAACTTCGTGTCCGCCCGCAAGGGCCAGGCCCGGGCGGTCATGCCGGCGCCCCCGGTGCGTTCGGCACGTGGGGGCGCTCTGCACCACTCTGTCCGCTGGTTGATCAGTCGATTCCGGGCAGGATGTGGGACTCCGCCAGGTCTTCCTCGTACCCGGCCAGCCGGATCGGGGCGGATCGGGCCCAGACTTCGAGGCTGCCGAGCTCGTCGGTCCGCGGCTTGGACCGCGATCCCGGTCGCTCCAGCAACGTCGGTTCGGGCTGCGTCTTTTCAGTCACCGCGCACTCCTTTGTGTCGCGTAACCCGGCAGGCGGACCGCGCGCCGGGCAGGGATGTAAAGGGTTTCCGGACGCGGTGGCGCCTTGGTGGAGCGAGGCCCGGATGGGGCCGTCTGATGCCCCAGAGTACACATATGAGCGGGCCTCCGCTCGATAGAAAGGCAAAATCCACGTCGCCCTCTTCTTTTCGCCGCGAGTTCAGGAAGTCGTCGGCCCGCGGGTGCGACAAGCATGGTCCGCTCGACGCCGAATGCGCGCGGGGACGACGGAGGGAGCGGCGGTGGCGAGGTCCGGGATTCCGGGGTCCGAAGTGCCGTACATCTCAAGCGTTTCGGAGCTGATGGATCTGCTCCACGCCTGCCGCGAAGGCTGCGGATTGCAGGCAGCGGCCCTGTTGCGCCGCTCGCGGCCCTTCGATAAAGAGCTCCAGATCGCCGGTCTGGTGCAGGACCTCGGCGAGCTGCTCCGTCCGGGTGACGCGGCGGAGGCGGTGCGTCCGCTGCTGGGCGAGCGGGTGTCCCGGCTGCTACGGATGCACGCGCGGGCCGGGGACGAGGCCGGGCTCCGCGCCCTCGCCGCGGCCGGCCCCGACGGGGAGGCGGCGGCAGCGCTGCGGCAGGCGCACGACGCGGCGGGGGCGGCCGGCCTGGACGCGGGTGTGCTGGAGGACTGGCGGCCGCTGCTGGAACTGGTCGCGGTGGCCGTCGGCCGGGCTGCTCGTGCCCGGAACGGGAACGACCCCCTCGGGTCGCCGAGGGGGTCGATCGCGGGGATCCCGTAGGGCCCAGGAGCCCCGTGTCCTACCAGTTCGCGGGGGCGTAGTCCTTGAGGAAGACCCCGAACAGGTCCTCGCCCGCCTCGCCGCGCACGATCGGGTCGTAGACGCGGGCCGCGCCGTCGACCAGGTCGAGCGGGGCGTGGAAGCCCTCCTCGGCCAGGCGCAGCTTGTCGAAGTGCGGGCGCTCGTCGGTGATCCAGCCGGTGTCGATCGAGGTCATGAGGATGCGGTCCGTCTCGAACATCTCCTGGCCGCTGGTCCGCGTCACCATGTTCATGGCGGCCTTGGCGGCGTTGGTGTTCGGGTGCCCGGCGCCCTTGTAGCCGCGGCTGAAGACGCCCTCCATCGCCGAGACGTTCACGACGTACGCACGCCCGCTGGACGCCTTCCGGGCGGCCTCGGCCATGGCCGGCCGGAGCGCGCTGATCAGGATGAACGGCGACGTGTAGTTGCACAGCTGGGTCTCGAGCAGCTCCACCGGGGAGATCTGGTCGATGGTCTGCACCCAGGTGTTGGACTCGACGACGTCGGGCAGCAGGCCGCCCGCGTCGATGGCGGTTCCGGCGAGGTGCCGCTCCAGGCTGGCGTTGCCCGCGACCAGGGCGAGGTCTGCGACCTTCTGCGCCTCCAGCCCGCTCACGCCGACGGGCAGCGCCGCCAGCCCGTCGACCGCACCGGAGTTGAAGGCGCCGATGACGTGGTGGGCGGGGAGCTCGCCGGCGGGGAGCGGGGCGCTCTCTCCCTCGACGAGTGCGGCGTACGCGGTGGGCAGGCGGCGCACGGTCTGCGTCGCGTTGTTGATCAGGATGTCCAGCGGGCCGGCCTCGGACACCTGGTCGGCGAGCGCCACGGCCTGGGCCGGGTCGCGCAGGTCGATGCCGACGACCTCCAGGCGGTGCATCCAGTCCGCCGAGTCCTCCATCGCCTTGAAGCGGCGGATGGCGTCCTTGGGGAAGCGGGTGGTGATCGTGGTGTGGGCGCCGTCGCGCAGCAGCCGCAGCGCGATGTACATGCCGATCTTGGCCCGGCCGCCGGTGAGCAGCGCGCGCTTGCCGGCGAGGTCGGCGCGGGCCTCGCGCTTGGCGCGGTTCTCGCCGGCGCAGTCCGGGCAGAGCTGGTGGTAGAAGTAGTCGACCTCGACGTACCGCGTCTTGCAGACGTAGCAGGAACGCGGGCGCTGGAGTATCCCGGCGATCCGGCCGACCTCGGTGACGGAGGAGGGCAGGATGCCCTCGGTCTCGTCGTCGATGCGCTCGGCGGACCCGGTCGCGGTCGCCTCGGTGACGGCCTTGTCGTTGGCGGTCTTGGCGGCGCGGCGCTCCTGGCGGCGGCGCTGCTTGACCGTGCGGTAGATACCGGCGGTGGCGCGTCGTACGGTGACGGCGTCGGGGTGGTCGACGTCGAGCTGGTCCAGCTCGTCGAGCACGCTGAGGCAGACGGCCATGCGCTCGGGGTCGATGCCCGGCCCGTATGCCTGGTTGTCTTCGGTCTCGGTCGCCGTCATGGCCGCTGCCGTTCCTTGATCAATCGTCCGCATCCGCCTGCTGCGGAAGTCCCCAAAAGGGAAACTGTACGGATCCGACGCGCCGGGAACCAAACCCGTGGCCGGGGCCCTCACGGACCGGGAGCGTCCGGTCACGGTGCGCTCGCAGTCGCGCGCCGGTCGCGTACCCGTCCTGTACTCCCGTACTACGCCCGGAGTATGAGGCGTGACCCCCTGTGGGCGGAGGAATAGCGTAGATCGTTCGGGCATTGTGGACTTCATGAGTGCACTGGCGCTGTCGGTCCTGCTCTGTCTGGCGTCCGCCGTGGCGTACGCGGGCGGCGCGATCATCCAGGAACGGGTCGCGGCGAGCACGCCGGACCGGCCCTACGCCCCGCTGCGCCGGGGCGGCTGGTGGGTCGCGGTCGGGCTGAACGGCCTGGGCGCGCTGCTGCACGTACTGGCCCTCGCGTACGGGCCGCTCAGCCTGGTCCAGCCGCTCGGCGCCCTCACCATCGTCTTCGCCCTGCCGATGGCGGCCGTGTTCGTGGGCCGCCGGGCGGGCGCGGCGGCCTGGCGCGGGGCGCTGCTGGCCACGGTGGGTCTGGCGGGGCTGCTGGCCCTGGCCGGCGGTGACGGGCGGGCCGCGCAGTCCCTGGCGGGCGGTGAGCGCGGCCTGCTGCTGACGGCGACCGGGGCCGGGGTGGCGGTGCTGTTCGTGGCGGCGCACCGGATGCGCCGGGCGGTGCTGCGCAGCGTGCTGCTGGCCGCAGCGGCCGGTACGGCCTTCGGCATGGCCTCGGTGTTCACCAAGTCGGTGGCCGAGAGCTTCTCCCCGGGCGCTCTGGCCGGGCTGTGGCCCGACCTCGTGGCGATCGCGGTCCTGGCGGCCTGCGGGCTGCTGCTCTCGCAGGCCGCCTACCGGGGCGCGGGGCTGACCGCGCCGCTGGCCACGGTGACCGTGGTCAATCCCGTGGTCGCGGCGGCGGTCGGCATCTCGCTGTTCGACGAGGGCTTCCGGTACGGGACGGCGGGCACGGCGGCGGCGCTGGTCAGCGCGGTGCTGGCGGCGACCGGCCTGGTCCTGCTCATGGCCGTGCCGTCGCACGTGCGCGGGTCAGATGCCCACGCCGTGGGCCCGGAGGTACTTCAGCGGGTCGATGTCGGAGCCGTAGCCGGGTCCCGTACGGATCTCGAAGTGCAGGTGCGGACCGGTGGTGTTGCCGGTCGAACCGGAGCGGCCGATGCGCTGGCCGCCGGAGACCTGCTGGCCGGCCTTGACGGAGAGCGCCGACAGGTGGGCGTACTGGGAGTACCGGCCGTCGGTGTGCCGGATGACGACCTGGTATCCGTACGCACCGGCCCAGCCCGCCGAGACCACTGAACCGGGGCCGACGGACTTGACGGAGGTCCCGGTGGCCACCGGGAAGTCGACGCCCGTGTGGTAGCCGCTGGACCAGGAGGAACCGGCGACGTGGTAGGCGGTGCCGAGGCGGGCGTCGACGGGGGCGGTGTACCCGCCCGCGGCCGGCTCCTCCTGCGCCGAGGCGGACTGCGCCGCGGGCTTCTCGGCGGGCTTCTCGGCGGGCTTTTCGGCCGGCTTCTCGGCCGGTTCCGGTGCCGGTTTGTCGGCGGCCTTCTCGGCGGGCTTCTCCGCCGCCGGTTCCACGGGTTTCACCGGCTCCGCCGTCCGCGGCGGCTTCTCGGGGTTCTGCGCGGGCGGCGCGGCCGTGACGCGTAAGGTGAGCCGCTGCCCGGGGAAGATCAGGTTCGGATTGGCGCCCACGGTGGCCCGGTTGGTCTCGTACAGCGCCTGCCAGCCGCCCTCGACGTGCTGCTCGGTGGCTATCGCCGAGAGCGAGTCGCCGGGTGCGACCACGTAGGGGTTCGGCAGGACGGTCGTCCCGGTCGGGCGGGGCGTGGTGCCCTGCTGCCCGGTGGCGGCGGGGGTGGTGGCGGCTTTGGTCTGCTGCGCCGTCGGCGTGACGGCGGGGGTCGCGGCGGCGCGGCTGAGTCCGGCCTGCTTGCCGCAGTTCGGCCAGGCCTGCGGTCCCTGGCCCTTCAGTACCTTCTCCGCGACCGCGATCTGCTGGTCCTTGGTGGCCAGGTCGGCGCGGGCGGCGTAGGCGGTGCCGCCGAAGGCCCGCCAGGTGCTCTGGCTGAACTGGAGCCCGCCGTAATAGCCGTTGCCGGTGTTGATGTGCCAGTTGTTCGTCGACTCGCAGGCTGCGACCTTGTTCCAGGTGTCCACGGAGGCGGCGTGCGCGGTTCCGGCTCCCATGAGCGGGAGCGCGATCCCGGCGCCACCGGCGGTGACGGCGAGCGAGGCCCGGTTGATGCTGCTCGGCTGATACCGGCGGTGCCGGCCCCGTACACCCATGGGAGCCCCCATCGAAGACATCAGGAACCGCAAACCTAATCGTCTCGACCGGGACACGACAAGGGGCGCAACGGGGCGCTCTCCAGCGGAACTTGACATTCTATCGACAGGGCCGGGATCCGAGGGCGCGGCGTCCGATGTAGCGTCGGTGTTCCCGCACACCGAAGCACGCAGGAGCGCACGCATGAGCACCAGCACAGCCCAGATCGGCGTCACCGGGCTCGCGGTGATGGGCAGCAACCTCGCCCGGAACTTCGCCCGCAACGGTTTCTCCGTGGCCGTCCACAACCGCACCGCCGCCAAGACCGAGGCGCTCGTCGCGGAGTTCGGACACGAGGGTGCCTTCGTGGCGGCCACGTCCGCCAAGGAGTTCGTGGATGCGCTGGAGCGCCCCCGGCGCCTCGTCATCATGGTGAAGGCCGGGGAGCCGACCGATGCCGTGATCCGCGAGTTCGCCCCGCTGCTGGAAGAGGGCGACGTCATCATCGACGGCGGCAACGCGCACTTCGAGGACACCCGGCGCCGCGAGAAGGAACTGCGGGCGCAGGGCATCCACTTCGTGGGCGTGGGCATCTCGGGCGGCGAGGAGGGCGCGCTGCTCGGCCCGAGCATCATGCCCGGCGGCTCGAAGGAGTCGTACGAGTCCCTCGGCCCGCTGCTGGAGAAGATCTCCGCGAAGGCCTCCGACGGCACGCCGTGCACCTCGCACATGGGCCCGGACGGCGCCGGGCACTTCGTCAAGATGGTGCACAACGGCATCGAGTACGCCGACATGCAGCTCATCGCGGAGGCCTACCACCTGCTGCGCGAGGTCGCCGGCTACTCCCCCTCGAAGATCGCGGAGACCTTCCGGACCTGGAACCGGGGGCGCCTGGACTCGTACCTCATCGAGATCACGGCGGAGGTGCTCGCGCACACGGACGCCGCGACCGGGCGTCCGTACGTGGACATCGTGACCGACGCCGCCGAGCAGAAGGGCACCGGGCGCTGGACCGTGCAGATCGCCCTGGACCTGGGCGTTCCGGTGTCGGGCATCGCGGAGGCGGTCTTCGCCCGCGCGGTGTCGGGCCACGGGGACCTGCGGGCGGCCTCGCGCGGGCTCGCGGGCCCCACGGCCTCGCCGCTCGCCCCGGAGCAGGCGGACGCGTTTGCCGCGCAGGTGGAGCAGGCGCTGTACGCCTCGAAGATCGTCTCGTACACGCAGGGCTTCCACCAGATCCGGGCCGGCAGCGAGGAGTACGGCTGGGGCGTGGACCTGGGCGCGGTGGCCTCGCTGTGGCGCGGCGGCTGCATCATCCGGGCGGCGTTCCTGGACCGGATCCGGGCGGCGTACGACGCACAGCCCGGGCTGCCCAGCCTGCTGGCGGACGCCGGGTTCGCGGGTGAGATCGGCGCGGCCCAGGAGGACTGGCGGGCCGTTCTGGTGGCGGCGGTGGGGCACGGCATCCCGGTGCCCGCCTTCTCCGCCTCACTGGCGTACTACGACGCGCTGCGCGCGGAGCGGCTCCCCGCCGCCCTCACGCAGGGGCAGCGGGACTTCTTCGGGGCGCACACCTACCGGCGCACCGACCGCGAGGGTTCGTTCCACACCCTCTGGAGCGGCGACCGCTCCGAGGTCCGGACGGGCTGACCGGCGGGTCGGCGGGCCCGGGTGTCGCTGCCCGGGCCCTGCCGGTGCCGGGCTCAGGTCAGCGGGCCGGGCGGCGGGAGCGGCGGCGGCAGGGGCTCGGGCGTCGGTGGCACGGGCCGCGGAATGGGCTCCGGGTCGGGGAACGGGTTGGGCCCGGGGGTCGGCCCGGGTCCGGGAGTGGGCGGCGGCTCGGGGACGGGCGGCACGGTCGGCTCTGCTTTTCGTACCATGACTCCCATTTTGCCGCGCTCAGCCCTCGCTGTGCAGTCTCAGTCCGGCGGCCAGGCCCCGGGCCGGGCTGGACAGTACCGGGATCCCGCTCGCGGTCAGCTCCGCGGCGCCGGCCATGGAGACCTGGGCCAGCAGGATGACGTCCGCTTCGGTGACGGCGTCAGCTGCCGTGGCCACCAGGTCGCGGCAGCCGGCGCCGTCCCCCGCCTCGAAGCGCTCCCAGGCCCCTGCGACCAGGTGCGGGGTGATCGACACCGGCCGCTCGCCGGCCTCCTCGGCCAGCAGCTCGCAGGTCGGGAGGAGCGTGGACTCCACGGTGGCCAGCACGGCGATCCGAGGGCCGGCGGCCACGGCGGCGGCCGCCATCGGCCGGTCCACGCGCAGCACCGGCAGCCCGAGCGCCGGCGCCAGGGACTCCGCGGTCCCGCCGATCGTCGAGCAGGTGACCAGCACGGGCCCGCCGGATCCCCGCAGGAGTTCCCGCAGCGCCGGAGCGACCGCCTCCGGCCCTTCGGCGCGGGCCCGGGCCAGCAGTTCCGGAACGACCAGGTGCCGCAGCGCGGCCCCCGGGTGGTTCCGGTCCCGCAGCGCGTCGAAAACCGCGACGTGCACGTCCGAGGTGTGGAGCAGGGTCAGCGGCGTCACCACAGCGCGGGGTCACCGTCCAGCTGCGCCTTGGCCGCGGCGACGACCTCGGCCGGGGCCTCGGGCGCCTGGTCGGGATGTTTGGCGGCCCAGCTCGCGGCGTACGGGCAGAGCGGTACCACGGGCACGCCCTCGCCGGCGGCGATCCCGTAGAAGGTCTTCACCAGCGCCCCGGCGATGCCCCGGCCCTCGTGCCCCGGCTCGACGACCGTGTGCACGGCCACCAGGGCGTGGGGCTCGGCGGCGAGCACGAAGTACGCGATGAACCCGACCACCGCCCCGCCTTCGACGGCCAGCAGCCGCCCACGCTCACGCGCGTCCTCGAACTCGACCGCCATGCTCCCCCACTCCCCTCAGACAGCCACGGCGTGCGGGCTGCGCTCCTGGTCCGTCCCCGGCACCGGCGCGGAGGGGTCCGCGCCCAGTTCGACGATCCGGTTGTCCCCGTCGACGTGCACGACGCGCGGCCTCAGCACCCGGGCCTCGGCGTCCTCGACCTGCGCGTAGCTGATGAGGATGACCAGGTCCCCGGGGTGCACCAGATGTGCGGCGGCCCCGTTGATCCCGATGACCCCCGACCCCCGCTCCCCCTCGATGACGTAGGTCTCCAGCCGCGCCCCGTTGGTGATGTCCACGATGTGGACCAACTCCCCGGGCAGCAGATCGGCCGCGTCGAGCAGATCCGCGTCGATGGTCACGGACCCGACGTAGTGCAGATCGGCCTGCGTGACGGTGGCCCGGTGGATCTTGGACTTGAACATGGTGCGAAGCATGTGAAAACTCCCGGTGTGTCTGCTCCCTGCCCGCTTCTCGCAGGTCAAGGGCGTTCCGCCGGAGCCTACAACGATTCGCGTGTCCGGTCAGCTTTCAGCACGGGTTCTCACCGCACCAGGAAAGTGATCCGCAGCGGCGTCAGGCCCGGCCGGCCGGGGACGTGCAGCACCGCCTTCCCTGGTCCGGCGGCGTGGACGTCCCAGGCACGGAATCCCGGGTCGGTCTCGAAGTCGACCGGGACGAGGACGATCGCCGTGCCGTCGACGGTCGGGGTGGCTTCCTGCCAACGGCCGGAGAGGCGCAGCTGGGTGGCTGCGCCGAGGGGGAGGACGACTGTGCGGCCGTTGTCGGCCTGGGTGAGGACCGCCGGGGCGGGCGGGACGGGTACGGCACTCGTCGCCGCCGGCGTGGGCGGGACAGGTACGGCAGTCGTCGCCGCCGGGGTGGGTGTGGTGGTACGGGCGGGCGGGTCCGGGCGGGGCGGCGGGGGGTGGTCGGTGCAGGCGGCCGCCGCCGCCCCGAGGAGCAGGGCGGCGGCGGCGCGCGGCAGGAGCCTCATCCGTGTCATACGAGCGGGATGTTGACGCAGGTGAGGATGGCCGCCTGGGCGGAGAGCTGCTGCTTGGTCGCGTTGGGGTCGAGGCGTACCCTCTCGGCGTTCTGCAGGGCCTGCAGGAAGGGGGTGTCCGCCTTCAGGTCGCTGTCGGTGTCGACGAGTTCGTTCGGCTCGAAGGCGCCGTTGGCGAAGTTGAGCCAGGCTGCGAGCAGTTGGCGGTCGAGGGAGCGCTTCGGGTCCAGGAGGAGGTTGAGGAAGAGGACGTCCGCCGCCTTGCCCTGGGTGGATACGTCCACCTTCTCGGAGAACACCGCGCTCGCGTGCTGGACGATCTTCAGATAGCAGTCCAGCGTCTCCTTGCCGAGCCGGGTGAGGTCACCGGTCAGGTATTTGACGTACCAGACGTCGGCGAGCAGCGACAGCGGGGCATTGCCCTGGACTATGACCGGCATGCCGTCGGTCCGCGTCCCCCCGTCGTCGTCGCGGGCCGTGAAGGACAGGTCGTACAGGCAGGGCTTGGTGTAGGTGTGGGCCTGGGCGTCCGTCAGGTCGCGCGGCTGGACGCTGGGGCTGCGGGCGGGATCGGGGTCCGGCGGGTTGACGAGCGAGGTGGTCGTGGTGGCCGGGGTCCGGTCACCCCACGCCCAGGTCAGGGTCTCGTCGTCGCTTCCGGGGTCGGTGACCCGGGCGGTGTACCGCTTCTCCTCGCCCGCGTGGACGACGAGTGTCCGCCCACCCGCGAGGGTCACGGCCGAGGTCTTGTCGATGGCGGCGGCCGGGTCGACGTTGGCGACGGTGATCTCGGCCTCCCGGCAGGTGGTGGTGTCGTCGTCGCCGCCGCAGACCTTCACGGTGAAGGTGCCGTTGTCGCCGAAGACGAGCTCGCGGCTGAAGGTGAGGGTGGCGTCGGGGCGGTTGTTCTCCAGCTGCCCGGGCAGGGGGACGGGCTCGCCGTCGCCGGGGTCGATGGTGGCGGTGAGCGGGTCGAGCCAGCCCGGGTCGGTGACCGTACCGGTGACGGTGAGCTTGCCGCCCTCTTCACGCGGGCCCTGGACGGTGAAGGCCACCGCGGGCGCCACGTTGGTGACGGTCACGGTCGCCGTGTCGGTGGCGGCCCCGGCGGCGTTGCCGACGCGCAGGCCCACGGTGTACGTGCCGTCCTGGCCTACGCGGTCGAAGAGCGGGCTGACGCCGGTCGCGTCGTCGTAGGCGCCGTCGCCGTCGAAGTCCCAGCTGTAGCTGCCGCCGCCACCGGGGACGGTGGAGCCGCTCGCGTCGAGCCGTACGTCGGTGCCCTCCTTGGTGGTGTACGGCCCGCCCGCGTCGGCGGTAGGCCGGCAGCTCGCGGGGTAGTCGGTCGCCGGGTTGGCCTGGCTCTGGCTCGGCGAGGTGGCGCTCGCGCCCATGCCGCGACGGGCGAACACCCCCCACAGCAGGCACTGGTTGGCGCCGCCGTTGTCGGCGCGGTCGGCGGCGAGGATGCCGTCGCGGGCGTCCAGGAAGTCGGGCGAGGACGGGGTCAGTTTCATGCCGTCGACCATCAGCTGCTCGTGCCGCTGCTTTCCGGTGGCGTTGCCGTACACGCCGACGAGGGCGGTGCGCATGTCCCACATGGCGGTGGCCCAGATCTCGCCGTCGTCGTGCACCTCGCAGCTGCCGCCGTCGCAGAGGTCGGCGTAGGTGAGTCGGCTGTTGTTGTACGCGACCCGGCGTACGCCGGTGGCTGAGCCGTTGTTGTACTCGCCGTACACCGGGTCGTTCCACATCGAGGTGGCGATCGCGTCGCCCCAGCCCTCGCCGAGCGCGCCGGTCTGCTCACCGTTGCCCAGGTCGCCGCCGCCGACGAGCCGGTGGGACAGGCCGTGGCTGTACTCATGGGCGATGGTGTCGCCGTTCATGGCCCGGTGCACGTTGTGGTTGCCGCAGGAGGTGCGCCCGACGAAGAGCCGCATGGTCGGGTTCTGGCCGTCGGCGGGGGTGCCGAAGTTGGCGTTGCAAGCGGAGTCCCCGCCGGCGTCGAAGTCGACGTAGACCTGGACGCGGTCGCTGCCCGCGCCGCCGTTGCCGAGGTTGTCCTCCTGGAAGTTGCCCGACGCCTCGTCGAAGCCGAGCCCGTAGAGGTGGTCGTGCATGTGGTTGGTGTAGTAGAAGGCCTGGGTGACGACCGCGTCCCGGTCGGTGGTGAGGTCGGTGCCGCCGCTGGTGCGGAAGGCGTCCGTGAAGGTGTAGTTGAAGTGCTGGTACGCCGGGTCTCCGGCGGCCGGGGTCTGCGGCTGGTGGCCGAGCGTCTCTTTGCCGTCGACGTCCTGGGAGACCTCGCCGTTGTTGCCGGTGGTGACCCGGCCGGTGACCCAGGAACGGCCGAGGCCGCTGAAGGGGACGGTCGTCGCGCTGCCGAGGGTGGGGTTCTGGTCGGTGAAGACCCGGCCCTCCGGGCCCTCGTTGCTGGTGAGGTCGGTGCGCAGGAGGACGGTGCCGTTCCCCGCGTCCACGACTGTGTCGTACAGGTGGTGGTTGTCGGCGGTGAGCGTGGTCCGCCAGGCCGGGCGGGCAGTGCCGTCGGCGAGCGGGAAGGCGACCCTCGTGGCGGTGGCGGCGGCGGGCGGGGCGTGTGTGCCGACGGAGGCCGCGGCCCGGTCCAGCGCGGCGCCCTTGTCGAGGGCGGCCGTCCCGGTGGCGCGGGCGTTCGGGACGAGGCTGCCCGCGACGGTGAGGATGCGGCCGGCCGCGTCGACGGCGACCGAGAGACCGGCGCCGTGGACAGGGACTCCCTGGTCGCTCTGGCCGATGAAGACGTGCTGTAACCCGTTGTGCGCTGTGTTGTACGACTTGACGACGACGAGGGAGTCAAGTCCGTTGGCGGAGAGGCCGTAGAGGGCCGCGTGTCCGCGTATGTGGTCCAGCGCGAGGGTGCGCGGGTCGGTAGTGCTGGGGGCGGTGAGGGCGCCCCGGCCCTGCGGGGTGAGCAGCCTCGGCGTGCCGAACCGGCTCCAGCGGATCGCCGTGCCGTCGAGTTCCTGTGCGGCGTGCAACTGTGCGGCCGTGGGCGGGACGCGCTTGTCACCGCGTACGTCGATGTTCGGGTACGGCAGATCCGGCTTCTCCCCGGCCGTTCCCTGCCGCACCCCGGGATGTTCGCCGGCAGCGGCTGAGGGCGTGACCGTGACCGCCGGCAGTGTGAGCAGGACCGCTCCGATGAGCAGTAATCGGGCGCGTGTCGATGAGCGTGTCGATAAGCGGATGCGTGGCATCCCTCTCCCCCGTCCGTTGACTCCCTGACTGCGGACGGGGGACACCGTATGCGCGCATGACAAGCCGGCGAAAGGGCGCGTGGCCGGGCGGCGTTCCGGTCACACGGCCTCTCCGCACGGTCTCCGCACGACCTCCCCACGGCAGCGACCCCGCCGGTCGCGGTCCGGTCGACGAATCCCGGCGGGGCGCGGAGTCGGCTCGGGCGGAGGCCGTGCAGGACGGGATTCAGGTCGTACTTGTCCGGCCCCCGTTCTCAATCCGTCCGAGTCCTCGCGCGTGTTGGCCCCACCGAGTTCCGGCACGATGTCGGTGAGGTCGATGCGCACGGCGTCGTCCAGGGCGCGGCCGGCCGCGTGGCCCAGTGCGGCTGTGATCAACCAGGAGCCGGTGTTCAGGGCGAGCGGTATGCCGTGGGGCACGTGGAGCGCGGGCACCCCGTAGCGGATGCCGCCTCTCTCATTCCCTTCGCCGGCCGCATGCGGAAGGTGAACGTCGACGCCGTCGTGCGGGTGTGCGCATCGACCGCGTGGAGATCAAGGACGTACAGCTCCCGGAGTCGCCGAAGCGCTCGATGTCCCGCCAGGCCGAGGCCGAGCGGGAGCGGGTCCCCTCCCGGGCCGAGTCCGACCCGCGCGCCTGAGGCGACGGGCGAGACCCGTGATCATTTATCCCAGATGTCCATCAGTTGATCGGCGGCGTGGAAATTGTCGGGCGAGTCCGCGTTGCACGCGACGGTGACGGCCGTGTCGCGGTCCGGGCTCACCTTGAAGGTGCTGTGGAATCCCTCCCGGTCACCCCGGTGCACCAGGCTCTCGTCGGGCAGGAGGAGGATTCCGGCCCCGTACCGCCCTTGTTCGACACCGCGCTTGCGCAAGACGTCGCCCACGTCCACCACTCCCTCCGTGACTCCCGTGAGGAGTTCCGTCCCGCCTATGCGACCGGTGCGGTAGTTGTCCGCCCAGCGGACGAATTCTCCCGTGGCGACGTGCGCCAGGAGGACGTAGTTGGAGTTGGAGTAGGAGAAGCGCTTGCCCGGCGGATCCTCCGGCCGCGAGGCGAGGATGGCCTCGATCGCCCCCTTCTGGCCCGCCGGATCCGTCAGCTCGACGCCCTTGGCCTCCAGCAAGTCCTGGTAGTCGGTGATGCCGCTGGTGTGACGCATCAGGTCGCCCAGCGTGACGTCCCTCGTCCAGACGGGCGGATCGTCGAGGAATTCGGACAGGGGGTCGTCCAGCGCCAGTCGGTGCCGGCCGGCCAGCAGCAGGACGGCGTCCGCGGTGAACTGCTTGGAGTTGGAGGCCATGTCGAAGACCGTCTTCGAGGTGATGGCGTGCCCAGTGGCCAGGTCCGCCTTCACGGACTCCACCTCCCTTCTCTCCTCAAGGGGCGATCTCGAACTCCGGGGGCTTGACGTCCTTGAGACAGCCGGTGTCCGGGGCCGCGGGGTCGTCGAAGAAGGAACGTGCGATGGACTGGGCGCACTTCGACGTGGCGAAGACCACGTGGGGTACGTAGGGGACCGTGACGACGGTGGCACGCGGCAGCGTGCGGGCCACGTACGCGCCGCTCTCGGCGCCGGTCTGGGAGTCGAATCCGCCCGACATGACGAGGGTGGGAATGTCACTGCGGGTGACGTCGCGGATCGAGCGCGGGAGGGCGGGAACGTCCCAGACCGCGCAGTCCGGGCGTACGAAGGTCAGCTGCGGGGCCTGGGCCAGTACCGAGGGGGGCAGCTTGGGGAAGGCCTCCCGCGCACCCTTCATGGCTTCCGCCTCGGTCTCGTACGGCACCCACTCGCCGCAGAAGACGCCGTATTCCAGGCCGTGGGAGATCCGGCCGAAGAGCTCCGGGGTGACCCTGCTGGCCGCCCACTGTTCGGCGATCCGCTGCGGTTTGCCGTGGGCCAGCTCGTCCAGGGACCGGGGGACGCCGGGGGCTACGTGGGTGGCGGTGGTCATCCAGTTCATCAGGGCCCCGCCGTCCAGGACGACCTTGACCGGGTCCGCACTGCCGGGGGTCCTGACGGTGGTGGTGACCGGCTCGGCGTCGAGCTGACGGACCAGTCTCTCGAAGGTGCCGGGCAGGTTCGGGTAGCGCCGGTCGCATTCCGGCTGGTCCGCGCAGGCCTTGAACAGGCTGTCGATGCCCTGCCGGGCGCTGCTCCAGGCCAGCGCGTATCCCGTCTTGGACGGTGGCAGGACGCCGTCGAGGCCGACCGAGCGGATCCCCTCCGGGTGGTCGCGCATGTAGATGAGCGCCAGGTGGGTGCCGTAGGAGAGCCCGTACACGTTCCATTGCGGGATGTCCAGTGCGCGGCGCAGGTCGGCGTAGTCGGCGGAGCTCTGGGCGTCGTTGTAGGCGCCGAGGTCGACGCCGCGGGCGGCGAGTTGGTCGCGACAGCTCCGTATCGCCGCGAGGTGCTCGCTCTCGGTGGACGGGGCGTTGTAGACGAGGCCGACCGCGCGTGCCTCGAACTCGTCGATGGTGCGGCAGGTGAGCTCCGGGTCGGCCGAGTAGGTACCTCGCTGGGACATCAGGATCACGTCCCGGTCGCGGTTCAGGCCGCCGTCGACGGCCATCTTCGCCTGACTGACGGCGTCGTTGCCGGGCCCGCCGACGAACAGCACGATCGGGTCCGGCTTCGGCTCACCCGCGACCGCCGGCACGATCGCGACACCCAGGGTGATCTTTCGGCTGTCCGCCTTGGCGCGGTTCTCGGGCACGGTGAGCGTTCCGCAGCGGGCCCCCTCCAGTTCGGGGACCGGCTCCGGGGTCTTCGGGCAGGCGCCCGGCTCGTAGCGGGCGTCGCCCACGGTGCGGGCGACCGTGCCGGTCGCCGGTCCGGGCGTCTCCCCCTGTGCGCCCGCGGGCGCCGCGAGCAGGCCGGCCGCGAGGATTCCGGCCGCCGCCGCGGCCGGCCGGGAGCGCAGCCGTCGTACGTGTGGGCGTGACATCTGCTCCGCCCTCCCGGTCGCTCGGGGCGGTCACTTCGGGGTGATCGTGAACGGTTCCCACCCGAGGTCCGCCACGCAGCCGGTGTCGGGTGCGGTCGGACGGGCGAGGAAGGACGCCAGCACCTTCTGGGCGCAGGGCGACTGCGGGACCACCCAGTGGCCGATGCCGGGGATCTGGACGGTGGTCGCGTGGGGCAGGTCACGGGCCGCCTTCTGCGCGAAGCTCGCCCCGGACTTCATGTCACCGGTCCCGTTGATGAAGAGCACCGGCACCGAGCCGGCCGCGGGCACCCGCACCGTGGCGGTGCGGTCCGGGACGTTCCAGACCCGGCACACCTGCTCCTGGAAGGCCAGTTGGGGCGCCTGGGCCAGGACCTGCTCCGGCCAGTCGGGGAAGGCCTCGCGGCCCGCCTTCAGCACGTCGGCCGCCGTGTGGTCCGGCAGCCACTCGGCGCACGACACCGAATTCGTCAGTCCGTGGGCGCTCTGGCCGACGACCTGGGCCGAACCGGCGGCGCGGGCCCGGGCGAAGCGCTCCGGATTGCCGCGGCCGAGTTCGTCGATCGCCGCCGGGACGTCTTTGAGCGGGATCGCCTTGGCGACCAGCAGGTTCACCAGTGCGCCGCCGTCGAGGACCACCGTCACCGGGTCTCCGCCCTGCGGCGGCTTGACGTCCAGCGTCAGCGGCCGGGCCTGCAGCTTGCGCACCTGCTCGTTCAGGGTGCGCTCGATGTCCGGGTAGCGGCTCTTGCAGGCGGGTTCCGCCGCGCAGGCCTTGTAGAGGTATTCGAGGCCCTCCCCGGCGCCGGCCCACGCGAAGGGCAGGGACACGTACTGCGAGGGGGCGATCGAGTCGACCGCCACCGCGCGGATGCCCTGGGGGTGCAGGCGCAGGTAGTTCAGGGCCAGGTTGCTGCCGTAGGAGTGGCCGTACACATTCCACTGCCCGATGCCGAGCGCCGTGCGCAGGTCGGCGAAGTCCGCGGCGTTCTCCACGCTGTTGTAGGCGCCCAGGTCGGCTCCGTCGGACACCAGGCGATCACGGCACTGCTTCACCGCGTCGAGCATGAGCCGCTGCGTCTGCGGTGCGTACGAGGGGAGCCCCACGGACCTTTCGTTGAAGCGGTCGACCTCCGGGCAGGCGAGGTTGGGTTCGTCGTAGAGGTTGCCGCGCTGGGCCATGACGATCAGGTCGCGGTCCCGGTTCAGGCCGGAGGAGACCAGGAACGGGATGTCGTCGAAGACCTCGCCACCGGGGCCGCCCGCCATGAACACGACGGGGTCCTGGGCGGGTTTCGCCGAGGCGGGCGGGATCACCGCGACGGCCAGCCGGATGGTCCGCCCGCCGGGACGGGTGCGGTTCTCCGGGACCTCCAGGAATCCGCACCGGGCGGTGTCCAGCGCTTCGATCGGCTCGGGCGTCGTCTTCGGGCAGGGACCCGGCACGAAGCGTGACCCGGCGGCCACGCCGGGCTGCCCGGCGCTCTCGGCGGTACCGCTGTGGGGTGGTGCGGCGCCCGCCGCACTCGGGGCGGGCTGCGCTGTCAGGAGCCCCAGAGCGGCCGCGGCAGCTGCCGCCCCGATACGGAAGCCGTGCTCTGCCATATGATCCCGTTCCTCTACCGTTCAACGGCTGCCCCGCGGGGCGACGCCTCGGCGATACGGGCGGAACTCACGTAATCGACGCTAGCAGGCGGCCCGGCGACCCGCACACCGGCGGACGGCGGCAACCGGTGCGAGCGCGATGGAGCCTGACCTGCCAAGTCGCCTGACCCCTATCGGAAGTGGCTGCCGACCAGTTGTAATGGCCGTAGACGACTTCGGCCGTGATACAGCCGCCGACGGCGACCAACGAATCCGGGCCGCAGTCGGCGAGGCAGTCCTCGACCGTGAGCGAGCCGGTGACCACGAACGGGGCCGCCAGGTCCAGGTCGCCGACCACCACCAGGTCGCCGTGGTGGAGGAACGGCGCGTTCACTTGGTGACCGCCGGCCAGGGCCCGCGTCGTGCCGGTCTCCCCCAGCACCTCGACGCACAGCTGCGGCAGTAGCGGCAACCGGTCGGGATCGCAGCCGTCGCCCGCCACGGCCCAGCCGGCCGGCGTGACGCCGTTGCGGTCCGCGCCGTCGGCGACGAGGGCGGACCATGGCGGTCAACCTGATGGGCTGTTATGACATTCCGTCAGACACAGGGGCAGACGCACTCAAACCGTGCGGCTCCCGGCAGATCTGGTCGCCTCGCGCCAGGCATCGACCCGGCAAGGGGCAGGACGGTGACGGATGGGGATGACACCCGTTCCAGCCCGGGCGTCAGCAGGATGGGGTACGTTCACGATCACGTCGTGCCTGCACCCGTCCGTAAGGGACCTCGCCAAGGTGGACGCACGTGGAGCGAGCCTGTCACGGGCGGGCTCCGGTCGTGGCTGTGTCGAGGGCCTGGTGTACATCGGCCAGGAGGTCGGCGGTGTCCTCGGCGCCGGCCGAGAACCTGATGAAACCTTCCGAGACGGCGTCCCCGCCCCAGCGGGCCCGGCGTTCGGCGGTGGAGCGGACCCCGCCGAAGCTGGTGGCCTCCTCCACCCGGCGCAGGGCGGCGAGGAAGCGTTCGGCGTGGGCGCGATCGGGAAGTTCGAACGAGACCACACAGCCGAAGCGCCGCATCTGCGTACGGGCGAGCTCGTGCGCCGGGTCGTCGGGCAGACCGGGGTGACGGACGCCGGTGACCTCGGGGCGGCCTGCCAGGAACTCGGCCAGGGCGAGGGCGTTGGCGGACTGCTGCGTCAGCCGCGGGACGAGGGTGGCGAGGGAGCGGTGGCCGAGCCAGGCCTCCATGGGGCCGGGGATGGCGCCGGCGGCCTTGCGCCAAGTGCGTACGGCGGCTGCGAGTTCGGGGCTGCGGCAGCTGACGTGGCCGAGGAGGAGGTCGGCGTGGCCGGTGAGCTGCTTGCTGCCGCTGGAGACGGAGAAGTCAGCGCCGAGTTCGAGGGGACGCTGGCCGAGCGGGGTGGCGAGGGAGTTGTCGACCGCGACGAGGGCGCCGGCCGCGTGCGCGGCCTCCGTCAGGCGGCGGATGTCACAGACGTCGAGACCGGGGTTGGACGGGCTCTCGATCCACAGCAGGCGGGCACCGTCGAGGAGTTCGCGCTGGGCGTCGCCCGCAGTGGGGGCGCGGCGGACCTCGACGCCGAAGGCGGCCAGGCGCTCGGCCAGCAGGGACAGGCCGTGGTAGCCGTCGTCCGGAAGCACCACCGCTTCGCCCGCGCCGAGCTGGGAGAACAGCACGCCCGAGCAGGCGGCCATGCCGGAGGAGAAAAGGATGGTCTCGACGGCTTCGCCGGGCAGTTCGAGCTCGCCCAGGGCTGCCTCCAGAAGGGTCCAGGTGGGGTTGCCGTCCCGGCCGTACGTATAGGGGGAGGCAGTCGGCTCGCCGGGGACCCTGTAGTGCGCGGCGAAGACCGGTCCGGGGAGGGCCGGTTCGCCCGCCGTGGGGCGGGGCAGCCCGGCATGGATGGCGTGGGTGCGCTCGCCGGTCTTCGTCAGGTGGTTGGTGTGGGTGGTGGTGCTCATCATGCCTTCCGGACCGTCCGCGATGCCGGTGGACACCGGCCGTCCCAGCATGGCCGACATACGCACCTCCGGCTCAGAGCCAATCGACGGCAAGCGGCCTGGCCGGCCACCCGGCAGTCCACATCCTGGACTTCGGCCCCTCTTGGATCAGGGCGGGGGGGTAATTCCAAGCCAACCCGGCGACCGGGACCGCCTCGCTCTCCCCGCCGATGCCACCGTCCCGGACGCGGCGGGGTGCAGTCGGCTGCGTCCCTCACCTGCGACTCGGGTGCGGGAAAGGGCCGTTCAAACTCGGCTGGGCGCCGACACACGGGCACGTCCGCCGTCGCCACGATGCTGAACATGTCCACGAGCCTGGGCTACGGGAAGGCGTCGAAGCGGGGCCTGGCGGGCTGCGAACTCGGCTGCGGACTCGGCCACGGAAGGAACGCCAAGGCTCTCCACGCAGGGCCGAGGTCTTCACGCGGCTGGAGCAGCAGAAGATCCATTGGCCGGTGGCGAGCAAACGGCGGGCTGTCGATCTGGTCAGGCGCGACGGAAAGGCGAGTCGGTAACACGGACCATTCCCGCCCCGCATGGGCGTGGCTCCGCCCGCGATCCTCGCAGGTGCGGCACCGACCAGCTCTCCCTCAGCTCCGCAGGAGCCGGGAGGTCTGCGCCCACAGCCCGTCCAATACGGAGGGGTCGTTTGCCAGCTTCGCGAACATGACCATGCCCTCCAACTGGGCGAGTACCGCGCGGGCGGTGGTGCGGGTCGCGACAGTGGCGGGGATGGTGCCCTGTTCCGCCGCATCCGTCAGCGTGGCGTGAACCAGGTCGATCTGCTCGTCGAAGATCTCTGCCAGCCGGGCCTGGACGACCGCGTCCTGGGTGCTCATCTCCAGCGCCAGATTGCCGAACAGACACCCGTCGACCGCACCACCCTCCGCCTTCGCCGCGCGCTGGGCTGAGGCCTGGTCGAGGAAGAGCCGCTCCAGCCGGTCCTCAGCCAGCCCGTCGCCGCGCAAGGTCGCCACCCAGCCGGGCCGCTGGGCCGCCCAGTGCGTGTTGATCGCCTCGACGGCCAGCGCCTGCTTCGACTCGAAGAAGTGGTAGAAGCTGCCCTTCTTCACGTCCGCGCGGGCACAGATGTCGGCGACGCCGATCATGCCGTAGCCGCGGCTCAGCAGCAGGCCGCAGGCCGCGTCCAGCAGTCGTTCCCGCGCCGTGCTCGTCCGTCCCATGGCGATGAGTATACGCCCGGTCAACTACCGGAGTGGGCTTTTAGTTGACCGGTCGCCTACTGTCTCGTCGGGCGGTGGGAAAACTGCCCGCCGACTATCCGACCTGCGAGGACTTCACCATGCCCGAAAACATCACCGTCGCCGTTGCCTTCCACAGCGGCTACGGACACACCGCCCGCCAGGCTCGCGCGGTCGCCGCCGGAGCCGGGTCGCTGGCCGGAGCGCAGGCCGAGCTGTGCGACGTGGGCGTCCTGGACGACCGGCTGTGGGAGACGCTGGCCGCCGCCGATGCGATCGTCTTCGGTACACCGACCTACATGGGCAGCCAGTCCGCCGCCTTCCAGGCTTTCGCCGAGGCCAGCGCCCCGGTCTGGATGAAGCAGGGCTGGGCCGGAAAGCTCGCCGCCGGCTTCACCAACTCCGCCGGCGTCAACGGCGACAAAATGAACGTCCTGGTCTCCCTCGCGGTCTTCGCCGCGCAGCACGGCATGAACTGGGTCTCGCTGGGCCTGCTGCCAGGCGGTGAGTACTCCACGACCGGAACCCCGGAGGACCTGAACCGCCTCGGCGGCTTCCTCGGCGCGATGGCCCAGTCGCCGTCCGACCTCGGCCCGGACGACGCCCCGTCCGGGGCGGACCTGCGGACTGCCGAGCACCTCGGACGCCGGGTGGCCGAGACCGCCCTCCGGCAGGTGGCCGGCCGCACGGCGCTCGCCCTCGCGCGGTGAACCCCCTCGCCCCCGGACCTCCCTCAACCCCCTCAACCCCAAGGACGACTGTCGTGATCAACGAAAGGCTCTCCTGGACCCGCGGCCGCTTCGCCGAGCTGATGGGCCTGGAAGTCCCCATCGTGCAGGGCCCGTTCGGCGGCGGACTGTCGTCCGTGGCGCTGGCCTCCGCCGTATCCGAGGGCGGCGGGCTCGGCTCGTACGGAGCGCACATCCTCACCCCGGACGGGATCGGCGAGCTCGTGAGTGAGCTGCGAAGCGCCACCGCCCGGCCCTTCGCCGTCAATCTATGGGTCCCGCACCCCGACGAAGCCGCGGTACCTTCCGGCCGTGACCGGACGGCCCGCTACGCCGAGTTGCTGCGCCCGTGGTTCGAGGAACTCGATCTGTCGACGAGCCAGTTGGAGGAGCCGCCGCCCGCGCCCGGTTACGAGGAACAGATCGACGCGCTGCTCGCGGCGGAGCCGCCCGTGATCAGCTTCGTGATGGGCATCCCCGAACCCCGGGTGCTCGACGAAGCACGGCGCCGCGGCATCCGGACCATCGGCACCGCGACCACCGTCGAGGAGGCCCTCGCAATCGAGGCGGCGGGCATGGACGCCGTCGTCGCCTCGGGCAGCGACGCGGGAGGGCACCGCGGCTCCTTCCTGCGCCCCGTCAACGAGTCCCTCGTCGGCACCTTCTCCCTCGTCCCTCAGGTCGCGCAGGCCGTGTCGATCCCTGTCGTGGCCGCCGGCGGCATCGCCGACGGCCGGGGAATCGCCGCCGCGCTGACGCTCGGGGCGGACGGAGTGCAGATCGGCACCGGTTTCCTGGCCACCGAGGAATCCGGCGCGAGCGCCCTGCACCGGGCCGCACTGCACGGCCCCGACGCGCGAACGACCGTACTGACCCGCGCCTTCTCGGGGCGGCTCGCGCGAGCCATCCCCAACCGCTTCACCCGTGAGGCCCTGGCGTACGAGAACGAACTGGCGCCCTACCCGCTCCAATACACACTCACCCGCCCGCTCCGTACAGCGGCTACGGAACGAGGCCTGGCCGATTTCGTCAACCTCTGGTCCGGCCAAGCGGCAGCACTCACCCAGCCGCGCGACGCCAAGGCCTATCTCGACGAGCTCATCGCCGACGCAGATGCGGCACTGCGCCGCCCGGCGCCCGGGCAGGTCTGAAACGTGCCGCGAAGGCTGCGGCAGGCAGGTCCTTGATACCGCTCTGCGCCAACCGAACCAGCCCGATGGAGAGCGGTCGGGACGGTGCGGGCTCGAGAACGGCTCATTCTTGGAAGTTCCGCGACGGCGACTGCGGACGGCCCGGCCGTCGGTCACGAGGTGTACGGCATGCCGCCCCTGACACACGGCAGCGCATACCAGGAGTTCGCCGTCCTGCCCGCATCGGCGGTGGCCCCCAAGCCCGCCGGCCCGTCGTTCGCCCAGGCCGCGGCCGTTCCGCTGGCGGACCTGACCGCCTGGCGGCCGCTCGATGCCGCACACGTGGCCGCAGGGCAACGGGTTCTGGTGCACGCCGGAGCGGGCGGGGTCGGCCACTTCGCCGTACAGCTCGCCAAAGCCCGCGGGGCACATGTCGCCGCCACCGCCTCACCGCGTGATGTCGACTTCCAAAGCGGCCGAAGCGCACCGGACCAGCAAGACCGGCCACGTCCGCGGCAAACTCCTGCTCACCCTGTGACGGATCTGGTCCCAACCATCGCTTGTGAGTCACCTGCCAGTTGACAAGACATTGAGCGCGCCCACCCCGGGCCCGGAGGTCGATGTGAGTTCCGCGCAGTCCCTTCCAGAAAGCCGCCCGGTCTCCGTGGCGCACCTGTTCCTCTCCAGGGTCGAGGCCACACCCGACCGGGAGGCCTACCGCTATCCCGCGCCGGCCGACGACGGCGCGTCCGGCACCGAGCAGTGGCGCTCGCTGACATGGGCGCAGACCGCCGAGCGCGTCCGGGCGATCACGGCCGGCCTGCTTGCCCTCGGGCTGCAGCCCGAGGAGCGCGTGGCGATCTCCTCCTCCACCCGAGTGGAGTGGATCCTGGCCGACCTGGGGGCGATGTGCGCGGGTGCCGCCACCACCGCCGTGTACCCCAGCACCAATGGCGAGGAGACGGCGTACATCCTCTCCGACTCCGGCAGCCGGGCGATCTTCGTCGAGAACGTCGCCCAGCTGGCCAAGGCCGTCGCCCACACCGAACGCCTGCCCGAGCTCGCCCACGCGATCGTCTTCGACCCTCAGGAGGACATCCCCCAGGTGGAGGGGGTGGAGGTGTTGTCCATCGCCGAGCTGGAGAAGCGCGGCCTGGCGTACCTGGAAGAGCACCCGGACGCGGTCGAGAAGACGGTCCGGGCCATTGGGCGGGAGCAGCTCGCCACCCTGATCTACACCTCCGGCACGACCGGCCGTCCGAAGGGCGTGCGCCTGGTCCACGACTGCTGGTCGTACCAGGCCGTGGCACAGGAGGCCGCCGGGCTGCTGCGCTCCGACGATGTGCAGTTTCTGTGGCTGCCGCTGTCCCACGTCTTCGGCAAGGCTCTGATATCCGGTCAGATCAAGACCGGCCATGTGATGGCGGTGGACGGGCGGGTCGACCGCATCATCACCAACCTGCGCACGGTCCGCCCCACCCTGATGGCAGCCGCTCCCCGGATCTTCGAGAAGGTCTACAACGGCATCGCGGGCAGAGCGCGAGCCGAGGGTGGCGCCAGATACAGGATCTTCCTGTGGGCGGCGAAGGTCGCCCGCGACTACGCCAGGACCGGACAGGAGAGCGCGGCGGCAACCGGGAGACGCCGGGTGCCCCTGTCGCTTGCCGCGCAACATGCCGTCGCCGACAGGCTGGTGTACGGCAAGATCCGCGCGGCGTTCGGCGGCAATCTGCGCGGCAGCGTGTCGGGCAGCGCCGCCCTCGCCCCGGACATCGGCTATTTCTTCTCCGGCGCGGGCGTGCACGTCCTCGAAGGCTACGGCTTGACCGAGACCAGCGCGGGCTGCATCGTCAACCCGGCCGAGGACTACCGGGTCGGCACGGTCGGCAAACCACTGCCCGGCACCGAAGTCCGCATCGCCGAGGACGGCGAGATCCTGTTGCGGGGCCCCGGCGTCATGCGCGGCTATCACAACCTCCCGGACAAGACCGCGGAGGTTCTGGAGGGCGACGGCTGGTTGCACACCGGCGACATCGGCGAGGTGGACGACGACGGGTTCGTCCGGATCACCGACCGCAAGAAGGACGTGTTCAAGACCTCGGGCGGCAAGTACGTGGCACCCACCGAGATCGAAGGCCGTTTCAAGGCCATCTGCCCGTTCGTCAGCACCATCCTGGTCATCGGTGACGGCCGCAACTTCTGCTCCGCCTTGATCACCCTGGACGAGACCGTGATCATGCCCTGGGCGGCATCTCACGGCCTCGGCGGCCGCAGCTACGCCGAGGTCGTCTCCTCGCCACAGGTCCACGAGCTGATCGACGGCTTCGTCCAGCGGGTCAACAGCGGCCTGCAGCGGTGGCACACCATCAAGAAGTTCTCGGTGCTTTCACGCGACCTCGACGTCGAGCACGGTGAACTCACCCCGAGCCTCAAGGTCAAGCGGCCGGTCGTCGAACGCGAGCACGCCGAGGTCATCGAGGGGATGTACGAGGGTTCCCGCGAGGCCTGATCTCATCCGCGCGGCCGTCCGGTGCGGCACCTCCCACAGCCGTACCGGACCGTCTGCCGGGCCGCGGCAGGCCCGTGGGCACCGTCTCGGCATCCGCCGCCTCCACCGCGAGGGTCGGGTCGTGACGATCCTCCGTAGGCCGACCCCGGCACAGCCTGAAACACTGTCACCATGGTGATCGAAATTCGCCGCGCCCGGAGCGGGGACCTGGAGGCGCTGCTGCCTCTGGTGCGTGCATTCTGCACGGCTGACGGACATCCGAACGACGAGTCCCGGATCACGCGCGGCCTTCGACCGCTGCTCGTTGACGACTCCCTCGGCCAGGTCTGGCTCGCCGAGGATGAAGGCGTACCGGTCGGCTACGCGGTGGTGACCTGGGGTTGGTCATTGGAGGCCGGTGGCCGTGAAGGTCTGCTGGACGAGATCTTCGTCCGTGTGCAGGGCAAGGGATGGGGCACTTCGCTGCTGGCCCACGCCACGGAGCGGGCCCGTGCCGCCGGCTGTACGACGATGTTCCTCGAAACCGAGGCCCACAACTCCCGTGCCCGAGGGTTCTACGCCCGTCACGGCTTCGCCCAGGAAGACTCCGTATGGATGAGCGCCAAGCTGCCGGAGGCTTGAGAGGGCGAGACCGACTCCTGGCGTCGACCTCGTCGACGCCGGCACCTGGCCGACCCTGGCCGCGAGCACACTCGTAGCCGTTCAGCCTCTGCCTCGGCCTGCGGGCTGACGGTGGCGTGCATTCAGGCTTCGACGCCCCTTTGCGCGGAATGAGCCGGCCCACGCACCGAGACGCGACAATCACGCGAGCGTGGGGGCACGTTTGGCAAGGCCCCTCCGGCCTCGGAATCGGCCATCCTGCCGCCGGCATGCGGCGGGTGTGCTCCCGTTGGTGCTCGGGTTGAGGCATCGGGCCTGAGACCCAGACCTGGTCGAACTCCTCGATCACCTGTTTCACCCTTTGGGCAGGTACTGGCGCAGAGCGCGAGGCAGATGATAGCCAGAGTCAGGAATGGTTACACGTGTAACAGCCTTCCTGTGCCGTTCCAGGAACTCCGGAGCGTAGATGCCCACCCCACCCGAGCCGATGCCTCTGCCCTTCTCCTGGGCCGACCAGGAACAACACCTCGTCAGCCACCTTTCGGCGCTGATCCGCCTGGACACCTCGAACCCGCCGGGCAATGAAGTCGCCGTCGCACGCCATCTCTCCCGTGAACTGTCCCGCTCCGGTATCGCACACACCGTCCTTGAGTCCGAGCCCGGACGGGCCAACCTCGTCGCCCGGCTCTCCGGGTCGGGACGGAAGCCGCCGCTCATGCTGCTGAGCCACGCCGACGTGGTCGGCGCGGGGCCCGACGGGTGGAGTCATCCGCCCTTCTCGGGCGTGGTGGCCGATGGGCGCGTATGGGGCCGCGGAGCGCTCGACATGAAGAGCCAGGTCGCCGCGAGCCTGCTGGTGATGCAACTCCTGGCCGCGCACCGGATCCGGCTGACCCGCGATGTGCTGATGGTGGTCACCGCCGACGAAGAAGCCGGCAGCCGGCTGGGGGCGTACTGGCTCTGGGAGAACCACCGCGGTCTCGTCGAGGCGGAGCTGGCGCTCAACGAGGGCGGCGGCCAGCGTTTCATGACTCCCGGCGGCCCTGTGTACACCGTGCAGGTGGCCGAGAAGGGCAGCGCCCGGATGCGGGTCACCGCTCGCGGGCCGGGGGGCCATGCCTCCGTCCCGCGGGCGGAGTCCGCGGTCTTCGCGCTGGCCGAGGCCCTACTCCGGTTGCGCGCGTTCGCTCCGGAGTCGGTGCTGCAGCCGGCCTCGCGCCGCATGCTGAGCATCTTGGCGGATCTGCACCCGGGTGCGGGCGCGGCGGCTGTCGAGCGGCTGCTGGAGGATCCGACCTGGGCGCGCGCGAACAGCCTGCCCATCGATCCTGTCCTGCGGGAGTTCGTCGTCGCCGGGCTGCACAACACCGCCACTCCCACCATGCTGTCCGCGGGGCAACGGCAGAACGTGGTGCCCGTCGAGGCGAGTGTGGTGCTGGACGGCCGCCTCCTGCCCGGTGAGCTGCCCGATCGGTGGGCCGAGGAGGTTCAGCGCGCTGCCGGAGACCGTGTCGAAGTCTCGCTGCTGCACGGCAGAGCGAGCCACGCCGTCCACGACGACCCGGAGGTCCTGCAGGTTCTGGGCGATACGGTCGCGGCCCACGAACCGGGTGCGCGGGTCCTGCCGTACATCAATCCGGCGTCCACGGACGCCCGCGCCTTCCCCGGCACGAAGGTGATCGGATTCTTTCCCTCCGCGAGTGACGCGGACGTCATGCGACTCATCCACGCGCCCGACGAGCATGCCCGGATCACCGACCTGATGTTCGGCGGGAAATGCCTGCTCGACGCGGTCCTCAGACTCTCGACATGAAAGGAGCTGCCCCATGGGCGTTGTCATCCAGACCCTGACCGGCAAGATCGAAGGCACAACGGAGAACGGACTGTCCGTCTTCAAGGGCATCCCCTACGCCCTCCCACCGGCCGGACCTCTGAGGTTCCAGGCGCCGGCCCCGGTCCCCGCGTGGGACGGCATCCGCCCGGCCACGTCTTTCAGTACCGCACCCCCACAGTTGCCGCTGCGTCCCGGCATGCCCACGGTCTGGCGACCGGAAGACGGCCTGGACTGTCTCAGCGTGAACGTATGGACCCCAGGGGGCACGGGTGACCGGCTGCCGGTCATGGTGTGGATCTACGGCGGGGGGTGGAAGACCGGCTGCTCCGCGGATCCCGGCTACGACGGCGAGGTACTCGCCCAGGGTGGCGTGGTCATGGTGACGTTCAACTACCGCGTCGGCTTCGAAGGGTTCGGATTCGTACCGGGGGCGCCCGCCAACCGGGGCTTCCTCGACCAGGCCGCGGCACTCACGTGGGTACGCGAGAACATCGCGGCCTTCGGCGGCGACCCGGACAACGTGACGATCTTCGGCGAGTCCGGCGGAGGTGCGTCCGTCGCCGCCCTCCTGTCCGCGCCCGCCGCGCGCGGTCTGTTCCGCCGCGCCATCGTCCAGAGCATGGCCGGGCGCTTCCTGCCCGAGGAGGAGGCCCGGCGGATCGCCGTGATGATGGGGGAAGCGGTCGGCGTGGGCCTCGACGGTCTGGCTTCCGTGCCACCTGAGGCGTTGCTCGCGGTGCAGGACGTGGCCCTGCCCGCGATGCGAGCGGAGCCGGCGAACTGGACGACTCCCGAGGCGATCACCGCGTTCTCGCCCGTCATCGACGGCATCACCGTGGTCGACGAGCCGTGGCTGGCCCTACGCTCCGGGTGCGCACGTGATGTGGACCTCATCTCCGGATACACGCATGACGAGTTCACCCTGTTCGCCATGGAGCGCGGCCTCGTCAAGATCAAACTCGGTGCGATGGTCAGGGCCGTGCCCATGATGCTCGCAGCGGCACGCGCGGGATTCCGCGAGCGGGCGTCGGACAAGCCGGCGCAGCCTTCGGCGAAGATTCGCAACCTCGACCTCGAAGCCGTCACCGAGGGGTTGAAGCTCGGTCGTCAGGCCGCGGCCGACTACCGCGCCGCCCACCCGGACCTGACCGACTCCCAGCTGTACGTCACCATGTTCTCGGACGCCTTGTTCCGGATGCCCTCGACCTGGCTGGCCGAGGCACACGCAGCGGCGGGCGGACGAGCGTGGCTGTACGACTTCACGTGGAGCAGTCCGGCCTTCGGCGGGGCCCTCGGCGCCTGTCACACCGTGGACATCCCCGCGACCTTCGGCCACACACGGGGGCCTCTGTCGGGCTTCCTGTTCGGGGGTAAAGCCCCGTCCCCGGACTTCACGCACCTGTCGGAACAGCTCCGTGCCTCCTGGATCTCCTTCGCCGCTTCGGGGGATCCCGGCTGGGCTCCCTTCACGCCGCAGCAGCCGACGACTCGCCTCTGGGACGTCGAACCGTCGGTCGTCGAGGACCCGCTCTCGGCATCCCGCCGAATCTGGCACAAGGAGTCCGGTCTCTGACGACGCGCGGAGCGAGCCCGGGCCGGACCACGGCGGCAGAACACGGTCGGCCCTGTTCTGCCGCCGCCTGCCGGAGACGCACCCGGTCAGCCGCTCCCGACCTCGCGGACCCCGACGGCCGGACCATCGAGATCCACGCAACCTGACCGGCAACGGCCCCGCCTTCGGCTGCTTCATGCCCGTCGACACCGCGCTCGTCACCCTGGTCCTCCCGCGGGCCGAGGATGCCGCCCGCGACATGGGCGTCCTCAGCATGGCCAATGCCGGACCGCAGATCATCGCCCCGCTTGCCCCGGGCCGCTTCCCGCCCGGCGGTGGGCCTGCCTCTGCTCCGGCGGGCGTACGACGAGGGCCGCATACCCGCCGGTTCCTCCGTCCGAGCGCCCTGTTCGCCGGGCTGCGCCCCTGACACGGAGAGCGCGCATGAGGGCGGCGCCTGCCCGCGGTGCCCGTCGGTAGACCACCGTCATCCCGCCGGACGGACGACACTACGGAGTGACGCGATGACCGCCGACCTGCTGCGCCGCAAGTTCGAGCACCGCTTCGACCTCCTTGACCCCGACCGCAACGGCTACATCTCCCAGGCCGACTTCACCGCACTGGCCGACCGGCTCGTCGACGGCATCGGGGAGCCTGCCGAATCCCCCAAGAGCCGCGCGGTCCGCGAGTCGAAAGCACTACTGAACGTCGCTCACCGGGCTGATCGGTGCCGACGGCAGCGGACTCGTCTCCCGCGAGGAGTTCGCCACCGGACTCGCCCGGTCCCAGGAGGTCTCACGGATCTCCGCCATGGTCCGCCCGTCCGTCGAGGCCGACCTCGCGCTCGCCGACCGCGACGGCGACGGGATCGTGGACATGGGCGAGTTCACGAACCTGTACCACACCATCGGGGTGTCCTCCGCCGAGGCGGAGGAGATCTTCCTCACCCTCGACGAATGGCTGGCCGCCGCCATGGAGTTCTTCACCTCCACCGACCCGGCGGCCCCGGGGAACAGGATCCTGGGCCAGGTCTGAACGGGAAACAGGAACGGACCGCGATCTCCCCTCCCGGCCTCCCGCCGGGTGCCAGGGGGCCGGCATGGGGCCGTGGCCGAGCAGCGCCGCGCACGCCGCCGCCGCGCGCTCGGCGGCGCGGCCGTCTCCGTACGGGTTGCCCGGTGGCACAGCGGGGCGTGGTGTGGTCAGCAGACGTGTGGCCTCTTCGACGATGCGGTGGGTGTGGGTGCCGACCAGGTGCGCGCATCCGGCACGGAGTCCTTCGACGCGTTCCGTGGTCTCACGGATGACGAGGACCGGGGTGGCGAAGGCGGGGGCCTCTTCCTGGAGTCCGCCGGAATCGGTGATGACGAGGGCGGCGCGCGGCAGGAGGTGGGCCATGCCTGCATAGGGGAGCGGGCCGGTCAGGTGGAGATTGGCCAGGGTCGGCAGGCCGGCGGCCCAGCGGCGGTGCAGAGCCGGGTTGGGATGGGCGCAGACCAGCACGTTCGCCTCCGGGTGCCGCCGGGCGATGCCGCCGATGGCGGTGATGATGCGGTCCAGGGGCGCTCCCCAGGATTCACGGCGGTGCGCGCTCGCCAGCAGGAGCGGGCCAGGCCTCGTCAGGAACGTCTCCAGGGTGGGAGCGAAGGCGGGACGCGGCGCACTCGCGGTCCGCAGGACGGCGTCGACGGCGGTGTTCCCGATGACCAGGATCCTGTCCCCGGGGATTCCTTCGGCCCTCAGGTTGCGCGCCGCGGCCGCGGTGGGAGCCAGGTGAAGGGCAGCGATGTCGGCGATCAGAGCCCGGTTGGCCTCTTCCGGGAACGGAGCGGACAGATCACCGGTGCGCAATCCCGCTTCCAGATGAACGACCGGAACGCGGCCGAGGAAAGCGGTCAGCGCTCCGGCCAGCGCGGAGAGCGTGTCGCCCTGCACGACGACGGTGTCAACGGCCGCACGGGTCAGCACCGGTGCCAGTGCGGCCGTGAACGCGGCCAGACGCGAGGCCAGCGGCTCCGGCTCATGCGGCGCCGGAGGCACGAGAGCGACATCGGGTGTGATCCCGAAGGCCTTCAGGCATTCCACCGCGGCGTCGTGGTGCTGGCCCGTGCTGATGGCCAGCGGGTGGGTGTGCGGGTTCGTGTGCAGGGCCCGGATGAAGGGTGCGGTCTTGACCGCCTCCGCACGGGTGCCCACCACGACCCCCACTCGGCATCGCGCCACCCTCGTCCTCCCGTAGTCGTTCCCGTACCTAGTCCGCGCGCAGTGCCAACTCGTCGACCACATCGGCGAGCTCGCCCCGCCGCGCGAGCACCGCGCGCTGGCGGAACGCGCCGCACCCGACGGCCCGCTGCCGGGCCCACAACTCCCGTACCAGGTCGAGCTCGCCGGCTGCCGCCAGGGCCGGGGCGGCCTTCGCGAGGAGGTCTTCGACCAGCTCCGCCGCCGGGCGCGGCTCCCCGCTGAGCGGGTCCAGGCCGTGCCCCGACAAGCCGTCGCGCGCCGACCGCCAGTGGGCGGCGCGCAGCAACGGATCGCTGACCTCCGGCGCCCGGACCCCCCGGCGGACCTCGGTCAGCAGCGCGGCCGCCAGCCCGCGCAGCAGTCCGGCCAGCAGCAGGACGGTGTCGATCTCCGCGCACACGTCGGCGACCCGGACTTCCAGGGTCGGGCAGTGCTCGTTGGGGCGGCAGTGCCAGTAGACCATCCGCCGGTCGATCAGCATGCCGGAGCCGACCAGCCGGTCCACCAGCAGGTCGTACTCCGCGGCGTCGGCCAGCAGGGGGGCCGGACCCGCTCCCGGCAGCTGGGCCCAGCGCATGAACCGCCAGCTCGCGTAGCCGCTGTCCCGGCCGCAGTGGAACGGCGAGTTGGCGGCCAGCGACTGCAGCGCGGGCAGCCAGGGGCGCAACTGGTTGCCGAGCCGTACCGCCTCCTCGCGGTCCGCCACCTCCAGGTGCACGTGGCAGCCGCACACCCCGATCCCGCTCACGGCGGTCACCAGCGGGCCGTAGCGCTCGGCGATCCGGCGGTACCGCGCCCCGTCGGTGAGCTCCTGGCCGCCGCGCGGGGCCAGCGGGGCGGTGCCGGACGCCAGCGCCAGGCAGCCCGCTTCCGCGGCGGCCGCGGCCACCCCCGCGCGCAGCTCGGCCAGTTCCGCGCGCAGGCCGAGCAGATCGCCGACCGGCCGCGTGCGGGTCTCCACCATGTCGGTGAGGATCTCCGGCCCGACCCGGTCGGCCAGCCGTTCACGGGCGCGCTTGACCACCGCGGCCGCGGCACCGAACGAGGTCCGGCTGGTCCGGTCGACGAGCAGGAACTCCTCCTCCACCCCGATCCTGGGCAGGGCGGCGCGGTCGGTGGCCTGGGCTCCAAGGCTGGTCACGGGCCGAGCGTATCGGCCGACGGCCGGTCAGCTCCGCTACGTCAAGGCCTTCCGCGCGCCACGGTCCCGAAGTCAGGCCTTTGGGTGGGACAGGCCGTTCAGGAGGGTACGTTCAGCCGAGGTGAACTGAGGACGATCGAGCTCAGGGTGCAAGGGGCCGATGCGGCCAGGAGCACGCCGGGGCGGACGAGGGATACGGGCTGGGCCTGGAGGGCCAGGACGTCCGTCAGGGCGGTGGCGGCACGGAACGATCCCGTTGCCGTGCGGGACAGGCGGCTGACGTAGCGACGCAGGAGTCGATCGGCGAGGCTCGGGCGCTTCCCCTCGGTGGTGCCGCGAGCATGCCGGCGATGCTGCCCGCGACGATGACGACGCGCTCGGGGCCCCGGCTCGTGGCTTCACTCATGACGGGCCTTCCGGTTGTTGGGGGTGCGTCCGCTGCCGCTCACGAGCGGCCAGGATCATCGTCGCATCCGCATGAACGCGGTCTTGAGCTTGGCCGTTCGGGGTGGCCTGATGGCCCGGGAGCCGTGGTGGTCACGGCCGGTCCGAAGACTTGGGGGCCTGGATGGAGCAGGGTGCGGACGTGCTGGTGGTGGGGGCCGGTGTGCTGGGCCGGTCGGCGGCGTTCGCGCTGGCCGTGGCCGCGCCGGGGGCCCGGGTCGTGCTGGCGGGTGATCCCGTCCGGGCGGGCGCTTCGCGGGCGGCCGGGGCGATGCTCGGCGTCCTGGGAGAGGTGACGCCCGCGTCGCTACGGACCCCGCACGGCAGGCTTCGGCTGGCCATGGCCGTCGAGGCGGCACGGATGTGGCCCGCCTGGCGTGAGCGGGTACGGGAGGCGGCAGGAGCGGCGGCGGCCGCGGACGGCTGGGGAGCAGGTACCTACATGCTCCTCAACGCCGTGTCCTCGCGCCTCGACGACGCGGCGTTCAGCACGATCAGCGCCGCCGCGGACGCATACGGACTCGCCTGCCACGACACCGATCCCGACGCGATCCCCGGCCACCGGCCGCTGGACAACGACCGGGCACTGCGCGCCCTGTACCTGCCCGGCGAGCGGTTCCTGGACGCGCGGGCCTGGCTGGGCACCCTCGACGCCGCCCTCGGTACCTTCCCCCACCTCGTCCGCACCGGCACCGGCACCCTCGGCACCGCCCCGGCCGGCCGCTACCGACTGCACACTCCGGAAGGGGACTTCACCGCGCCGCGCGTGCTCGTCTGCGCCGGGGCATGGACCACGCGCCTGCTGGACGGCCTGGATCCGGAGCTGCCCGTCGTCCCCGTCCTGGCCGCGGCCGGCACCGCCCTCACCATCGCCGCCCCGGAGCCCCTGCCCGCCGTGATCCGCACACCCACCCGGGCCTACGCCTGCGGCCTGCACGCCGTCCCCCAGGCAGACGGCGCCTGGTACGTCGGCGCCACCGCCCACCCCGCCCTGGCACCCGCGGCAGCGTCCACGACCGGAGCCCTGCGCTCACTCCTCGACGCCGCCCTCGGGCAACTCCACCACGGCCTGACGACGATGCCGCTGGTCGGGTTGCACCACGGCAACCGGCCCGTGGGCCTCGACGGGCACCCCGTCATCGGCCCCACGTCCCGCGAGGGACTGTGGGTGGCCGGCGGCACGCACCGCGACGGGCTGCACGCCTCCCCGCTCATCGCCACCGCCCTCGCCCAAGGCCTCCTCGCCCCGCCCCTGACCGGTGGGGCACTTCCGGAAACGCTGCGGCCGTGGAATCCCGGCCGACCCCTGATCACCGACCTCACCCGCGAGCAAGCGGCCCTGGAAGCAGCCGCCCACCACGCGGCGCTCGCCGCGGAATCCCGCATGCGCCCGCCCCTGACCGGCGATTGGCCCGGCACCCTCGCCGAGGGCTACCTCCGCATGATGGAACAGGCCTACGCCGCCATGCCGGAAGGCTACGTACCCCCACCGGACCTGGCCCCGCTGGCGTACGAGGACACCGGACCGGCCCTGGCCAAACTCGCCACCGTCCACCTCGACCGCCGTCACCGCAGCACCCGCTGAACCCGTCCGCGATGCGCGGCTTTCAGGAGTTGGTCAGCGGCAGGCCGAGCGGGTTCACCTCCGAGGTGGTGACGGCTTCGTCGGACAGGTTCCAGGCGGCCAGCAGCTTGCGGTACTGGCCGTTGTCGATCAGGTGGTTGATCGCGGCCGCGACCGGTTTGGCGAGGCCGCTGTTCTTCCTGGCGGTCGCCGCGATCAGGCCTTGGAGCGACTCGCCGGCGCCCGAGTGGGTGCCCGCGAACTCGTACTTCTTCTTGCGTTCCTCGGTGACCGTGACGTTGGTGAACGCCACGTCGACCTTGCCGCTGTCGATGCCGACGTACGCCAGCGGCGGGTAGCCGGCGGGCAGCGCACCGACCCCGATCACCAGCTCGCCGCGTTCGCGGACGGCCGCGGGCAGCTGCGCCCTCAGGGCCTCCACGGCGGGGACGGTCAGCTCGGTCTGCCGGGCGGCGCCGTTGGACACGGCGCCGACGGTGACCACGTCCCCGCCCGCCCCGGTGGCCCGGGCATCGCCCCCGCACGCGGTCAGGCCGGAGGCGAGCGCCACGGTCGCGGTGACGGCACCGAGGCCACGGACGAGTCCGGTGCGCAGGGAGCGGCGGCGGCGTTGCATGGTGTTCCCTTTCAGGTCGGGAAGGCTGTGGTGCGGGGCGCCGCTCGACGGCGAGGGCCGCGCGTATCCGCTCCAGCGGCTCGCTACTGGTGGTCGGGCACGTACTTGTAGCCGACGCGGCGCACGGTGGAGATGCGGTCCCGGTGGGCGGGGCCGAGCTTGCGGCGCAACCGGGCCACGTGGACATCGACCGTACGGCCGTCGCCGATGTGTCCGTATCCCCAGATGCCCGAGATGAGGGCATCACGCGTGTGCACCGTGTGCGGGTGGGCCACGAGGTGGGCCAGTAGGTCGAACTCCAGGTAGGTAAGGTCGAGTTCGCGCCCGTCGACCTCGGCCAGCCGACGTGTCCGGTCGATCCGGATGGTGTCGGGGCGGACGGCTTCGGGGACCTCCCGGCGTATGCCGTGCGCCGCCATCAGCGCCACCGGGTCGACGTCCGCCAGCAGGAACACGAGGTATCCGACGCGACCGCCCTCGGCCCCGTCGGCGGGGCCGCCGGGTGGGCGGGCGCCGACCAGGTGGAGGCGTGGGCCGGGGTCACGAGGGGTGGCGGGTACGGGAATTGCGGTGGTCACGATGGGCCCCTTCGGCTGCTCGGAGTGCGGTACGGATGCCGGGTGTTCGGCCACGGCAGGGCAGGGGTCTCCATGACGGCTCCGACGGGGGAAGCCGGCGCGTCGCACGCCGAGCGGACCCGTACGGCTCAGAGGGCCGGGGTCACGAGAGAGGAGCGACACACAGAGAGAGGCGGCAACCAGAACGCCGGCGCGCGTCGAGGAAATGCCCTGGCGCAGAAGGCCTAGACGGGTCGGCAGACCGCGCTGGCGACGAGACGGAAGTCAACGTGCCTGCGGCGTACGAGCATCGGCTGCGACGGGGACATGGTCACATCGTGGGGTGCGCGGCAGGCCCGCGTCAACACTTCCCTACTGACTTCATAGGAAATGGCTCATCGTCTTTCATTCCGAGATCGAACTGTCCATCATCCGGTCGCACTCTTGTCGGAAGCCCTCTTCGGGGCGATATCCCTATCAATCCGATGGGAAAGGTGGGATTTGATGAAGCGCGGCCGGCCAACGACCAACGCCATCCCCCATGGCACCGCCGGCCCCCGATCGGCCGACGAGCGGCGCCGCGCGCTCCTGCGCACCGCCCGCGACGTGGCGGACGACCTCGCGGCGGACGCCATCGTCCGCGACCAGGCGGGCAAGCCGCCGACCGACGAGACGGCCAGGCTGCGCGAGGCCGGCCTGCCGGCGGCCCTCACCCCGCCCGGGCCCGGCCGCGGGACGGACTGGCGTACCGGATGTGCCGTCATACGGGAGATCGCCGCGGCGGACAGCTCCGTCGGCGACGTACTCGCCCGGCATTACGTACACGCGTGGAGCGGACGCTTCTACGCGAGTCAGGACGACGCGACGGCCCTCGAAGAGGCCTCGGCGCGCGAGCAGTGGCTGTGGACCGGCGCGGTCCACGCGCCCGCACCCGACGGCGACTCCGATGGACCGGACCTCACCCTGAGGCCGCGCGGCACCGGCTACGTACTGAACGGGCGCCGGTCCGTGGACACGGCGGTGGCCGCCGCCGACCAGATCCTGCTGGACGCCCTCTGCGCCACGACCGGTGACGTCCTCGTCGTACGGATCCCGGCCGGCGCACGGGGCGTGACCGTCGAACCCGCCCACGACCGCCTCGGGCAGCGCCTCGCCGGCGCGGGCGAGGTCGTCCTCGACCGGGTCGCGGTCACGCCCGGGCAGGTGCTGGGCCGCCGGCCGCACGACGAGGAGTCGACCGCGCCCTTCACCGCGCTCGCGGAGCCGGCGCTCCGGCTCGCCCTGTGCCACGTCGGCCTCGGCATCGCCGAGGGCGCCCTCACCGAAGCGCGCGACCTCAGCAGGGGCGGCCGCGCGCACCGGCTGCCCGGTGAGGACCCGGACCTGCTGCTGACGTACGGGGAACTCGCCTCCGCCGCCCAGACGGCCGCCGCCGTGGTGGACCGGGCCACCGAGGTGATGGCGCAGGCCCTCACCACGGGTGCGCAGCTCGATGCCGAAGAACCGGCGGGGGTCGCCGCCCTGGTCGCCACGGCCGAGGCCGTGACGTCGAAGGCCACCCTGCACATCACGGCCCGGGTGCTGGAGCTCGCCGACGCCCCCGGCCTGGACCGGTTCTGGCGCAACGCCCGGGTGCTGACGGCCCACCGCCCGGTCTCGCACCGCCTGCGCTCCGTCGGCGCGCACTACCTCAACGGCTCCCACCGCGCGATGGCGGCCTTCCGCTGAGTCGAGGGCCGCACGGGGTGCGGGTCCGCGACCAGCCGAAACCGTACGGGATAATGTCCCCATGCGGATCTCAGCCAGGGCGGACTACGCGGTACGTGCCGCACTCCAGCTCGCCGCGTCACAGGATGACGGGCCACTGAAGGCCGAAGCCATCGCGGACGCCCAGGACATTCCGCACAAGTTCCTCGAAGGCATCCTGAACGACATGCGCCGGGGCGGCCTCGTGCTCAGCCAGCGCGGCGGCAACGGCGGCTACCGGCTGGCCAAGCCCGCCGAGTCCATCAGCATCGCGGATGTCATCCGCATCGTGGACGGACCGCTCGTCTCGGTGCGCGGGGTCCGCCCCCCGGATCTGTCCTACACCGGCCCCGCCCAGTCGCTCCTGCCCCTGTGGATCGCCCTGAGGGCCAACGTACGCGAGATCCTCGACGGGGTGTCGCTCGCCGACGTCGCGTCATCCGATCTGCCCGCCGACGTATCCGCGCTGACCCACGCCCCCGACGCCTGGACCAATCCCTGACCGCCTGACCCACCCGCCCGCTTCTCGCATACCGGGATACGGAAGTCCACGATATGGGCGACCCCTTGGGGTGGGCACCTCACCTCTGCAACTATGCCTACCAACCAGGTGGGAAAACTAGGAATAGGGGGAGCGCCGTGCGAGCGCTGCACCACGCAGGCCGGGCCCTGCCCCTGACCTCCCGCCGGCACATCGACCTGGTCCGCACCTCCAGCGCCATCTGTCAGTCCGCCTGACACGATCCAGAGGCCTGGCTCCACGCACGGTCCACTGCCGCGCGCCCTTGCCGCCCCGCCCTCCATCGGCCGGGCGCGCCCCTGCCGACCTCACCGCCCGCGCGTCCTCGAGCGCGGGTGTGCGCACCCATCCTCTTCTCCGCCCGCGCCCGCGTTCCCGCCACCGACGGCCCGGAGGGGGTGGCGTGTGCTGTTTCCGCGCCTCCCCGAACCCATCCCGTAAAAGGACACCTCCGTGTCTGCCGCAAGACCGCTCAGCACCCTGCGCGCCCTCGCCGTCACCGCAGCGCTCCCCCTGCTGCTCACCTCGTGCGGCTACGGCTCCCAGGCGAAGAAGGTGGACGACAAGGCCAACGTCGCGGCCACCGGCGGCAAACCGCTGTCGGCCTCCGAGGTCCGGATCGGGTACTTCCCGAACCTGACGCACGCCACCGCCCTGGTCGGCCTCCAAGAGGGCTTGATCCAGCAGGAATTGGGCGCCACCACGATCAAGCCGCAGTCCTTCAACGCCGGTCCGTCCGAGATCGAGGCCCTCAACGGCGGCTCTCTCGACATCGGCTTCATCGGCCCCTCGCCGTCGATCAACGGCTACGTGAAGTCCAAGGGCTCCAACCTGCGGATCATCTCCGGCTCCGCCTCCGGCGGCGTCAAGCTGGTCGTGAACCCGGACAAGATCAAGACCCTGGACGACCTCAAGGGCAAGAAGATCGCCACCCCGCAGAAGGGGAACACGCAGGACGTCGCGTTCCTCAACTGGATCTCGGAGAGGGGCTGGTCGGTCGACCCCGAGTCCGGCAAGGGTGACGTCTCCGTCGTCCGTACGGACAACAAGGTGACCCCGGACGCCTTCAAGCAGGGCTCCATCGACGGCGCCTGGGTGCCGGAGCCGACGGCCTCCAAGCTCGTCTCCGACGGCGGCAGCGTCCTCCTCGACGAGGCGAGCCTGTGGCCCGAGAACAAGTTCGTGATCACGAACATCGTCGTGTCGCAGAAGTTCCTCAAGGAGCACCCGGACGTGGTCGAGGCCGTACTCAGGGGCACGGTGAAGACCAACGGGTGGATCCGCGCCCACCAGGACAGGGCGAAGGTCTCCGCCAACACGAAGCTGGCGGCGGACACGGGCAAGGGGCTCGACGCGAAGGTCATCGACCCGGCGTGGCCGAGCATCCGGGTCACCGACGACCCGCTGGCCGCGACGCTGAAGAAGCAGTCGGACTGGGCGGTGAAGGCGAAGCTCATCGAGCAGCCCGACCTGACCGGCATCTACGACCTGAGGATCCTGAACAAGGTCCTGAGGGCCGCCGGCAAGCTCGAGGTCTCCGACGCCGGTCTCGGCGCCAAGTAGTCCCGCTTGAGTCTCCCGTGGGGGGAGAGATCAAGCTGGGGGCATGCACAGCGACACGCTCTATTCCATCGGGGAACTCGCCCGCCGGACGGGTCTGACGGTGAAGACGATCCGGTTCTACTCCGACACGGGCATCGTTCCGCCAACCGATCGGAGTCCGGCGGGCTACCGGCTCTACGACGTCGACGCACTGGCACGCCTGGAGCTGGCCCGAACCCTGCGGGATCTCGGGCTCGGCCTGGCAGCCGTACGCAAGGTGCTGGGTCGTGAGGCCTCCGTGGCGGAAGTCGCGGAAGCGCACGCCGACGCCCTGGACGTACAGATCCAGACCCTTCGCCTGCGGCGGTCGGTACTACGAGCAGTCGCCAGACGCGGCCCCACCACCATGGAGATGGACCTCATGCACCGACTCGCCCGACTCTCCGAGGACGAACGACACCGGCTGGTCACCGACTTCATCGACGACACCTTCAGCGGCCCGCACACCAATCCCGAGTTCGTCGCCCTGATGCGATCCACCCTGCCCGTCCTCCCCGACGATCCCGCGCCGGAACAGGTGGAGGCCTGGGTGGAACTCGCCGAACTCTGCCAGGACGCGGACTTCCGCGCCGCGGTCCGCCGCAGCGCCGAGCACCAGGCGGACGAACACTCCCCGGACGAGTCCACCGACCTGCACCACGAGCTCAACGAAGCGGTGCGCGAGCTCATCCACGAAGCGGTCTCCGCCGGCATCCTGCCGGCCTCCGCCGAAGCGACACCCCTGTCCGACTCCCTGGCCGCCCTGTACGCCCACGCGTTCGAGCATCCCGACGCCGGTGACGTCCGCCGCTGGCTCCTCGCCCGTCTGCGGATCACGTCCGACCCGCACGCCGAGCGCTACTGGCGGCTCCTGGCCGCGGTCAACGGATGGCGGGTGTCCCCCCGACTCGCTCCGGTCATCACCTGGTTCACCACGGCGCTGCGTCAAGAGCGGTGATCGTGCGGCCGGGCGTCAGTGGCCGGTGGCCGTCTTGACCACCGCGACCGCCGTGCCGATCGCCGCGTCGATCGCTCCGGCCAGCAGCGCGAACAGCGTCCCTCCGCCCATGCGGATCCCGCCGTAGCACCCCCATGCGAACAGGGTGGCGACGTTGACCCCGGCTGCCGTGAGGAGGGCCGTCTTCAGGCCCATCGCTCCCAGTGCGGAGACGCCGATCAGGATGAGCGGGCCCACCGCGGACAGCAGCAGCGGGCTGCTGACGAAGAGCATCGCGCGCAGTTCCCGTCCCCGTGCGAGGGCGCCGTGCGTCACACGATGGGCCTGCTGGTCGGCGACCAGCGCGGCCAGCCACAGGCCCACGGAGGCGGTCGCGACCGTCGCCGCGGCTCCGACGGCGTCCAGATGGGTGCCGCCCGCGAGCCCGATGACGACGGAGATCATGGTGATCGTCGCGTACAGCCGCTCCTTGAGCCGGGCCGCGGCCATCTCCGTGCCCATGGCCTGCGTCGCATGGTCCGTCACGAACCACACCATAAGGTGCGTTCGTGCCGGGCTCCGGGAACAACACCTGGCAGTGCGGGCTCAGGGCCGTTCGGCCGCCTAGGGGACCGGGGTCCCGTCCCCGGCGGGCTGGAGGCGTGAGGTGCGGCGGCTGTAGAGCACGTAGACGAGCAGGGCCAAGGTCAGCCAGCCGCCGAACAGGAGGTAGGTGTCGAGCGGCAGTTGGCTGATCAGGTAGCCGCAGGCGAGCAGGGACAGCAGGGGGACCACCGGGTGGCCGGGGACGCGGAAGCCGCGGTCGAGGTCCGGGGCCGTGCGGCGCAGGATCAGTACGCCGAGCGAGACGACGGTGAAGGCGGCGAGGGTGCCCATGCTGGTGAGGTCGGCGAGCAGGTCCAGGGGGAAGAACGCCGCGAGGGCCGCGACGAAGCCGCCGGTGAGGAGCGTGGTGAACACCGGTGTGCCGCTGCGCGGGCTGACGCGGTGGAAGGCCGGGGGGAGCAGGCCGTCGCGGCCCATGGTGTAGAGGATGCGGCTCTGTCCGTACAGCACGACCAGGGTGACGCTGATGATGGACAGCACCGCGCCCGCGGAGAGCAGTACGGCGGGCCAGCCGGCGCCCGTGATGTCGCCGAGGATGGCGGACAGCCCCGCCTCCTGGCCGTCGAAGGCCCGCCACGGCTGGGCGCCCACGCCCACCACGGCCACCAGGACGTAGACGGTGGTGACCACGACCAGCGACCCGACGATGGCCAGGGGCAGAGTGCGCCGCGGGTCGCGGACCTCCTCGCCGGCGGTGGACACCGCGTCCAGGCCGATGAAGGCGAAGAAGACGGTGGCGGCGGCGGTCCCGATGCCGGCCGCACCCAGCGGGGCGAAGGGGTGGAGGTTGCCGGAGTCGAAGCCGGTGGCGCCGATCACCACGAAGAGCGCCAGCACTCCGAGCTTGACCAGGACCATCACCGTGTTGACGAGGGCGGATTCCTTCGCTCCGCGGACCAGCAGCAGACAGCACAGGCCGACCAGCACGACTCCGGGCAGATTGACGATGCCGCCCGCGCCCGGCGGCGCCGAGATCGCCTCGGGCATCTGGAAGCCGAGGGTCCGTAGGGTGAGGTCGTTGAGGTACTGGCCCCAGCTCACGGCGATGGCGGCGCCGGACACCGCGTACTCCAGCAGCAGGCACCAGCCCACCGCCCAGGCCGCGAACTCGCCCAGGGTGGCGTACGCGTAGGAGTACGAGGAACCGGACACAGGCACCGCCGAGGCCAGCTCCGCGTAACAGAGGGCGGTGAGGGCCGCGGCGGCCGCCGCGATCGCGAAGGACACGATCACGGCGGGGCCCGCCTCGGGCACGGCCGAGCCGAGTACGAAGAAGATGCCGGTGCCGATGGTGGCGCCGATCCCGATCATCGTGAGCTGGAAGGGGCCGATGGTACGGCGCAGTCCGCCGCCTCCACCCGGTTCCTCTCCGAAGGTGTGCAAGGGCTTGCGTCTCAGAAGCTGCTGGCGCAGCTGCGGCCGGGAGGACATGGGGACTCCTGCGAGGTGAGGGGACGAGGTGAGGGGGCCGGCCGGGGCGGCTCAGGGCAGGTCGCGGTGGAGCAGGTCGGCGTACGTCTCCCGGCGCACCACGGGGCGGGCCTCGCCGTCGCGGCAGAAGACGACGGGCGGCCGGAGCGCGCCGTTGTAGTTGTTGCTCAGGGAGAAGCAGTACGCGCCGGTGACCGGGACCGCGATCAGGTCTCCGGGGCGCGGGTCGCGCAGGCGGACGTCCGCGCTCAGGACGTCGCCGGACTCGCAGTGCCTGCCCACCAGGTGGTGGGGTTCGCCGCCGCCCGGGCGGGTGGCGACGGTGGCCTCGAAGCGCTGGCCGTACAGCGCGACTTCGAGGTTGTCGCCCATGCCGCCGTCCACCGCGACGAAGGTCGGTTCGCCCCGCTTGACGGTGGCCACGCGGTAGAGGGTCACTCCCGCTTCGGCCACCATGGACCGGCCGGGTTCGAGGATGATCTGCGCGTCCGGCGGGAGTACCCTGCGGGCCGCTCCCACCACCGCGTCCAGGTACTCCTCGACGCTGGGCGGGTGGTCGTCGTAGGTGTAGCGGGCGCCGAGACCGCCGCCGAGGTCGTATACGGCGAACGTGCCGAGCTCCGCCACCGCCTCCACCGCCCGGGCGAACGGCTCGGTGTCGAGGATCTGGGAGCCGATGTGGACGTGTACGCCGTCCAGCCGGAGCCGGTCGCTCGCGCGCAGCCGCGAGATGGCCCGGCGGGCCCGGGGCAGGGTGAGTCCGAACTTCGAGCCCTCCTGGCCGGTGGCGACCGCGGCGTGGGTGTCGGGGCGGATGCCGGGGGTGACGCGGACGAGTACGGCCTGCTCGCCGGTGACGATCCGCTCCAGCCGGTCGATGTCGTCGGTGTTGTCGACGACGATCAGCCCGACCCCCGCCGCCACGGCCATCTCCACCTCGGCGTCCGTCTTCGCGTTGCCGTGCAGGACGATCCTGGCCGGGTCCACACCGGCGGCGAGCGCCAGGGCCAGCTCCCCGCCGCCCGCGACGTCGATGCTCAGACCTTCCTCGGCCAGCACCCGGTACACGGCGGTACAGGGGAAGGCCTTGGAGGCGAAGGCCACCCGCGAGTTCGGCCAGCGTGCGGCGAGCCCGGCCGCGTACCGGCGGGCGCGGTCCCGCAGGGCCCCCTCGTCGATGATCAGGGCCGGTGTGCCGAAGCGGTCGGCGAGCTCGGTCACCCGACAGCCGCCGATCACCAGCTGCCCGTCGTCCTCGGCGAGGCGCGTGCCGGCCGGGAACAGGCCGAGCAGTGCTTCGGGGGTGGGGGACGGCGCGGGCCGACGGGCGGCGGGTGGGACCGGGGTGGCCGGGACGGTCATGGGGCTTCCTCCGAACGAGCGGTACGCCAGGGGCCCGGGAGGGGGCCTGGTCGCACCATGCTCGGGGCTGCCTCCTGGCTCTCGCTTTGTCGAGGTCGCCTATCATCGGGGCATGGTTTCGTCGGAGGCGCCAAACAGCGGTCCGGGCGGCGACCGGAGCGGAGAGGAGCTCTTCGCCCTCGCGGACGCCATCGCGGCGGTGATCGGCGGGTCCGTGGCCATCGAAGACCTCGACGCCCGGGTACTCGCCCACTCCACCCTGCCGGGCCAGCGCATCGACGAGCTGCGCCGCCAGGGCATCCTCGGCCGCCGGGTCCCCGACCAGCCGGACGCGCAGGCCGAGCGGCAGCAGCGCCAGTACCGGCGGGTGCTGGCCGCCCCCGGCGTCGTACGGTTGCCCGCACTGGCCGAGGACGAGCTGCCGCGCGCCGCCGTCGCCATCCGCGCCGGGGACCTCCCGCTCGGCACGATCTGGGCGATCGAGGACCGCACCCCGCTCGACGCGGCCGGCGAACGGGCGCTGCTCGACGGCGCCGGGACCGCCGCCCTGCACATGCTGCGCCGCCGCAGCGCCGCCGCCCTGGAGCTGCACGCCCGTGAACAGGCCCTGCGGGCCGGCCTGGACGGCACGGCGGCGGCGCAGGACACCGCCTACCGGCTCGGCCTCCCCGCGCACACGCCCCTGGTCCTGCTGGGCTTCGCCCCGGCCGGCACACCGGCGGAGGCGGGGACACTGCTGGTCCGGATGGGCGCCGACCTCGGCCGGCACTTCGCCGCAGTACGTCCCGCGGCCGCCGTCGCCACCGGTCCGCGCGCCGTGTACGCCCTGCTGCCCGGCGACGACCCGGAATCGGGCCGGCGCCTGGCGGCACAGGCACTGGCCGCGATCGCCCGCCCCCGTACCCGGCCGATGAGCGCCGCCGTCAGCCGGACCGCCGCGGACACCGACGAACTGCCGGACCTGCGCTCGGAGGTCGACGACGTGCTCCGCGTGACCACCGCGGCCGCCGGGGCGCCACCGGTCGCGGCGCTGACCGACGTCCGCGCGCAGGTCCTCCTCGCGCACCTGGCCGACGAGCTCACGCACCGGCCACGGCTGCGCCACCCCGGGGTCGAGGCGATGCTCGAACACGACCGGCTCCAGGAGACCCACTACGCGGCTTCGGTGGCCGCCTGGCTGGAGGCGGTCGGCAACATCGGCGAGGCGGCACGCAACCTCACCGTCCACCCGAACACCCTGAAGTACCGGCTGCGGCGCGCCCGGGAGCAGTTCGGCCTCGATCTCGACGACCCGGACGACCGGCTGTCGTGCTGGCTGCAGCTGCGGATCAGCCGCTGACCACGTTGCCGAGCGAGGCGCCGGTGGCGCCCGTGCCGGGTTCGGCTGCGAACGCGCGCAGGAAGGTGTCCACGCCCGCGCTGACGATGTGCCGGACGTGCTCGGGGTCCAGCGGCCGTGTACCCAGCGCGCTCATGTCCGGCAGCTCCGCGTAGACGAGGGCGATGAACTGGTTGGCGGCCCGCTCGGGGTCCTCGATCCGCAGGTGGCCCGCGTTGGCGAGGCGGGCGAGGCGGCCTGCCAGGGCGTCGGTGAACTGGTTGGGTCCGCTGGCGCGCACCTCGTCGAAGAGGTCGGGGAAGCGGACCGCCTCCGCGTAGAGCAGGCGGCGCACGGACTCCGACTGCTCGTCGCAGTAGCAGTCGACCAGCTTGTGGGCCACGTCCTCCAGGCCTGGCCGCAAACCGTCCGGGTCGGTCGGGAAGTCCTCCAGCACGTCGAGGGTCTTGGCGTTGGAGCGCGCCGCCGTCTCGGTCATCACGTGCCGGAAGAGGTTCTCCTTCGACCCCAGGTGGTTGTAGATCGTGGGCTTCGCGACCCCCGCCTCGGTGGCGATGAGGTCGAGGCTCGCCTGGCTGTAGCCGACGCGCGCGAAGACCCGGAGGGCCGCATCCACGATGGCCCGCCGCTTGTCCATCCGGCCCCGGTCCGCCGGGGCCGCCTTCGTTTTCGGGGTCTCGCCAACGCTCATACGGCGATGCTACCGTCCCAACCATCAAATTTAACTACTCGGTTCAAATCAATAGGCGTATCAGACCAATGGAGTTGCCATGTCTGTAGCAAAGATGGCGGAGCAGAGCCCGGCCCGCCTCGATTCCGGGCTGCTCACGCTGCTCGGGGTGATGGTGCTCGGCGGGATGATGTCCTACCTGGACGCGACGATCGTCAACGTCGGGATCAGCAGCCTGGGCGGCGAGTTCAAGGCCTCGCTCGCCACCATCGAGTGGGTCACCACGGGCTATCTGCTCGCCGTCGCCCTGGCCATCCCGCTGGCCGGCTGGGCGCTCGTCCGGTTCGGCGCGAAGCGCATGTGGCTGCTGGGCCTCACGGTCTTCCTGATCGGCTCCGCGCTGTGCGCCTTCGCCTGGAACGCCGAGTCGCTGATCGCGTTCCGCGTCCTGCAGGGCCTGGGCGGCGGCATGATCGACCCGATCATGATGACCGTGGTCGCGGGCGCCGCCGGTCCCGAGCGGATCGGCCGGGTCATGGGCCTGATCTCCGTACCGATCACCCTCGGGCCGGTGGTGGGCCCGATCGTCGGCGGCCTGCTGCTGGACAACCTCGACTGGAAGTGGCTGTTCCTCGTCAACATCCCCTTCGCGCTCGCCGCCATGTGCTGGCGATCAAGGTGCTGCCGGCCGACCCGCCGCCCAGCGGTGACCCGGTCCCGCTCGACGTCCTCGGCGTGTTCCTGCTCTCCCCCGGCTTCGCCGCGCTCGTGTACGCGCTCTCGCAGGCCGGCGCGCACGGCTTCGGCAACACCCGCGTCCTCATCGGACTCGCCGTGGGCGTCGCGCTGTTCGCCGGATACGCCGTGCACGCCCTGCGGACCGACAAGACCCCGCTGCTCGACCTGAGGCTCTTCTCCAGCAAGGGCTTCACGGCCGGCGTCACCACGATGTTCCTGCTCGGCGGCGGTCTGTTCTCACTGCTGTTCCTGCTGCCGCTGTACTACCAGCAGGTGCACGGGCACAGCGTGCTGCAGTCGGGGCTGCTGCTCGCACCGCTCGGGCTCGGCACGCTGATCGGCATGCCGCTGGCCGGCAACCTGGCCGACAGGTTCGGGGCGCGCGTCCTGGTCCCGTCGGGCGCCCTGCTGATCGGTGCGGGCGCGCTGGTCTTCACCCAGTCCGGGCCCGACACCTCGCAGGTCCTGCTGACCGTCGCTCAGCTCGCCGCGGGCTTCGGGATGGGTCTGGTCGGCGCGCCGACCATGGGCTCGGTGTACCGGACCGTGCCGGGCGAGGCCGTCGCCGGGGCCACCGGCGCGGTGTTCATCCTGAACCAGATCGGCGCCTCGCTCGGCATCGCCGTGGTGGCGCTCATCCTGCAGGGCGGCGGCGAGCACGCCACGCCGACGGCCGGGAGCTTCGCCGACGCCTTCTGGTGGGCCGTGGCCGCCGCCGTGGTGGTCTTCCTCGCCGGACTGCTCCTGCCGGGCCGGCCGCAGCCCGCCCCCGAGGCCGCCCCGGACGCGGCCGCCGAGCCGGTACCCGACCACGCCTGACCCGGCCGGGCCGTCCGGCCCTTCCGCGCCGGCCGGGTGCCGTGGACCCCTGCCACGGCACCCGGCCGGTCACCCCGCCACCGCCGCCCTGCGACGCGGTGGCCCTCGCCCCGCGCCCAAGCGGGCTCAACCTTCACGGCACCTCCACAGAGCCGGTGTCACGAGCCTTGACCACGGGGCACGGGCCCTCCGATACTGACGGCCAAATCGATTTGGCCAAATCGATTTGGCCCCTCCGTCCAGGGCCGGATCGCGGCTGAAATCCGAGCGCGCAGCAACGCCCGAACGGAGACCGAACGTGTCAAGTCCCCGCCAGACCCTGCCCGGTGCGGAGCAGTCCGCGCCCACGCCCGCGCACACTCCCGCAACGCCCCACCCCGTAGACGAGTCCCGCCCCCACGGCCGGATACTCCTCTTCGGCATCCAGCACGTCCTCGTCATGGCCGCCACCCCCATCTCGGCGATCTTCCTGATGAGCGCGACCCTCCGCCTCGACCCCGGACTGACCGTCAACCTGCTCTCCGCGGCCTTCGTGCTCTCCGGAGTCGGGTCCCTGATCCAGTCGCTCGGCCCCTGGAAGTTCGGGCCGCGGCTGCCGTTCGTGATGCTGCCGGGGGGTGCGCCCCTGATCCTGTTCCTCGCCATCGCCGAACAGCACGGCCTGCCCACGGCCACCGGCGCGGTGCTCCTCACGGCCGCCTTCACCTTCGTCGTACTGCCCCTCTTCTCCCGGCTGCTGGCCTTCTTCCCGACCCTCGTCATCGGCACGATGATCGTCATCGTGGGCGTCAACCTGGTGAAGGTCGGTGCGGTCCTCGTCACCGGCCGCCCCGGACAGCCGGGCTTCGCCGACCCCGCCAAGCTCGGTCTCGGCCTGGCCACCATCGGCTTCACCGTCGCCTTCTACCTGCTCTTCAGCGGCATCCTGCGCCAACTCGCCGTCATGCTCGGGCTGCTCGCCGGGACCGCCCTCGCCGCGCTGCTCGGCGCCGTCGACCTCGGGCGCGCCGCCGACGGCGGTCTGCTGAGCGTGCCGCACCTGCTGCCGTTCGGGTCGCCCCAGTTCAACCTGCTCGCCGCGCTGCCGCTGATGCTCTACAGCCTCGCCTCCATGGCGGAGGCGACCGGCCAGACCGTCATCAACGCCGAGGCCGTCGGCAAGGAGATCGACACGCGCACCGCCGTCCCCCGGACCGTCCGCGGCGACGCACTCACCTCGCTGTTCGGCGGGTTCTTCGGGCTGCCGCTCCTGGTCACCAGCGGCGAGAACATCGGCATCGTCCGCGTCACCGGCGTGCGCAGCCGCTTCGTGACCGCCGCGGCCGGCCTCGTCCTGATCGCCATCGGCTTCCTCGCTCCCGTGACCCGGGCGATCAGCGTCATCCCCTCCGCGGTCGTCGGCGGCACCGCGATGGTCGTCTTCGCCGTGATCACCGTGCTCGGCGTGCAGATGCTGGGCCGTTCCGACCTCGACAAGCACACCAGCACCTTCATCTGCGCGGTCGCCCTCGCGCTCGGCCTGCTGCCGATCCTCGTTCCCGGTGTGTACGGCGGCTTCCCGCCGAACGTCCGCATCCTCCTCGAAAGCGGCGTCGCCGTCGGGGCGTTCGTCGCCGCGGTCCTCAACGTCCTGTTCCACCACGTCAGGCCGGGCATCGCCGCCCGCCTGGCCACCACCCGTACGGAAAGCACCCGATGAGCCGCCAGATCCGCCAACTGCTCGACAGTCCAGAGCCGTTCCTCCTCCTCCCGGACGCCGTCCTGCTGCCCGAAGGCCCCGCCGACGGCCACGCGGTCGTCGTCGCCGACGGTTCCTTCCGCGCCGTCGGACCCGCCGGGGAGCTGGTGCGCGAGCATCCGCACCTGGACCCCGTACGACTGCCCGGCCGACTCCTGATGCCCGGCTTCGTCGACTCCCACCACCACCTCACGCAGAGCTTCGGCTCGGCGCTCGCCTTCGGGGAGCCGTCGGAGATCTTCCGCAGGGTGTGGGAGCCGCTGGAGGGCGCGCTGGACGAGGAATCGGCCTACGTGGCGGCCAAGCTGGCCGCGCTCGAAGCCCTGCGCGGCGGTTTCACGACCGTCGCCGACGCCGGAACGCGCGCCGGCGTCGACGTCGAGGTGGTCGCGTCCGCCGCGCGCGACGCCGGAATCCGGTGCGTGCTGGGGCTGGTCTGCAACGACGCCGAGGACGGCGGCGGCGCCGTCCTGGACGACGCCGAGAAGCATCTCGCACGCTACGCGGACGACCCGCTGGTGCACCCCTCCCTGGCCGTCTCCATCCCCGAGGCGGCCACCGAGGAGACCCTGCGGGGCACGGCCCGCCTCGCCGCCGAGGCCGGGGCCGTCGTCCAGATCCACGTCAACGAGCACCTGGCCGGTGTCGAACGCTCCCTCGTACGCCATGGGATGCGCCCCCTGGAGCACCTGTACGCGATCGGCGCGCTCGGCCCCCAGTTGCTGGCCGCACACGCCACCCTCCTCACGCCGCGCGAGCTCACCCTGCTCGCCGACACCGGGACCTCGGTGAGCTACAACCCCGTGGCCAGCGCCTGGAAGGGCAATGCCGTCGCGCCCGCCACCGCCATGGCCGAACGCGGCGTCCGCTTCGGCCTCGGCACGGACGGCACCCGGGGCGACGGGTTCCGCCTGGCCGAGGCGGCCGAGTTCGCCCAGCGGATCGCCTACGGGCTGGCCACCGGCGACTCGTCCTGCGGCGCCGGCTGGACCTGGCTGGAGCACGCCACGCGGGGCGGCGCCGACGCCGTCGGCCTCGGTGCGCGGACCGGGGCCATCGCCCCGGGGCTGGCCGCCGACTTCCTGCTCGTCGACGTCACCAACCCGGAGCTCGCCCTGTCCTGGGACCTGCCCTGGGAGCTGGTCCGGCGCGGCAACCGCGACCAGATCACCGCCGTGTTCGTCGCGGGACGCATGCGGCTGTGGCGCGGCCGGCCCGTCGGCTGGGACGGAGCGGCGCTGGTGCGGCAGGCGGCCGGCCTGGCCCGCGCCACGGTGGAACGGGCCGCCATCACCCGCGTGCACCCCACCTCCACCCAGGCACGGGGACGGAGCGCGGCACGGTGAGCACGCTGACCCTGGTGGTGCTCGCCGTCACGGTGACCGCCGCCGCGTTCGTCCAGGGCAGCAGCGGACTCGGCTTCGCCCTGATCGTCGCCCCGGTGGCGGGCATCCTCGATCCCGGCCTGCTCCCGGTGTTCGTCCTGGCGGCGATGATCCCGCTCAACGTGTACGTCGCCTGGCGCGAACGGGCCTCACTCGACGTGCGCGGAGCGGGCTGGATCACCGCGGCGCGGCTCGCCGCCACGCCCGGCGGGCTGGCGCTGCTGTGGCTGATCCCCGACCGCAGTCTGGGCCTGTTCGTGGGCCTCGCCACCGTGTTGGCGGCCGTCGCGAGCCTGGTCGCGCCGGCGTTCACGCCCGGCCGCGCCGCCTATGTCGGCGCGGGCGTGGTGACCGGCCTGACGGAGACCGCCACGGGGGTGGGCGGACCGCCGCTGGCGCTGGTCTACCAGCACCGGCCGCCGGCCGAGCTGCGCTCCACCGTTGCCGCGTGCTTCCTCGTCGGCGAAGTCGCCTCGCTGCTGCTGCTGTTCGCGACGGGAAAGGGGGATCCCGCGGACCTCGGATGGGCGCTCGCGCTGGTGCCCGCGATCGCGGTGGGGGCGTGGCTGAGCCGGCTGGTGCACCACCGGCTGGACGCGCGGCGGATGCGGGTGTTCGTGCTGGTCTTCGCGCTGGTCTCGGGGCTGGTGCTCATGGTCGGGCGCTGACCGTACGACGCTGCGGGCCGGCTTCCCGGGGCTCCGCCCAGGACCCTCCCCCAGACTCCGTCCGGGGGGACCCCACGCCTCAAACGCCGGCGGGGCCGGGTTTTGCCTCCCGCCGCCGGCAGGGCTCACCGAGTGGCCGCCACCCTCAGTGAGGAGGCGCGGGCGATGATCCGCGGCTCGGGGGCCGTCACCACCCTCGGGGCGTCGACGTCACCGCGCAACCGGGCCAGCAGCAGCGCCACCGCATCGGCCGCCGCCCGGTCCAGGCCCAGGTCGACGGCGGTCAGCGGCGGCTCGCAGGTGCGGGCGCGCAGACCGTCGTACCGGGTGACGACCATGACGTCGTCCGGGACGGCGCGCCCGCTGTCCCGGACCGCCCGCACGGCGCCCACCGCGAAGGCGTCCACCAGCGCGCACACCGCGTCGATCCCGGGGTGCTCGGCGAGCAGGGCGGCGCACCGCTCGTAGCCGGCCCGTTCGCCGCCCGCCTCGGGGGCGGTCGCCACGATCGGCTCCCAGCCGTGCGCCTCGGCGGCCCGCTCGAAGGCCGCCCGCGCGTCCACGGACGAGTGCCGTGCGCCGGAGCCGATGAGCAGGGCCGGCCGCCGGGCGCCCTGCTCGTACAGGTGGGTGAGCAGCAGCTCGGCGACCAGCCCGCCGCGCAGGTCCACCCACGAGGCGTCCTCGTCGGGCGACACGGGCCGGCCGAGTGCCACGTACGGCAGTCCGCGCTCCTTGAGCACGGCCACCGCCGCGTCGTCCGCGTCGGGCTCCACGACGATGGCCCCGTCGATGTCGACGGAGTACAGGGCGGACCCGGACATCACGGGCGGCACGAGGACCAGCGCGTAGTCGTGGACGAGGGCGCTCTCGGCGGCAGCGGCGGCCACCTCCATGTAGAACCCCAGCCGGGACGGCCCTCCGGCCACCGCGAACGGCATGGACGAGGCCAGCGCGATCGCCTTGGCCTGCCCGCGCCGCAGCCGCTGGGCCCGCAGGTTGGGCCGGTAGCCGAGCTCGCCCGCGACCTGCTTGATCCGCTCCCGGGTCCGGGGGTCGACCTTGCCGATCCCGTTGAGGGCGTGCGAGACCGTCGTACGCGACACCCCGGCGACCCGCGCGACGTCGGCGATCGTCGGCGGCCTCGGGCCGGAGCCGGAAGTGGACATCTGCGGCGTCGCTCCCCTCACTCTGAGCACTGGTGACCCCTCCATCATCGCCGACGGGCCCGGCGCCCCTCACAGAGGACCGCCGGGCCCCCCGGTCCGTCGCCGGGAGCCGGGCGTCACAGCCTCCGGCAGAGCAGGGCGTCCGGGGTCTTGCCCTTGGCCCAGGCCCCGGTGAAGGCGATGCCCGCGGCGTACTCGTCCACCGCGCACTGGCCCTTGTAGGTGCCGTACGCGAACTCTCCGCCCGGGCCACCGGCGGGCCGGTTGTCACCCCGGTCGAACCAGACGGTGCGGCCGGCCGTGCCGAGGGTCCTGCCCGCCTGGGCGCACAGGACGGCGGAGACCGCCTGGCCTCGGACGCTGTAGCCGGTCATGAACTGGTTCGGCCCGCACTGGTACTTGGTGTAGCCGCCCGCCCAATCACCTTGCTGGACGTGGCGTTCGTCGCGCACGGCGGTCGGCGCCGGGCCGGTGGCCGCCAGAGCGGGGGCCCCGGCATCGGTGCACAGCCCGCGCCCGTCGCGGTGCGCCACGCCGAGGAGCCGCTGTCCGTCGGGGCAGGCCGCCTTGCGGGCCCCGGAGTCCCAGTCCCCGAGGGTCCGTACGCGTGCCGACTGGACCGCGTCGGCGTGGTCGAGGTTGAGCATGTCCCAGGTGTCGGTGACGGCGACCTGGCCGCTCTTCTGCGGCGAGGCGATCAGCCGCTGCCAGTCGGCGGCGCGCCAGTCGCCGCCGTCCAGGATGCCGGAACGGCGGCCGCCGGCATCGAAGTTGAGGATCGACCAGGTGCCGTGTCCCGTCCATCCGACCAGGGGCCAGTAGGCGAAGTCGGTGTCGTTGGCGATGAGGTGGTCCACGAGGTTGCCGAACCAGGCGCGGGCCTGCGGGTTGGTCTCGTCGCTGCCGATGCCGAACTCGCTGATCCACAGGGGTGCGGTGAAGTGGGCGCCGGATTCGGCCGTGACGTAGAAGGCCTGGCGCCGCAGGGTCGCGAACAGGTCCTCGCGGGAGAGTTCCTGGTAGCGCGGGTCGTGGGTCTCGCCCATGCCGGTCGCGCCGGTGTGGTTCGGCCCGGTGTAGCCGTAGAAGTGCGCCGCGTACACCAGCTTGTTCGAGGCGACGAGGGTGTGCGAGAGGGTGCGTACCGGTTCCAGTGTGGGCCGCCCGTGGGGCAGCCCGTCGGCCGGGATGCCCTGCCAGTTGATGCCTTCGACGATCACCAGCAGGTCGGGATTGGCCTCGGTGAGGAGCCGGTCGCCGAGGTGCTGGGACGCGGCCCACCAGTCGTGTCCGTTGCCCCAGTTCCAGTTGGGGTCGTCCGTGACGGTGCGGCGGACCTCGTTGTAGAGGTCGGCGCCGACCACGCGCTTGTTGTCCTTGTAACGGCGGGCGAGGCCCAGCCAGTCGTCCTCCCACCGGTCGGTGGACTGGCTGGTGTTCCAGCGTTCGTTGCCGTCCAGGCCGCAGCAGAAGCGTGAGGTGTTGGTGTGGTTGTTGAGGATCACCGCGAAGCCCTCGGCGGTGGTGGCGGCGATGACGGCGTCGAAGACCTGGAGCGGGGTCTTGCCGCGCAGCTGCGGGTTGGCGGCGACCGAGGCGTCGGACACCACGCGCTGATCGTGCAGCATCTCGTTGGAGAAGGGCAGCCGGATGCTGTTGATGCCGAGGTCGTGGAATCCGGCGAGGATGCTCGCGATCGGCGCGCGGTCCAGGCCGAGCGGCATCTGGTCGGCCTTCTCGCCGTCGTGGTGGTTGGCGGCGTCGTTGATGTCGCCGGAGCCGTTCCACGATCCCTGGGCCCCGTGCCAGTTCGCGGACTTGAGCTTGAAGCGGTTTCCGTCGGCGTCGACGACGTAGCGGCCCCGGGTGCTGAGGGGCGGGCGCCAGGAGTCGGACAGGTCGGCCTGGATGCCGCCGGCCGTGGCGGTCGCGGTCGTCGTGGACGCGAGCGCGGACGCGCCGGCCGGGGTCGCGCCGGGCACCACGGACAGCAGCGCGGCGGCGAGTAACGCCGGTAGCAGGGGCCAGGCTGGTCTTCTCACTGGGCACTCCAGGGGCTGGGGGGTGGTCATATGCGGGGCAGGCAGCGGGGTGGATCGACGCATCGTCGACCCGGCTGCCGTGGCCAGGGAACACGGCTGCGCCGAAAAGGTGAAGCGCTGCGGGAGCGGCGGCCGTCACGCCCCTGCGCCGGCGGCCCCCGGCTACCGCGTCGCGGGTGTCGGCGTGAGGCGGCGGGCGCCCGCGCCGGGGGCGGCCTCGATGACGCGCGGCGGCCGGTGGCCCGCGGTGGCGAAGGCGGCCGTCATGCAGTCGCCCACCGCTCTCTCCCGCCCGGCCTCGACCAGGGCGATGACCGAGCCCCCGAAGCCGCCTCCCGTCATCCGGGCGCCGAGTGCCCCGGCCTCCAGGGCGGCGGCCACGGCGAGGTCGGTCTCCGGGCAGGAGACGCGGTAGTCGTCGCGGAGCGAGGCGTGGCCGGCGGTGAGGATCGGGCCCAGGGCCGCGGCGTCGCCCGCCCGCAGCCGGGAGACGGCTTCGGCGACCCGGGCGTTCTCGGTCACCACATGGCGGACCAGGGGCACGAGCTCCGCCGGCAGGGCCTCCAGGGCGCGCGTGAGTTCCCCGGCGGGCAGGTCGCGCAGGGCGGGCAGGCCGAGCAGCGCGGCCGCGCGTTCGCAGCCCGCGCGCAGCGCGGCGTACGCCCCGTCGCCGAGGTCGTGGGTGACCCGGGTGTCGATCACCAGCAGCCGCAGCCCTTGGCCCGCCAGGTCGAAGGGCACCTGCCGGTGGTGCTCCGGGGTGCGGGCGTCGAGATGGAGGGCGGCCTCGGCGGTGCAGCAGACGGAGGCCATCTGGTCCATGATTCCGCAGGGGACTCCGGCGAAGGCGTTCTCCGCGCGCTGGGCGATCCGGGCCAGTTCGGGCCCGCGCAGGTGCAGTCCGTACAGCTCGTCGTAGGCGACGGCGACCGCGCACTCCAGCGCGGCGGAGGAGGACAGGCCGGCGCCGGTGGGCACCGTGCTGTCGAAGTGGAGGTCCGCGCCCCCGACGGGGTGTCCGGCCTCGGCGAGTGCCCAGACCACGCCGGCCGGGTAGCCGGCCCAGCCCGTCACGACGCCGGGGGTCAGCGCGGCCACGGCCAGTTCGGTGATCCGGCCGTCGCCCTGCGCGCTGTGCAGCCGCAGCCGTCCGTCCGTACGGGCCCGGGCGGCGAGCAGGGTGGTCTGCGGGAGGGCCATGGGCAGGGAGAAACCGTCGTTGTAGTCGGTGTGTTCACCGATCAGGTTGACCCGGCCGGGGGCCGCCCAGACCCCGTCCGGGGAGCCGCCGTAGAGGCGCCGGAAGGTGTCCGCGACCCGGTCCGCCCGGCTGTCCTCGTCCCACCGGGCGGTCACGACAGGGCCTCCCGCAGTCGCCGCGCGGCCGCCTCGGGGGCCACGTCGTTCATGAAGGCCTCCGTACCGGATTCCGTCCCGGCGAGGAACTTGAGCTTGTCCGGTGTGCGGCGGACCGTGAACAGTTCCAGGTGCAGGGCCAGTTCCCCGCCCCGGGTGCGGGGCGCCTGGTGCCAGGCCGAGACGTAGGGCGCGGGAGCCCACCGCTCCGGCTGCCCCGGCAGGGGGAACAGCCGGTCGAAGCGGCGCAGCAGGTCCAGGTAGATGCCCGGGAACTCGGCCCGCTCCGCCTCGGTGAGGCGGTTCAGGTCCGGGACGCGGCGGTGCGGGTAGAGGTGCACCTCGTACGGCCAGCGGGCGGCGTACGGCACGAAGGCGGTCCAGTGCTCCCCGGCCGTCACGACCCGCTCGGTGGCGGCGCGGGCGTCGCAGAGGAGGTCCTCGAAGAGGTTGCGGCCGGTGGTGGCGCGGTGGGCGGCCGCGGCGGCGGTCATCTTGGCGGTGCGCGGGGTGGTGAAGGGGAAGGCGTAGATCTGGCCGTGGGGGTGGGCGAGCGTCACCCCGATCTCGGCGCCCCGGTTCTCGAAGCAGTACACCTGCTCCACGCCCGGGAACGCGGAGAGCTCCGCGGTGCGGTCGGTCCACGCGTCGAGGACCAGGCGGGCGGCGGCCGGGGTGAGGTCGGCGAAGCGGGCCTCGTGCTCGGGGGTGAAGCAGACGACCTCGCAGCGTCCGGCCGCGCCGGCGAGGGAGGGGAAGCGGTTCTCGAAGACGGCCACCTCGTAGTCGGCGGCGGGGACTTCGCTGAGCCGGCCGCCCCGGGAGGGGCAGAGCGGGCATTCACCGGCGGGCGGGTGGTAGGTGCGGTCCTGCCGGTGGGAGGCGATGGTGATCCAGTCGCCGGTCGCCTCGTCCCGCCGTAGTTCCGGTTCGCCGCGTACGCGGTCGAGGGGGCGCAGGTCGGGCGCGTCGCGCACGGCGCTTTCGTCGGTGTCGAAGTAGATCAGTTCGCGGCCGTCCGCGAGTTCCACGAGGGTCTTCTTCACCGACCAAGAATAAACATCTTCAAACATGACCCAGCAGCCTGTGGGGCGGGATTTCCTCACACTCCCACAACACCTCCGTGCTACCTTGCGACCTTCCGACCTGATGCGCCGACACCCCCGGGAGTGACCCGTGGCCGAGCAGGCTGCCCAACTGGCCCACCAGCGGCGGACCCTCATCCTGGACGCGGTCCGGCGCGACGGCGCCGTGCGGGTGGCGGACCTGGTCGGCCGGCTCGGCGTCTCGGACATGACGGTCCGCCGGGACCTGGACGCCCTCGCCCGGCGCGGCCTCGTGGAGAAGGTCTACGGCGGGGCCGTCGCCCCGGCCGGGGCCAGCGGGCACGAGCCCGGCTTCGACGCCAAGGCCGATCTGGAGGGCGACGCCAAGGCCGCCATCGCGGACACGGCCGCCACCCTGGTGGAGCCGGGCGGCGTGGTCGCGATCTCGGGCGGCACCACCGCGTACGCGGTCGCCACCCGGCTGCTCGGCGTCCCGCGGCTCACCATCGTCACCAACTCCCTTCCGGTGGCGGAGCTGGTGCGCACCGCCGACCACGACGGCGGGCCCGACGCCCCGACGCTGCTGCTCACCGGTGGCTCCCCCACCCCCTCGGCCGCCCTGGTCGGCCCGCTCGCCGACCTGGTCATCGCTTCCCTCCACGTGGACCTGCTGGTGCTCGGCGCGCACGGGGTGGCGGAAGGCGCCGGGCTGACCACTCCCAACCTCATGGAGGCCCGGACCAACCGGGCGCTGGTCGCCTCGGCCCGGCGCGTCGCCGTCGTCGCCGACCACAGCAAGTGGGGGGTGGTCGGGCTCAGCGGCTTCGCCGCACTCGATCAGGCCGACTGGTTCGTGACCGACGCGGGCCTGCCCGCCCCCGCCCGCGCCGTCCTCATGGAGACGGTGGGTGAACTCCTCGTCGCGGGCGAGGAGCGCTGAGCGATCGTCAGGCGCCCTTTCCCCGCAGGAACTTCCGCAGCTTCGTCAGCGGCCACGCGTTGATGACGTCGTCCTTGGTCAGCCAGCCGCGCTGGGCCGTACCCACCCCGTAGCGCATGTACGGCAGATGCGTGGTGGAGTGCGCGTCGGAGTTCACCGCGAACTTCACGCCGTACCGCTTCGCGCTCAGGATGTCCTCGTCGCACAGGTCGAGCCGCTCGGGATGCGCGTTGATCTCCAGAGCGGTACCCGTCCGCGCGCAGGCCTCGAAGACCGCGTCGAAGTCGGCGTCGATGCGGGGGCGTTTGCCGATCCTGCGGGTCGTGGGATGGCCGATGACGGCGACGTACGGGTTCTCGCAGGCGCGGATGAGGCGGCGGGTGAGCTCCTGCCTGCTCTGGTCGAAGTGGGAGTGGATGGATGCCACGCACAGGTCGAAGTCCGCGAGGAACTCGTCGGGCCAGTCCAGGGTGCCGTCCGGGCCGATGTTGAGTTCCGTGCCGTGCAGCAGCCGCATCTTGTGGTGCGCGCCGTCCAGGGCGCGCACCGCCTCGCGCTGGGCGAGGATCTTCTCGCTGGTCATGCGCTGCATGTAGAGGTTCGGGGCGTGGTCGGTGACCGCGTAGTACGCGTAGCCGCGGGCGGCAGCGGCGGCGACCATGTCCTCCAGCGGGGCCAGGCCGTCGGTGAGGTCGGTGTGGGTGTGCAGATCCCCGCGGATGTCCTTCTCGTCGAGGAGGTCGGGGAGTTCACCGCGCAGCCCGGCCGCGATCTCGCCGCGGTCCTCGCGCAGCGTCGGCGGTATCCACGGCAGTCCGAGCCTGGCGTAGATCTCCTCCTCGGTGGCGGAGGTGACGCTCGCGCCGCTCTCGGCGTCGAAGAGCCCGTACTCGGAGAGCTTGAGGCCCTGGCGCACCGCGAGCGCGCGGGTGCGGATGTTGTGGGCCTTGGAGCCGGTGAAGTACTGCAGCCCCGCGCCCCAGGAGGCGGGCGGCAGGACCCGTAGGTCCACCTGGAGGCCCGTGGCGGTCCGTATGGAGGTCTTCTTCTCCCCGCCGGCGATGACCTCGGCCGTGGAAGGGAGGGCGGTGAGGGCGTCCATGAACGGAGCCGACCGGCGGGCCGCCACCAGGATGTCTACGTCGCCGATGGTCTCCCTCATGCGGCGCAGGGAGCCCGCGTACGTGCAGCGGACGCAGCCGGGGATCTCCGACAGTTCGGCGACGAGCTGCTCGGCGATGTCCATGGCCGCGCTGACGAGGATCCGGCCCTCGCCCGCCTTCTGCAGCACGGAGATGCCGTGCAGGATGTTCTCCTCGGTCCGCTCGCCGAAGCCCTTCAGGTCGCGCAGCCGCTCCTGGTGGATGGCGTCGAGCAGCTGGTCGACGGAGCTGATGCCCAGCTCCTCGTACAGGGTCATGGCCTTGTGGGGGCCCAGCCCCGGGATCGCGATCAGCTCGCGCACCCCTGCCGGTACGACCGCCCTGGCCTCGTCGACGACGGACATCCGGCCGGTCCGCAGGTACTCCAGGATCTTGTCGGCGACCGACTTGCCGACGTGCGGGATCTCGCGCAGGGCCTTGGCGTCGAGCGTCGAGACGTCCTGCGGACAGCCGCCGACGGCACGGGCCGCCTTCTCGTAGGCGCGCGCCTTGAAGGCCTCCCCGCCCCGGATCGCGATGAGGTCCGCGTACTCCTGCAGCAGTGCCTCGACCTGGTCGTTGGCTCGGGCCATGCCTCCAGGGTGCCCCGCAGGCGCCGGGCGGGCACCCCGGACGGCCTAGCCTGGAGGGATGGGCGGTGAACTCCTGACGCTGTTCCTCGCCGGTGACGTGATGCTCGGCCGCGGCGTCGACCAGATCCTTCCGCACCCCGGCGACCCGGCCCTGCCGGAGGCGTACGTCTCCGATGCCCGTACGTACGTCGAGCTGGCGGAGGCGGCGAACGGCACGATTCCGTGGCGTGCGCCCTATTCCTGGCCCTGGGGGGAGGCGCTGGGCCTCCTCGACGCGGCCGCGCCCGACGCCCGGGTCCTCAACCTGGAGACCTCGGTCACCCAGAGCGACGACATCGCCCCCGGCAAGGCGGTCCACTACCGGATGCACCCCGCCAACCTGCCCTGCCTGGCCGCCGTCCGGCCCGATGTCTGCGCCCTCGCCAACAACCACGTCCTGGACTACGGCCGCCGCGGGCTGGCCGAGACCCTCGATTCGCTCGCCGCGGCGGGACTGCGGGCGGCGGGCGCGGGCCGGGACCTCGCCGAGGCGCGGCGGCCCGCCGTCGTACCCATCCCCGGGAAGCGGCGCCTGCTGGTCTTCTCCCTCGGGACGGCGTCGAGCGGCGTCCCCCACGGCTGGGCGGCCACGGCGGACCGGAGCGGGATCTATTTCTCCGACGAGTCCTCGGACGCGGCCGCGGCGGATGCGGCCGGCCGCATCCGCCGGGCGAAACGATCCGGCGACCTCGTGGTCGTGTCGATCCACTGGGGGTCCAACTGGGGCTACACGGTCCCCCGCGACCAGATCCGCTTCGCGCACACCCTCGTCGACAGCGGCGCGGACGTGGTCCACGGGCACTCCTCGCACCATCCGCGCCCGTTCGAGGTGTACCGGGGCCACCTGGTCCTCTACGGCTGCGGCGACCTGATCGACGACTACGAGGGCATCGGCGGCAACGAGCGGTACCGGGACGATCTGCGGCTGCTGTACCTCGTCGCGCTGGAGCCGGACACCGGCCGGCTCGACCACGCCCGCCTCGTCCCCCTCCAGGCCCACCGGATGCGGCTGCGGCACGCCTCACTCGAGGACTCCGTGTGGCTCCACGAGGTCCTCGCCCGCACCGGCCGCACCTTCGGCACGCACCTGGCCCGCGACCCGGAGGGCGCCCTCACCGTCCGCGGGGGCTGAACGCCGGCCCCGGTGGGCCGTGCGGTCACCGTCCCGGGAGGGTGAGTTCGCGTCCCAGGTGGAAGCTCTCCCGCTCGTCGACCACGTACGGGGCCATGACCTCGCGCCGGCGTCTCTCCGCGTCGGAGGACCGCCACGCGTCGCAGGCCTGCCGGGATTCCCAGAGCGACACTCCGGTGACCTCGTGCCCGTCCTCGGACCAGTACGCGAACGCGCCGCGCATGCCCTCGGGGCGGGATTCCGGGCGCCAGGCCCGCTCGAACTCCTCCAGGGTGCCCTCCTTGATGCGGCGCGTCGTCACCCAGACGAAGTGCTCCTCCATGGCAGCCTCCTCAAGGGTCATCGTCCCGACCCCTCTCTTCGACCACCGTAGGTCCGTCGGGCCCCTTCCGCCTCAGGGCATGGACCGGACGGGACGCCGCGGCCCCCGGTCAGTCCACCCCCAGCAGGCGGCGCCGGTCCTCGGGACTGGAACGGAACGCGGCGCAGGACGCCCGGTGGACGATGCGGCCCTTCTGCATGACCGCGACGTCCTGGGAGACGGAGAGGGCGAGCCCCAGGTTCTGCTCGACGAGGACCACCGCCATGCCCTGCGCGCCCACCTCGCGGATCACCTCGCCGACCTGGGCGACGATCGCCGGGGCCAGGCCGTCGGACGGTTCGTCGAGCAGCAGCAGACGCGGATTGCCCAGCAGGGCGCGGGCGATCGCGAGCATCTGCTGTTCCCCGCCGGAGAGCTGGTCGCCGCGATGGCCGAGCCGCTCCCCCAGCCGCGGCAGCAGGTCGAGGACGCGGTCCCTGGTCCACGGGCCCCGCGCCGGACGCCGCGAGGCGATCGCCAGGTGCTCCGCCACGGTCAGCGGCGCGAACACCCGGCGCCCCTGCGGTACGACGCCCACCCCGGCGCGGGCGATCACGTCGACGCGGGCCCCGGCGATCTCCCGGCCGCCGAGGGTGACGCTGCCCCCGTACGGCCGGACGAATCCCGCGACGGTGGAGACGAGGGTGGTCTTCCCGACCCCGTTGCGGCCCAGGACGGCGACGGTCCGGCCCGCGTCGAGGTCGAGGTCGACGCCGCCCAGGACCACTCCGCCGGCGTAGCCGGAGCGCAGCTCGCGGATGCTGAGGAAGGGTGTCACGAGGAGACCTCCATGGTGCCGAGGTAGGCGCTCTGGACCTCGGCGGAGCCCCGCACCTCGTCCGGGGAGCCGGTCTTCAGGTGTCTGCCGAGGTGCATGACCGTCACCGTGTCGGCGAGTTCGAAGACCATGTCGAGGTCGTGTTCGATGAGGAGTACGGTCACGTCGCGGGGCAGGGCTGCGATCAGCTCGGTCAGTCGCGCCGTCTCCGCCGGGGACATGCCGGCGGCGGGTTCGTCCAGCAACAGCAGCCGGGGTTCGGTGGCCAGGGCGACGGCGACTTCCAGCTGCCGCCGTTCGCCGTGGGAGAGGGCGGCCGCCGGGGTGTCGTGCCGGGTGGGCAGGCCCACGCGTTCGAGCAGCGTGCGCGCCCGGGCGATCGCCTCGGCCCGGGCGCTCACCTTCCGCAGGCCTCCGAGTCCGAATCCGGTTCCGGCGGCCCGGCGCACCACGGCGAGCAGGACGTTCTCCAGGACGGTCTCGCGCAGGAAGAGACTGGAGTGCTGGAAGGTCGCGGCGACGCCGAGCGCGACGCGGCGCTCCACGGGCAGCCGGGTCACGTCCTGCCCGTCGACGAGGATGGTTCCGGCGGTGGCCGGGAGCGTTCCCGAGATCAGGCCGAACAGCGTCGACTTGCCCGCGCCGTTGGGGCCGATGACCGCGTGCCGGGCACCGGGCCGCACGGTGAGGTCGACCTCGTCCAGGGCTCGGAAGGAGCCGAAGTGCCGTGACACCCGGCGCAGTTCCAGTAGATCGAGATCCGTCACGCCGTCCTCTTCCGGGTGGTCCTGTGCGGGAGCCGTACACCGGCCAGCCCGCGGGGCAGCGTGTAGACGGCGATGACGAAGAGCAGTCCGAGCAGCAGCGGCCCGCGTCCGGCGACGGCTTCGAGGTTTCCGAGGTAGTCCCGGGTGAGCCAGACGAGTGCGGCGCCGGTACAGGCCCCCCACATCGAGCCGGCGCCGCCGATGACGACGGCCAGCAGCGCCAGGGCGGCGATCTCGAATCCCGCGTCGCCGGGCGAGACGAACCGCTGCACCGCCACCCACAGGGCCCCGGCGGCGCCGGCCAGCGCCCCGGCGCCGCAGTACACGGTCAGGGCGTAGCGCCGGGTGGGGTAGCCGATCGCCCGCATCCGGTGCTCGTTGTCGCGGATCCCGCGCAGGGCGAGGGCGAACGGTGTCGAACCCAGCCGGGAGACGGCCGCGAAGAGCAGCAGGAACACGGCCAGGACGTAGAAGTAGACGAGCCCGTCGAGCTCCAGCGGGGGCATGCCGGGCAGCGGTACGACGGGCGGGATGCCGGAGATCCCGTCGGAGCCGTTCGTCAGGGACTTCCAGTTGACGGCCGCGCTGTAGGCGATCTCGCCGATGGCGAGCGTCAGCATCAGGAACACGACGCCCCGGGCCCGCACGGCCAGCCATCCCGTGGGGACGGCGACCAGCGCGGAGACTCCCGCGGCCATGAGGAGTTGCACGGTCCCGATGTCGGTGATCCTCGTCGCCACGATCGCCGCCGTGTAGGCGCCGACGCCGAAGTACGCCGACTGGCCGAGGGTCGGCAGTCCGGTCAGGCCGGTGAGCTGGTTCACGCTCAGGGCGAGCAGGGCGAGCACCAGGATCCGCGACAGGGTGCCGACGGCGTACGGGCCGAGCACGAAGGGGGCCAGAGTGAGCGCGACGACGACGGCGGTCACCGACAGGCGTCGTACGGAGGGTCTGGACGGGTTCATGTGCGCACCGCCGAGGGGACGAGGCCGTTCGGGCGGACCACGAGGACGGCCAGCATGGTGCCGAAGAGGAGGAAGGGGGCGTACTCGGGGAGCAGCGCCACCCCGAGCGTCTGGACCTGGCCGATGAGCAGGGCCCCGGCGAGCGCGCCGCGCACGGATCCGAGGCCACCCACGACCACGACGACCAGGGAGAGGACGAGCACGGTCTCGTCCACGCCGGGCCCGGGACCGAGGATCGGCGCCCCGAGGACCCCGCCGACGGTGGCCAGGGCCGCGCCGAGGGCGAAGACCCCGTAGAGCACCTTGCGGATGTCGACGCCCAGCACGCGGACCATGTCCCGGTCGGCGACGGTGGCCCGTACCAGTGCTCCGAGGGAGCTGCGTTCGAAGAGGAGGTGCACGAGGAGCGCGAGGCCTGCCGCGACGCCGATGAAGACGAGCCGGTAGACCGGGTACGTGTGGCCGAGGAGGTCCACCGTCCCGCGCAGGGACGCCGGCGGATCCGTGGGCAGCACCTCGCCGCCGAAGCCGGCGGCGAGGAGGTCGGCGACGATGAAGGTGATGCCGAGCGTCAGCACGGCCTGGTCCAGGTGCCCGCGCCGGGCCAGCGGCGCGGTGAGGGCGGTGAGCGCCGCTCCGCCCATGGCGCCCGCCAGAGCGCCGGCCGTCAGGGCGAGGAGCAGACCCCACAGGCCGCCGTCGGAGAGCGCGTAGGCCACGTAGGCCCCGACGAGGTAGAGCGTGCCGTGCGCCAGGTTGAGCACGTCCATCATGCCGAAGACCAGGGACAGGCCGACGGCGATCGTGAAGAGCAGCAGACCGAAGGCGATCCCGTCGACGACGCTGACGAAGTTGCCGTCCAACCATCCGGCCATGTCAGCCGCCCAGCCGGCCGAGCTCGGAACGGACGGTGTTGGCCCCCTGCTTGACCTCGCGCAGGTACCAGGGCTGTACGGGTGTGCCGTCGCTGTTGAACCGCCACGTGCCGCGGGGGCTGTCGATGTCTCCGACCTTGGCGATGGCGGCGTTGACGGATTCCGAGGTCACCTCGGAGCCGGCCGCCTTGATCGCCTTGTCGAGCACCTGCGCCGCGTCCCACGAGGCCATCGCGTAGGTGGTGGGGGCGGAACCGTAGGCGGCCGTGTAGGCGGGGGCGAACTGCTTGTTGGCCGGGTTGTCCAGGTCGGCACTGTAGTTGAGCGCGGTGAGGATGCCCTCGGCCGCGTCCCCCTGCCCCTTGAGCACTCCGCCCTCGGTGAGGAAGCCGGGTGCGTAGAGCGGGATCCTGCCGGCCAGTCCGAAGTCCCGGTACTGCTTGACGAAGTCGACGGCCGCGCCGCCGGCGTAGAAGCAGAAGACGGCCTTCGCGCCGGACTTCTCGATCTGCGAGAGGTACGGCTGGAAGTTCTTCGTCCCCGGGAACGGCGTGTAGACCTCGTCCCCCGCGAGCGTGCCGCCCGCCGGGAGGAAGGTGGACTTGAAGCCCTCCACCTCGTCCTTGCCCGCCTGGTAGCCGGCGGCGACGAGGAAGACCGGACCGCCGGCCTTCTCGGCGACGTACGTGCCGAGCGCCTTGCCGGGTTCGTCGTTGACGTACGACGTGCGCCAGACGTAGGTGGTGGCGGTCAGCGTCGTCGGGGAGGCGTTGGAGCCGACGAGCGGGACCTTGCTGCTCTCGAAGAGGTCCTTGACCCCGTTGATGGTGGCCGAGCTCACCACTCCGCTCACGGCCAGCACCCGGTCCTGCTTGACGAGCTTCTCCGCCGCCGGCTTGCCGGAGTCGGCCGTCTCCCCCTCGTCCGCGACCACGATCTCCACCTCGCGACCGCCGAGTCTGCCGCCGTGCTGTTTCACGTAGAGCTCGAAGCCCTGCTTCATGTCGTCGCCCAGCGCCTTGTAGGTCCCCGACTGCGGGACGAGGAGCCCGAGCTTCACGGGACCGCTCTGCTCGTCGTCGCCGCCTGCGCCGAGGCTGGCGCCACCGCATGCCGTGGCCAGCAAGAGGGCCGCCGCTGCGGCGATCGGGCCAACGGGACGAAACCGACCTGCCATGGGATCTCCGTATGTCGTCTCCGGGAAGTGACACGTGTCTATCGTGTTTTTTGGACGACCGTCAAGACTTCACAAGACGTGAACGATGCCATAACACTGACCCTCGTCAATTTGACTCAATGCCACTTCGGCGACGGGCTCTTGACCAGTCAGGGAGTGAAGCACCATGACCGACGATCCATCGCGGCGCGAAATCCTCAGGAACAGCGGGGTGTTGGCGGGAGCCGCACTGCTCTCCGGCATCCCCGGCGTCGCCATCGCACAGGCCGCCCCCCGCACGGACGCGTCCTCCCCCGAGGTGGAGCTGCCCGCGGGCCGTCTGCGCGGAGCCCTCGAAGGAGGCCTCGCCGTGTTCAAGGGCGTGCCCTACGCGGCGCCCCCGGTCGGCGCCCTTCGATGGCGGCCGGCGCAGCCCCACCCCGGATGGCAGGGAACGCGCGACGCGACCGCCTTCGGCCCGAGCGCGCCGCAGCTCTACCGGGAAGGGGGCGATCCCGTACTCGGATCGCACGGCTCGCCCCCCTTCGACGAGGACTGCCTCACGCTCAACGTCTGGACCCCCGGGGCCGATGCCGCCAAGCGGCCGGTACTGGTGTGGATCCACGGCGGCGGCTTCGTCTCCGGCTCCGGCGCGGTGCCCGGCTACTCCGGCGAGACCTTCGCGCGCAATGGCGACCTCGTCGTCGTGAACCTCAACTACCGCCTCGGAGCGCTGGGTTACCTCTACTTCGGCGAGGACGGGGCCGGCGGGAACTTCTGGCTCACCGACCAGCTCGCCGCGCTGCGCTGGGTCCGGGACAACATCGCCGCGTTCGGCGGCGACCCGGACAACATCACCCTCGCCGGCCAGTCCGGCGGTGCGCTGTCGGTCGCCGCGCTCGCCGGCGCCGCCCGGCCCAAGGGCCGCCCGCTGTTCCGGCGGGCCATCCTGCAGAGCCCGCCGCTCGGCCTGAAGATCCCCACCCGTGCCGAGTCGCTCCAGCGCACCGCCACCTTCCTGGACATCGTCGGGGCCGCGAACGTGACGGAGCTACGGGCCGTGCCGTGGCAGCGCCTGATGGCCGCCACCGTGGAGATGTTCGGGCGCACCGCACGGTGGGGATACTGGTCGACCCCGTTCCTGCCGGTACTCGACGAGGGCACGCTGGACCGCGACCCCGTCGACCTGCTGATCGGCGGGGCCGGGGCGGACATCGACGTCCTGATCGGCTGGACCAGGGAGGAGGCCAACTTCGCCTTCGCGCTCAGCGAGCAGTACGCCGCCGCGACCAAGGACCAGGTGCTCGCGCGGGCGCGGGACACCTTCGGGAACCGGGCGGACCGGGCGTACACCGCCTACGAGGAGGCCCGGCCGGGCGCCCGCCCGGTCGACGTCCTCATGGACCTGATCACCGACGACCTCTTCCGCATGCCCGCCGTGGCGCTGGCCGAGCGGCGCGCGGCCCGCGGACGGCCGGTCTGGGCGTACCAGTTCAACCTGCCGACGCCCGCGCACAACGGTCAACTGGGCGCCGCGCACTGCCTGGAGCTGCCGTTCGTCTTCGACAACTTCGACAAGTGGTCGCAGGCGCCCTTCCTCACGGGGCTGAACCCGCGGGTCCGCGACGGTCTCGCCGCGACCGTGCACGCGTCCTGGATCTCCTTCATCCGCACCGGCGACCCCAACCACGACCCCATGCCGCGCTGGGACCGCTACGACCGGGACTCCCGTACGACGATGGCCCTGGACTCCGTGACCGCCGCCGTCGGGGACCTGGCGGGGTACTGGCGCCGCCTGCACCACCCGGGCTAGGACCCGGGCCCCGCCTCCGCCAGGCCGGTGACCTCCTGCACGTGCAGGAGGCTCGGCTCGGCGAGCACCTCGTGCAGCTGCTGGAAGATCCTGCGCGCGGCGACCGCGTTCCAGTCCGCGGGGAGCAGCTCGCCGGGCAGGCCGGGGTCCAGGTAGGGCAGCCGGCGCCACTGGGTGAGCATGGGGACGTAATGGCGGAAGGCCTCGCCGCCGTCGATCTCGCGCTGCTGCGCGAGACCTTCGGCGACGGGGCCGTACGCGTGGGTGAAGGTGGCGTACTGTGCCTGGATCGCCGGGAAGTCCCACCACGAGCTGACCGTCTCGGGCAGGTCGCTGAAGGCGGCGTAGTCCGCGGCGAACAGATGGACGTAGTCGCTGAGTCCGAGCCGGATGAGCATGTCACGGGCGTCGTCGAGCAGCCGGCCCGGCGCCAGCCACACGCCGGGGGCGATGTTCCCGAAGCCGAGCCAGGTCAGCCGGGTGCGCAGCTGGTAGCGGTAGGACCGCTCGGACTCGGGTACGGAGAAGACGGCCATGGCCCAGCCGTCGCTCAGCTTCGCCGGTTCCAGGCTGCCGAAGATGCGCCGGTCGCCCTCGTCGAAGACGGGCTGCGCGGCCGGGCTCAGCCGGTAGCCCGTGGCGCCGCGGCGCTCCGCTTCGAGGACGCCCTTCTTCTTGAGGCGGGAGATCGCCGAGCGCGCCGCCGGGCCGTCGACGTCCAGTTCGGACATGAGGGTGATCAGGTCGGCGACCGAGATCCAGCCGCCGAGGCGGCGCAGGAACGCCCCGTAGACCGTGTTGATCAACGAGCTGGGCCTGAGGGGACTGTCCGCCATGATCGCCTTCCGTCGTCTGCGGCAGCGATCCTACCCAGCCGGCGGCCCGGCGCCGTCACCGCGCATAGGCGCCCGACAGGAGATGGCCCGCTCCGGGGGCCACGGCCGGCAGGTCCAGGGCGCGGAGCATCTGGTGGGCCGTGCACACCGCTGCCGAGACGACGGGCTTGCCGAGGAGCTGTTCGGCCTCCTCGATGGCCCCCAGCGAGGGCATCTGGACGCAGGCGGAGAGCACGACGGCGTCGGCGTCGGCGTGGTCCAGGGCCCGGGCGAGCCCCGGCAGGCGCGCGGGGTCGTGCGCGGCGACGTCCAGGTTGTCGGGGATCTCCAGGGCCTCGTAGTCGAGGACCTCGATGCCCTCGTGGGTGAGGTAGTCGACGACCGTCCTCGTCAGCGGGCGCATGTACGGGGCGATCAGGGCGATCTTCTTCGCCCCGATGGTGTGCAGTCCGTGGACGAGGGCTCCGGCGCTGGTGACCACGGGGGCGGGGGCGCCGTTCTCGACGGTGCGGGCGTGCAGGCGTGCCTCGGAGGTGCGGTGGTAGCCGAGGCCCATGCTCATGATGGCGACGAGGCAGGCGTAGCCGAGTACGTCGACGCGCGCGTCGGAGAGTTCGACGGCGCAGCGGTCGGAGTCGGCGTCCATGGCCTTGAGCTGTTCCGGGGTCACATGGGTCATGCGCATCCGGCTGGAGTGGAAGGTGAACCGTTCCGGGGCGATGGCTTCCCGGGCGCGCAGGATCGCCGGGACCTCGGTCTCCATGGTGACGTTGGAGCTCGGCACGATCTGGCCGATGCGGTAGGTGCGGGGGCGGGACATGTGCGCTCCTCAGCGGGCGTCGACGACGGGGTTGTTGAGGGTGCCGATGCCCTCGACGGTGGCCTCGACGGTGTCGCCGGGGCTCAGGAACTCGGGCGGGACCATGCCGGCTCCGACTCCCGCGGGAGATCCGGTGGCGATGACGTCGCCGGGTTCGAGGGTGACGCCGGAGGAGATGTCGGCGATGAGGCGGGCGATGGGGAAGAGCATGTGGCGGGTGTTCGACTTCTGCTTGGTGACGCCGTTGACGCGCAGGGAGAGGTCGAGGGCCATGGGGTCGGGGATCTCGTCGGCCGTGACGACGGCCGGGCCGAAGGGGGCGTAGGAGTCCTGGCCCTTGGAGAAGAACCACTGGCCGGAGCGGCGCTGGTCGCGGGCGCTGATGTCGTTGACGATGCTGTAGCCGAAGATGTGCTCGTACGCGTCCTCCTCGCTCACGCGGAAGGCGGTGCGTCCGATGACGACGGCGAGTTCGCACTCCCAGTCGAGCTGGGTGGTCAGGTCGGCGTTGTGCAGGATCGGTGCGCCGGGGCCGGTGACGGCCGTGGCCGGCTTGCTGAAGAGCACCGGGCGCGAGGGCCGCTCCTTGTCGGTGTCCAGGCTGCGGCTGGACTCCTCGACGTGCTCGACGTAGTTCAGTCCGACTCCGATGATCTTGCCGGGGCGCAGGGGTGCCGCGAGCGACACCTCCTCGATCCGGTGCACGGCCGCGCCCGGCCAGGCCGCGGGGCCGCCGGCCAGCAGGCCGCGGGCGGCTTCCTGAGCCGTCTCCCCTGCCCGGATGAAGGACAGGAGGTCCGCGGGCAGTTGTGCGCCGGCCGCGGAGGCCAGGGAGGCGAGGTCGACGACCAGGTCGTCGACCTGCGCTCCGAGCAGGTGGGGCGAGCCGTCGACGGTGTAGGTGACCAGCCGCATGGGTGGGTGCTCCTTGCAGGTGAGGGGTGCCGGTGAAGGGTGCCGGTGAAGGGTCGGTGCTCCGCCGCGCCGGCGCCGGTGTCAGGGCCGGCGGCGTCCGGCGCGGCGGAGCGGTTCAGGAGGACGCGGGCTGGTGGCCGCCGTTGTCGGTGTACGCCTCTTCGCGGTGGAAGCCGAGCGAGCGCATCACGGGGAAGTCGTTGAAGGAGAAGAGGCAGGCGTCCTCGGACGGGTCGAGGTTCTCGTGTTCGTGCCAGGCCCAGGAGGGCACGCAGAACATGTCGCCCTGCTGCCACTCGAAGCGCTGCCCGGCGATCACCGAGACTCCGCGCCCCTTGGCCGCGGTGTAGATGACCGAGCCGGTGTGACGGTGGGCCTTGGTTGCCTGGCCGGGGCGCAGGAGCTGCATGTGGGCGCCCATGGTGGGCATGACGGAGCCGCCGGTGAGCGGGTTGGTGTACTCGGCGATCACTCCGTCGTACGGGGATCCCTCGGTGGCCTCGGCCAGGTTCCGCAGGGCCTCGTAGGTGGGCTCCCAGGGGAAGGCCAGCAGTGGCGAGTAGGGCCGGGTCCACTTCTCCGAGCCGTACGGCAGCAGGTTCGCACCGTACGTCAGCACGGAGGAGTTGATGACCTTCCCGGGGGTCTGGTACAGCTCGGGGTGGACCTCGTAGAACCCGGCGTCCAGGGCGTTGACCAGCGGGATGTCGAGGCCGTCCTGCCAGATGACGGGGGCGTCGTCGGCTTCGTTGCCGTGCTCGTGCCAGGTGCCGTTCGGGGTGATGGCGAAGTCTCCGGGTCCGACCTTCAGCTTCTGGCCGTCGACGATGGTCCAGGCGCCCGTGCCCTCGTGGACGAAGCGCAGCGCGGCGGCCTGGTGGCGGTGGGCGGTCATGGCCTCGCCGGGGCCCATGATCTGCAGGCCGGTGTAGAGGAGTCCGACGGCGGCGCTGACGTCCTTGCGGCCCGGGTTGACGAGCATGACGACGCGGCGGCCAGCGTCGTCGGCCTTGACCAGGTCCAGGGCCTTGCGGACGAGGGGCCGCAGTTCGCTGTAGCGCCACAGCACGGGTACGGACTTGGGCTGCGGGTACCAGGGCTCGATGTCGTTCGCGACGGTCCACAGCGCGCCCGCTTCGAGCTGGGCGAGTTCCCCGTAGAACGCGGCGAGTTCGGGTGAGTCGGATACCCGGGCGCGTCCCAGCCGCGTGTCGTCGTACTCGGTGGTCATGCGTCCTCCTTCGTGAGTCCGGTGGTTCCGGTAATGCCGGTGATGTCGGTGGAGAGGGGTGCCGCCGTGTGCGCCGGGTCCGTCGCGAAGGTCACCGGGGTGCGGGGGCGGTTGTCGACGTGGAGCCGGAAGACGTCGAAGCGGTTGTAGTGGCCGACGATGTCGTGCATCTGCTTGGGCTGGATGCACCGGGCCAGGTCGATCTCGGCGTAGACGATGCCCTCCTCGTCGACGAGGGGTTCGGTGACCGGGCGGCCGTCGGGGCCGAAGATCCCGGACAGGGCGCTGCGGGGGCGGGTGAACTGCTTGCGCAGTTCCTCGTCGTCGCCGGCGACGGCGTCGACGATCTCCGGTGAGATGGTGGAGCAGGCGACGACGGAGAAGACCTTGCCCTCGAAGCTGTGGGCGGCGGTGCGGACGGCGATGGCCTCGGCCATGTCGTAGTCGGCGGGTGCGACCGGCAGGGCGATGTAGCAGGAGGCGTGGACCAGTTCGCCCTGCGCGAGGAGGGTGAAGCGGGCCAGGGTGTTGGTGTTCTCGCCGCAGGCGAGGGCGCCGAGCGGGCCGACGGGCGTGGGGTGGACCTTGAGGGAGCTGCCGTCGCCGCCGGTCCAGGTGAGCTTCTCGGCCCAGGTGGGCACCAGTTTGCGGTGGACGCCGAGGAGTTCGCCTTCGGGGCCGATGGTGAGCAGGGTGTTGTAGAGGACGCCGAGGCTGTGCGGGCCGCGCTCGTTGACGCCGATGACGAGGACGATGCCGTACTGGCGGGCGGCGGAGCGCAGTTGGTCGACATACGGGCCGGGGACGTCGATGGCGGAGCGGTAGAGGCGCTCGAACCAGGGCGAGCCCTGGACGGGGTTCATGGTCCAGTTCCAGTACGGGTATCCGGGGACGAACACCTCCGGGAAGACGACCAGTTCGGCGCCGCCCGCCGCCGCCTGCGCGATGAGCCCGACCGCCTTGTCGACGGTCGCCGCGGCGTCCAGGTAGACGGGGGCCGCCTGCACGGCCGCGGCGGTGAAGCGGGGCAGATTGTCCATCGGTTCTCCAGGTCAGCAGGCGGATACGTTGGCGGGGAGGCGCGGAACCCAGCGCTGGTGCACCGGCGTGGAGGCCGCGCGGAGCAGCTGGAGGCGGGGCGGCACGCGGTCGGTGCGCGCGCCCGGGGGGCGGCCGCTGCCCGCCCGCCAGGAGGCGGGCCAGGGTGCCGCCGGGCCGCTGTAGCCCTGGGCGGCCGCGGCGTGCAGGGTCCACAGGGGGTCGTGCAGCTGGGCGCGGCCGACGGCGCACAGGTCGGCCCGGCCGGCCAGGATGATGGAGTTGACGTCGTCGTACGTGGAGATCGCGCCGACGGCGATGGTGGGCAGCTCGGTGGCGTTGCGGATCAGGTCCGCGTACGGGGTCTGGTAGCTGCGGCCGTAGCGGGGCCGCTCGTGGGCGACGACCTCACCGGTGGACACGTCGATCGCGTCGGCGCCCGCCTCACCCAGGGCGCGGGCGATCTCCACCGCTTCGGCCTCACCGGTGCCGCCGTCGGCCCAGTCGGTGGCCGAGATGCGGACCAGCAGGGCCTTGCCCTCGGGCCAGACGGCGCGTACCGCGCGCAGTACCTCCAGGGGGAAGCGCAGCCGGCCGGTGAGGTCGCCGCCGTACTCATCCGTCCGCTCGTTGGTCAGCGGTGAGAGGAAGCCGGACATCAAGTGGCCGTGTCCGTACTGGAGTTCCAGGACGTCGAAACCGGCGCGGTGGGCGCGTGCGGCGGCGGTGGCGAAGTCGCGCGTGATGGCGTCCATGTCCCGGCGGGTCGCTTCCCGCGGGATCGCGGAGTTCTCGTCCCATGCCTGCGGGGAGGCGGCGAGGAGCGGCCAGCCGTCGGCGCCGAGCGGGACGGCCCGGCCGTCGGCCCTGGGCACGCCGGTCGCGGCGCGGCGGCCGGCGTGGGTGAGCTGGATGCCCAGGCAGGTGTCGGACTGCCCGTGCACGAAGTCGGTGATGCGCCGCCAGGCGGCCTCCTGTTCGTCCGTGTACAGGCCGGGGCAGCCCCGGGTGGCCCGGCCGTCGGCGCTGACCGCGGTCATTCCGGCGAGGACCAGGCCGCTGCCGCCCAGGGCCCGGGTGCTGAGGTGGACGAGTTCGAAGTCGCCCGGCACCCCTTCCCGCGCGGTGTAGAGCGCGGTGGGCGGTACGACGACCCGGTTGCGCAGGAGCAGGCCGCCCAGCCGGAACGGCCGGAACATCGGCGGGACGGTGGTGGCGGCGGGGGTCCCGGGCCGGGCGGCCGTCAGGGGGCTGTCGTCGGCGTGCCAGGTGTCGACCGCGGTGGTGAACCCCTCGTCGCGTACGCGCAGGTTGTCGTAGGTGACGCGGCGGCTGCGGGTGAGGAGGTTGAAGGCGAACTGCGGGGGCTCCTGGTCGGTATAGCGGCCGACGTTCTCGAACCATTCGAGGCTGGCCTGGGCGGCGCGCTGGGTGGATTCGACCACCGGCCGGCGTTCGGCTTCGTAGGCGGCGAGCGCCGAGGTCACGTCGGGGTGTTCGTGCAGGCAGGCGGCCAGGGCCAGGGCGTCCTCCATGGCGAGCTTGGTGCCGGAGCCGATGGAGAAGTGGGCGGTGTGCGCGGCGTCGCCGAGCAGGACCACGTTGCCGTGGCGCCAGGAGGCGTTGCGGATGGTCGTGAAGCGGATCCACTTCGAGGCGTTGGGGATCAGGCGGTGGCCGTCGAGGTGCTCGGCGAGGATCTCCTCGCACCGTCGCACGCTCGCCTCGTCGCTCTCGCCCCGCGCGAATTCCCGGTCGGCGAGGGCCTCGAAGCCCGCTCGCCGCCAGTCGTCCTCGGCGATCTCCACGATGAAGGTGCTGCGCCGGTCGTCGTAGGGGTAGGCGTGGACCTGGATGCTGCCGAAGTCCTGCTTCTCGACGATGAAGGTGAAGGCCTCGAAGACGCGGTCGGTGGACAGCCACATGTAGCGGGAGTGCCGCTCGTCCAGGTCGGGGCGGAAGCTGCTCGCGTAGGTGTCGCGGGCCGTGGAGCGGATCCCGTCCGCGGCGACCACCAGGTCGTAGCCGGCCGAGAGTTCCTCCACGGGCGGGGCCTCGGTGCCGTAGTGCACCCGCACGCCGAGCTCGGCGCAGCGGTTCTGCAGGATCTCCCGCAGCCGGTTTCGGTCCAGGGCGGCGAAGCCGTGGCCGCCGGAGACGTGGACCTCGCCGCCGTAGCGGACGTCGATGTCGCTCCACCGGGCGAACCGGGCGGACATGGCGGCGAACACGGCGGGGTCGGCCTGCGCGATGCCGTCCAGCGTCTCGTCGGAGAAGACGACGCCGAAGCCGAAGGCGTCGTCGCGGGCGTTGCGCTCCCAGACCGTGATCTCCCACTCCGGCGAGAGCCGCTGGGCCAGGGCCGCGAAGTACAACCCGCCGGGGCCTCCTCCGATGACTGCTACACGCACGGTGTTCCTCCTTGTGGTTCCGTAAAGCAGAATATGCTGCATATTTGGCGACCGTCAAGAATGCAGCACATTCTCTCGGGCGATGCGCCGCCTCGGGTCACGCGAACAGCTCGGGGGCCTGCGGACCGGCCTGGGTGAGGACCTCCCGCACGTCGGCGGGCCAGGCCTCGGACCCCTTGGCGCGCGCGGCCGAGTGGGCGATGACCATGCGCCCGGTGGCGGCCGGCTCCTCCCCCTCACCGCGGACGGTGAAGGCGTAGTGCAGGGAGCTGGTTCCGACCTTGACGACCGCCAGTTCGGTGCGGACGGTCTCGCCGAACCACAGCCGGGCGCGGTAGTCGGCCTCGAAGTGGACGCGGGGGGTGCTGCCGAAGAGGTGGGCCAGGCCCAGCCGCCTCAGCAGGACGGCCTCGGCCGCCTCGACCCAGCGCACCACGGTGGAGTGGTGGTAGTGGCCGGCCGCGTCCGTGTCAGGCCATTCGACGCGCCGCTCGACGACGACGCTGGGCAGGTTCCGCGCCGGGGCCGGGGGGCCCGCGTGCGCGCGCTCGCGCAGCTCGGCGCGCCGGAGCTTTCCGTTGCTCGTGCGCGGGAGGTCGGTGACGAACTCGACGGCGCGCGGGTATTTGTAGGGCGCGACGGTCTGCTTGACGTGGTCCTGGAGTTCCTTGACCGTCGCCGCGTCGGGCGCGACGCCCGGGCGCAGGATCACGTACGCCTTGACGACCATGCCGCGCTGCTCGTCCGGGGCCCCGACGACGCCGCATTCCTCGACGTGGGGGTGGGTGGCGAGCGCCTTCTCCACCTCGGGACCGGCGATGTTGTAGCCGGAGGAGACGATCATGTCGTCGCTGCGGGCCACGTACCAGAAGTAGCCGTCGGCGTCCCGGACGTAGGTGTCGCCGGTGATGTTCCAGCCGTGCCTGACGTACACGCTCTGGCGCGGGTCCTCCATGTACCGGCAGCCGGTGGGGCCGGTGACGGCGAGGAGTCCGGGCTGCCCGTCGGGGACGGGGTCGCCCTGTTCGTCGACGACGCGGGCCCGGTAGCCGGGAACGGGCCTGCCCGTGGAGCCGGGGCGTATGTCGCCGTCGGCGGCCGAGATGAACACGTGGAGCATCTCGGTGGCGCCGATGCCGTCGATGATGCCCAGTCCGGTGGCGGCGTGGAACTGCTCCCACACGTCCGCCGGCAGCGCCTCCCCCGCGGACACGCAGCGGCGCAGGCCCGCCAGCCGGCGCACCGCGCCGGCCGCCATGATCGCCCGGTAGGCGGTGGGGGCCGTGAAGAGCACGGTGACCCCGTGCTCCTCCACCAGCTCGGCCAGCCGCTGCGGCGCGGCCTGCTCGATCAGCAGGGTGGCCGCGCCCGCGTACAGCGGGAAGACCACCAGTCCGCCGAGTCCGAAGGTGAAGGCGAGGGGCGGGGTCCCGGTGAAGACGTCGTCCCGGTGGGGGCGCAGGACGTGGCGGGAGAAGGTGTCGGCGTTGGCCAGGACGTCCCGGTGGAAGTGCAGGGTCGCCTTCGGCCGCCCGGTCGTGCCCGAGGTGAAGGCGATCAGGGCGACGTCGTCCGCGGCCGTGGCGACGTTGGCGAACCGGCCGTCCTTCGTGGCGCAGCGCGCGACGAGGTCCTCCTCGCCGGGGCCGCCGTAGGCGACCACGGCCAGGCCGGGGGTGTCGGCGGCGGTGAGCTCGTCGAGGTAGCGGTGGTCGCACACGGCGACGGCCGGCCGGCTGATCTCGTGCAGCTGCGCGAGCTCGCCGGCGCGCAGCAGCGGCATGGTGGTGACGGCGACGCCGCCGGCCTTCAGGACACCGAACCAGGCGGCCACCAGCCACGGGTTGTTGGGGCCGCGCAGCAGCACGCGGTTACCGGGTACGAGACCGAAGTCCTCTGTGAGCACCCGGGCGACCTGGTTGGCACGTTCCAGCAGGTCACCGTAGGTCCACCGGTCCGTGGGCGTCAGCAGGCAGGGCCGGTCGGCGCCCCAGCGCCGAACGGTGTCGTCGAGGATCCGCTGGGCGCAGTTGAGCCGGTCCGGGTAGTGCAACTCCGGGAGGTCGAAGTGCAGTTCGGGCCAGAGGGGGAAGGGCGGGAGTCGATCACGACAGAACGTGTCGACGTGGGCAGAGGGGGAGAGCTCCATGGGGCGGCACCTCAATCTCGGGGCAGCGGGGAGAGTGGAGCAAGTATCTCGGTAATCTGGCGACCGTCAATGATGCGCGATACGGGATTGCGTTAACAGCGTGTTACGCAGTCCGGGTCGACGGCGGCGTTCCGTCGGGGTATAGATCACAAACAGGGACAATTCACCCGGCACCTGGGAGGCCGACATGGCGCGGCTGTACGTCGACGGCGACCTGCTCGTCGTGCATCTGTCCTGGTGGGAGAAGATCTCGGCCCGACAGGAGGGGCCGCGGGTTCCGCTGGCCGCCGTGGCCGATGTCTCCGTCGTACGGGACTGGTGGCGCCCGTTGCGCGGCGCACGGGTCCGCGGCAGGCTCGTGCCCTCCGTGCGGTGCCTGGGGACCTGGCGGCACGCCACGGGCCGGGACTTCGTCGCCATCCGCGCCCGCCACCTGCGGGTGGTCCGCGTCGACCTGCGGCCGCCGTCGCCGTACGCCCGTATCTCCGTCAGCGACCCCGAGTCCGACGAGACGGCCGCGGCCCTTCGAACGGCCCTGGACCGGCGGTCGGGCACGGACCCCCGGCAGGCCTCCGTCCGCGCGTAGGGCGCGGCAAGATATCAGCCTTTCGGGTACCAGCCCGGATGTTTATCCAATAGTGATGGCCCTCCCGCAACGGCACCACAAGGGGCACTAGCGTCCCGTGACACCCCGGGAACGCGGGTGTGCCCCGCACGGCGCGTGCGGCCCCCCTGCCCCGCCACCCTCCCGGCCCACGGAGCAAGGAGGCACTGTGCTGTCATTCCGCCGGAGGTCCATCAACAGCCTGTCGGTGGCCACGAGATACACGATCGGAAGCGGCTTCGTCATCACCGCCCTGGCCGTCACGCTGATCGCCCTGCTGATCCCGGTGGACAAGTTCGGCGGCCGGACCGCGGGCGCGGCCGCCCGCCCGGCGGCCGAGGACGACGGCGCCGGGATCCTGAGCACGGCGTACGGGCCGCTGACCCCCGCGGACCGGGACTTCGTCCGCAAGGTACGGCTCGCCGGACTGTGGGAGCTGCCCGCCGGCCGGCAGGCCCAGCAGCGCGGCACGCGCGCCGCGGTGCGCACGGCCGGGGAGCACCTCGTCGAGGGCCACACCGAACTGGACCGGCAGGTCATCCAGGTCGGCCAGGCCCTCGGCATCGACCTGCCCAACCAGCCCTCGGAGCAACAGCAGGACTGGCTCGGCCAGTTGACCCGCGCCAAGGGCGACGAGTACGAGCGGCTGTTCATCCAGCTGCTGCGCCGGGCGCACGGAAAGGTGTTCGCGCTGCTCGCCCAGATACGGGCGCAGACACGCAACTCCATGGTCCGCGCGCTGGCCACCTCCGCCAACACCACGGTCCTGGACCACATCACGGTCCTGGAGGACAGCGGGCTCGTCGACTTCGACGCGCTCTCCGACGCCACCCCCGCCCCCGTCCCCGTCACGTCCCCTCCCCCGTCCGCCCGACGAAGCGAAGTGAAGTGATCGCATGAGTGAAAAGGGCCATAAGCGCCCCCGGTTGTCGAAGAGGCTCCTGGCCACCGTCGCCGCGCTGCTCCTCGGTGGCGGCGGGGTCGCCGCCGTCGCCGGCAACGCCAACGCGGGCCAGGAGCAGGACCGTACGGCTCGGGTGACGGCCACCATCGACTGCCCGGACGTGGGCGACAAGCTCACAGCCGTACCCGACCAGGCCCGCTCCGAGGTCGACGACAGCCTCGCCGAGCTCGACGTACAGGTGGCCGACGCCTACCGGCGGCTGGCATCCGGAGAAGCCCGCGGCGACGCCCTCCTCGGGGACCTGCGGGCACAGCGCGACAAGACCATCACCCGCATGACGGACGCGATAGCCCGGTCCGCGAGCCGCCCCGAGGAGCTGAAGTCCCTCGCCGGATGCCGGATGAAGCAGGCGTCCGCGCAGGAGGACGACGCCGCTGCCGATCCGGAAGCCGCCCGCGCCATCGGCGGCAAGGCCGGACCGGCGCGCAGCGACTTCGTCTCCATCACCAAGGTCCGGCCGAACGTCCGCACCCCCGCACCGGCGGCCGGCGCCTCCACGGGGTCCTTCAGCTCGCGGTGCGGCCGCAACGAGAACGGCCACTCCAACCCCGACAACGTGATCGTCGCGCCCGGCGTCTCCAACGGCGCCCACCACATGCACGACTACGTGGGCAACAAGTCCACCGACGCCTTCTCCACCAACGACAGCCTCGCCGCGGCCGGCACCACCTGCGGCAACGGCGACCAGTCCAGCTACTACTGGCCCGTGGTCAGGCTGCGCGACGGCAAGGCGGCCCAGGACGCCAAGGCGCCCGGCGGCGGGCTGGACGCGAACGTCGGCACGATCCTGCGGCCCAAGCAGGTCACGATCACCTTCAAGGGCAGCCCCGTCGGCAAGGTCACCGCGATGCCCCGCTTCCTGCGCATCATCACCGGCGACGCCAAGGCCTTCATCAACGGCACGGCGAACGCCAACGCCTCCTGGAGCTGCACCGGCTTCGAGGACCGCCAGCTGAAGGACAAGTACCCGATCTGCCCCAAGGGCAGTGACGTGGTGCGCACCTTCACCTTCCAGAGCTGCTGGGACGGCCGGAACACCGACAGCGCCAACCACCGTACGCACGTGGCGTTCCCGGACAGGAACGGCCGCTGCCCGAAGGGCTTCAAGGCCGTTCCGCAGCTGGTGCAGCGGATCACCTACGGCATCGCACCGGGCGCGCGGTTCGCCGTGGACAGCTTCCCGGAGCAGTTGCACAAGCCGGTGACCGACCACGACGACTTCATCAACGTCATGTCGAACGGCCTCATGGCCACCGCCGTCGACTGCATCAACGGCGGGCGCACCTGCCGCTGACGCCCGATGCCCCCGGGCCGGGCGCCCTCCTCCCCCACCCAACGCGCCCGCCCGGGACAGGTGTTGGCCCGAAGCCGACTTCGGGCCAACACCGCACACCCGTTCCCGCACGACGCTGCGAGGAGTCCCATGTCCGGCTCTCGTACATCCGCAGACTCCGACGGGGAACTCACCCGGCGGCTCAGGAGGGGATTCGGCGCGGGCGCCACGGACCCGGCCGTGTGCGACCTCCTCTACCGGCGGCACCGGCGGGCGGCGCTCGCGTACGCGCGCACCTGCTGCCGTACCCCGCAGGACGCGGAGGACCTCGTGTCGGAGGCCTTCCTGCGGACCTTCCAGGCCATCCGCGCCGGCGCCGGACCGCGGGGCCCCTGGCGGGCGTACCTGCTGGCCGTCGTGCGCCACACCGCCATGCAGTGGCGGGACGGCGAGGGCCTGACCCTCCTGACCGGGGACTTCGACGCCTGGTGCCAGCAGGCGGCCGCCGGGAGCGATCCGCAGTCCCGGCTGCTCGCGGGCGAGGACCGCCGGCTCGTCGTCCGCTCCTTCCGCACGCTGCCGGCGCGCTGGCAGGCCGTGCTGTGGCACACGCTCGTCGAGGAGGACCCGCCGCACGAGGTCGCCGCGCTGCTGGGCATCAGCCCGAGCGCGGTGACCTCGCTGGCCTTCCGGGCGCGGGAGGGGCTGCGCGAGGCGTATCTCCGCGCCCATCTGGACACCGCGGCGGACCCCCGGTGCGGCCACTTCAGCGGCATGCTCGGGGCGGCGGTGCGGCGCGCGGCCCGTACGCGTGCGCCGCACGGGCTCGCCGTGCACCTGGCGGCGTGCGGGGCCTGCGCACGGGCGTACGCGGAGCTGATCGACCTCAACTCCACGCTGCGCGGCGCGGTTCCGGCGGCCGGCACAGCGGCCGCCGCCTGAGCGCGCCCGGCGAGTGGAACCGGCCCGGCCCCGTGCTGACGGGGGCCGGGCCGGCTGCCGTGCGCCGGTGGATCACAGGCCGTTGACCCGCGCCATCCGCCCGACGACCAGCGGGGTGAAGTCCGCGGTGACCACACGGGCCGTCCTGCGGCCCACCCTCGAGTGCTGGCGCCGCACCTGGGCCATCAGCCGACGGCTGCGCAGGGCCATCTCCAGCTCAAAACGGGTGCGGGGATCCCGCAGTCCGGTACCGAAGAGCTTCTCCAGCTGCCGCATCCGGTAGCGGACCGTCTGCGGATGCACGCTCAGGGCCTTGGCCGCCTCGGGTGCGCCGCCGCCCTCCAGCCAGGCCAGCAGGGTCACTTCCAGCCGTTCGCTCTGGCGCGGGGTCAGATCCGCCAGCGGCCGCAGCCACCGGGCGGCCAGGGCATGGGCCAGCGGCTCGTCCTGGAGCAGCAGCAGGGTCGAGAGGTGGTCGTCGACGAAGACGGCGCGGGCCTCCAGGCCGCCCGCGCGGGCGGGCGTCAGCGCCAGCAGGCGCAGCGCCCAGCGCAGCGAGGACGCGGTGTCCCGCAGCGGGACGGCGTGGCCGACCGCCGCGAACCGGCCGCGCAGGGGGAGTTCGAGCGGGGCCCGGGTGTCGGGATCGGGGCTCGGGACCAGCAGGCACGGCCGGCCGGCGAACGTGCCGGCGAGCGCGTCGTCCAGTACGGTCGCCAGCTGCTGCGTCTCGCCGGGCGTGGCCGGTGCGATGGCCCGTACGGACGCCGGGAGGGGCCAGCCGGCCGCTTCGGCGAGCTCCGAGAGGGAGCTCGCGGATGCGGCCCGGTCGTCGGTCAGGGCCTTGAAGAGCTCCTGGCGCGCCCGACTGCCTTGGTCCGCGCCCTCGGTCTCGGGCTCGGGCTCGGGCTCGGGCTCGGCCTCAAGGGCGGCCTCGGTCTCCGCTCCGGTCGGTTCCGGCGGCGGTTTCACCGCCCGCGGACCGGGCCGCCCTTGCGGACCGCGCGGTGCCGGCAGTGCCTGCAGGCGTTGGGGCGGCCGGTGTTGCTCCTGTTCCGTGCCCGACCGGCTCTCGCGCACGTCCCGTTCACAGGGGGCGTCGCGGTAGCCGAGAGCGACGAGCAGAGCCTCTTCCACACACTGCCTGAGCAATTCGTCATCGATGGCATCGTTGTCATCGATAAGCGTGGAAAATCCCGGAATTCCATGCAGAAGCTCCTCCACTATCTCGGCGGCCAGCGCGGGGAGTTCCCTTCGCAGGACGCGGGTCCACTCTCCGCGTGGGCGGGACCAGATGCGGTTCAGAAGTTCGCACATCGTTTCCTCGTTCGTGCCGGGGTGAGGCCTGCCCGGTGCGGGAGCGACAGGCCTGCCGAGGTCGCGTTTCTCGTCAACTGCCCTGTTCGACAAGAGAGTTGCGATCCTCGTACTACCTCCTGGAGGGGACCGGCCCCCTACGGTCCCGTGATTTTGCCTTGTTTTTGCCGTCGGGGACGCGTAGGCCGCGGGCAGCGCTGTGGCCTGTCGCAACCTCCACTGGAGGGGAATCTTCCGGGGTTGTTCGGTGCGCCACAGACGCGGTGCGAGAAATTATCACGTTTCGATAAATCCTGTGGAGGAGCCGTGCAGCTCCACGATGCTGCTGCACTCCGGCCCCAAGCACCTCGGCCGGCGCAGGAATTTCACAGCGCTGCCGGGCACGACCGTCAACGACCCCCGGGTGCCGAGCGCCCGCTGGAGTGCTCGGCACCCAGGCGCACAGGAGATCTGGATGCCCCTGCCCCAGCTGCACATACCGCGCTCGCACCGGGCCCGCCGCAGGAGTCTTCCCGCGCCCGCGGCTCCGGTCGCCGCCGCGGCCCTCGCCTCCGTCATCGTGGCGGCCCGCGCGGGCGCCCTGACCCACCTCTGGGACTTTCTCGACTTCGGGGCGGGCGTACTCTCGCTCGTCTCGCTCACCGCCACCGTCCTGTGGGGGCTGGTGGCCACCGACCGGGTGCTGCTCGGACCCGGCCACCGACTGCTCGCCCAAGGCGTGCACCGGGGCCTGGCCGTGGCGGGGCTGGGCTTCCTCGCCCTGCACGTCTGGATCAAGGTCGCGGAGCAGAAGACCACCGCGGCCGCCGCCGTCCTGCCCTTCGCGGACGACGGGCAGCCGGTCCTCCTCGGACTCGGGTCGCTGGCCGGATACCTCTTCGTCTCCGTGGCCGTGTCCGGCGCGGTGCGCAGCGTGTTCGCCACCAAGAGCCGCTCCCTGTGGTGGCGTGCCCTGCACTTCGGCGCCTACCCGGCCTGGGGGGCGTCGCTGGTGCACGGGCTCAAGGCGGGCCGCCCGGGCGGTGCCTGGGTGACCGCGGCCTACGCACTGTGCCTGATCGGCGTGGCCACCGTACTGGCGCTCCGGATCAAGTCGCGGATGCACGGCGCCCGTTCGCGCCCCTCCCCGGCCCCTCCGACGCGACCGCGGCCGCGGCCGCGCCCCGGTTCGGGGACCGGGACCGGTCCGCGCAGGAACGTGTCCGTACGGTCGGTGCCGCCGCCCCGGCCGGAACACCCCCCGTACGCCGCCGCGTACGCACCGGGCGGCTCCGACCGGCAGCCCGCCACCCGAGAGCGGTGGACGTGACGGGCGAACCGCGCCCCGGCCTCGGCTGCGTGGGCGCCCCCAGACTGCTCGCCGGACTGGACCGGACCCCACGCCTCGACCGCTCCGCCCATCTGGCCGTACACGGCACACTGCCCCGGTACCGCCCCGACGAACTCGTCGGCCTCGCCGACGACATCGACCTGCGGGGTCGCGGCGGGGCCGGCTTCCCCTTCGCGCGCAAACTCCGGGCCGTCACCCGGTCCGCCCGCGGGCGGGACGCCCCCACCGCCGTCGTCGTCAACGGCAGCGAGGGAGAACCGAGTTGCCTCAAGGACACCGCACTGCTGCTGCACGTCCCGCATCTGGTGCTCGACGGGGCCCTGCTGGCCGCTGCCGCGCTCTCCGCCGAGGACGTGGTGGTGGCCGTCACCCGGGCGGACGTGGAGCAGTCCGTACGGGACGCGGTCGCCGAGCGGGGTCCGGCCGGCCGCCGGGTGCGCGTGACGAGGCTGCCCGAGCGGTTCGTGACCGGGGAGGGCACCGCCCTCGTCGGCGGCCTGAACGGCGGGGCGGCGCTGCCGTCCGGGCAGAGGGTGCGGACCAGCGAGCGGGGTCTGGGGGGTGTGCCGACCCTGCTGTCGAACACCGAGACCTACGCCCAACTCGCCGTCGCCGCCCGGCTCGGCGCTCCGGAGTACCGCGGGACCGGCCTGCCGGCCGAGCCCGGCACCGTGCTGCTGACCGTCGCCGGGTCCACGGTCGTCGAGACGCCGACCGGGGCCTCGCTCGCGTACGTCCTGGAGCTGTGCGGCACCGATCCGGGGCAGGGGGTGCTGGTCGGCGGCTACCACGGCCGCTGGCTGGACGCCGGGTCCGCGCGCTCCGCGCAGGTGTCCCGGCAGTCCCTGGCGGCCTTCGGCGCGGTGCTGGGGGCTGGGGCGGTGCTGCCGCTGCCCGAGGACACCTGCCCGGCCGGCGAGGTGGCGCGGGTGACCCGGTGGATGGCGAAGGAGTCGGCGGGCCAATGCGGGCCCTGCGTACGGGGGTTGCCCGCACTGGCCGACGTACTGGAGGAGGCCGTCAGAGGTGGCGGCCGGGTGGCCCTGGAGGCGGTGGAGGAACGTCTGAAGGGCGTCCGGGGCCGCGGTGCGTGCAGCCATCCCGACGGCACCTCGCACTTCGTGGCCTCGGCGCTGGCCGCCTTCCCCGACGAGTTCCACGACCACGCCCTCGGCAGCGGGTGCGGCCGGCGGGTGCTCGGGGCGCTGCCGCTGCCGCGCGACGAGAGTCCGGAGCGGCTGGTCGTGGACTGGACCCTGTGCAAGGGGCACGGGCTGTGCGTGGACATCCTTCCCGATGTCGTACGGCTCGACGCGGACGGCTATCCGGCCCAGGCCTCCATGCCGGTGCCGGGGCGGCTGCGGCCGAAGGCGCTGCGCGCGATCCGGCGCTGCCCCGCTCTCGCGCTGCGGATTCAGGAATGAACCGGGCCGGTGCACGGCCGCGGGCCGCCTCCGAGTTCATTCTTGGCGCGATCTGACAAATTCCCCGGGATATGAACTCCCACTCTCCCGAGGCCCGTATGAATGACGAGGGCATGACATCGCGGGACCGAATCCGAAGGAGACGAATCGTGAAGAGAATGCGTCGTGGGATGTGCGCCGGGTCTGCGGTCGCGGTACTGCTGCTGACGGCCGGATGCGGTCTCGGCAGTGAATCCCCGAAAAAGAGCAATGCGGTGCAGCCGGTGAGCGACAGCAAGAAACTCGGCTCGGAGTACGGCTCCGGATACGGCTCGGGATCCGATACGGGCTACGGAAGCGATCCGGGCACACCCACGGTGGGCGAAGCCGGGAAGAACGGTCCGGCCGGACAGCTGAAGGTGGCGGAGCTCCCGAACCTGGGCGGCGCGGTCACCGACGGGGCCGGCTTCACGCTCTACCGCTTCGACAAGGACACGGCGAAGCCGCCCAAGTCCAACTGCGACGGGGACTGCGCCAAGGCCTGGCCTCCCGTGGCGGCGGACGACGCCACGGCGGGTGAGGGGATCGACGCGGGCCTGCTCGGTTCGGTCGCGCGGGCCGACGGCACCCGGCAGCTGACCCTCGCGGGGTGGCCCGTCTACCGCTACGCGAAGGACGCGAAGGCGGGTGACGCGCTGGGCGAGGGCGTCGGCGGAACCTGGCACGCGCTGGGCGCCGACGGAAAACCGGCCGCCGCGGCCAAGAAGCCCGCGCAGGAGGCCGAGAAGACGGAGAAGGGAGTCGAACTCTCCGTCCGGCAGAACGCTTCGCTCGGCGGGATCCTGGCGGACGCGGAGGGCCGCACGCTCTACCGCTTCGACAAGGACAGCGCCTGGCCGATGAAATTCGGCTGCCTCGACGCCTGCCTGGACGCGTGGAAGCCCGCCCAGCCCGTCGACAAGGCCAAGGTGTCGGGAATCGCCGCCGAATTGGTCGGCTCCGTGAAGCGCCCCGACGGCTCCGAGCAATTGACCATCGACTGCTGGCCGGTCTATACGTTCACCGGCGACAAGGAGCCCGGCGATATCAACGGACAGAACAAGCAGGGCCTTTGGTTCGCCGTGACCGACAAGGGCAAGAAGGCGAAGGCGGCCGGCTAGCACCGACGGGCCCACCGGGCCCCCTCAGATCCGTGGTGCCCGGCTCTCCCCACCGGGCACCACGGCCACACCCCGATCAGCCAGTGAGGACGCCATGCCACGGACCGCCTGCCGGACCCTTCCCGTCATCGCCGCGTGCGCCGCCGCGCTGCTGGGCGGCGGGTGCGCCGGACACCCGGCACCCCTGACGCCATCGACCTCGACGACCTCGGCCTCGATCGATGAAATCGCGGCCGCCATCGGCTGCACCGCCGAAGTGAGCGTCCAGGCCGAGGAGTTGCGCCAGGCCGGATGCCAAACCGGGCAGGGCGCCTTCCGCATGGTCACCTTCGCCGGAGCGGAGGGGCAGGGCTCCTGGCTCGCCGAGGCCCGCACGTACGGCGGCAGTTACCTGGTCGGCGACCGCTGGGTCGTCACCGCCCAGCCCGCGGAGGCCCTGGCCGCCCTGCGCACCCGCCTCGGCGGCTCCCTCGAATCCCCGTCGGAACACAGCGGTCACGGCGCAGCGCATTCGACCGGCGGATGACCGGAGGATGACCGGCGGCGTGTCGGCCAGTTGTCCGGATATCTCCTCATTCGCGAGACGCACAAGGCCCGACCTTCGGGATGATTCGCCCCGGCTCCGCGTGCAACAAGGTGAGCGGGTAAGCGACTTCGCGAAAGGAACTGCCTCGTGCGCCTGAAACGCTCCGCACCGCTGCTCACCGCCGCCGGGCTCATCGCCACCACCCTGCCCCTGCTGACCTCGACCCAGGCCACCGCCGCCCCGGCGGCGGACTACCTGCGGCAGAAGCCCGCCTGGCACCGCTGCAGCGCCGACCAGCCGGCCTCGTACGAATGCGCCACGCTGAAGGTCCCGCTCGACTACCGGCGTCCGGACGGGCAGACGATCGACCTCGCGATATCCCGGATGAAGAGCGAGAACCCCGCCAAGCGCCACGGCGCCATGCTGCTCAACCCCGGCGGTCCGGGCGGCTCGGGGCTCGATCTGCCGCTGATGGTGAACGAGGCGATGCCGAAGGAGGTCCGGGAGCAGTACGACCTCATCGGCTTCGACCCGCGCGGGGTCGGCGCCAGCAGCCCGATCACCTGCGGGCTGACCGACACCGAGCAGGCCATCGACCGGCCGTACCGGCCGGAGAGCTTCCCCTCCGACGTGGAGTGGGCCCGTACGGTCGCCGACAAGTGCCGCGAGAAGGCCGGCGCGGTGCTCCCGTACATCACCACCCGCAACACGGCGCGCGACATGGACACGATCCGTACGGCGCTGGGCGAGCGCAAGCTCTCGTACCTGGGCTACTCGTACGGGACCTACCTGGGCGCGGTGTACTCGCAGATGTTCCCGGAGCGGACCGACCGCTTCGTGCTCGACAGCGGCGTGGACCCGCAGCGGATCTGGCGCGGCATGCTCCAGGTCTGGGCCACGGAGGCCGAGCCCGCCTTCGCGCGGTGGACGCGGTGGGCGGCGGAGCGGTCGGGCGAGTTCGCGCTGGGCGACACCCCGAAGGCCGTGTCCGACACGTTCTGGGGGCTGGTGGAGCGGGCCGACCGGGACCCGATCGACTTCGACGGGCAGAAGGTGACGGGCGACGACATCCGTGCCGCGCGGGCGGTGTTCTTCTATCCGGCGCAGGCCACTCCCCTGGTGGTGGCCCTGAAGGCGGCCGCCGAGGGCAAGCCGCTGCCCCCCGGCCCGGCCGTGGCGGAGGCCAAGAGGCTGCTCGGAGGCGCCCCGGCCGCCGAGCCCGCCTCGGACAACGGCACGGCGGTGTTCTGGGCCGTGGTGTGCGGGGACGCGGGCACCTGGCCCCGCTACACCGAGCAGTACGAGCGGGACGCGGCCAAGGACAAGGTCAAGTACCCCCTGTACGGGGACTTCGCGTCCAACATCAAGCCGTGCGCCTTCTGGCAGCGGCCGGTGGAGGCGGCCACGCCGATGAGGACGCGGGCGAACGTGCTGACCGTGCAGAACGAGTGGGACTCGCAGACCCCGCTCACCAGCGGCCAGGGCCTGCACCGGGCGCTCAAGGGCTCGCGGATGGTGCTGGCGGCGGGCGGTGAGGGCCACGGCGTGTACCTCGCCGACCCGAACTCCTGCGCCAACGCCCCGGTCAACACGTACCTGACGACGGGCCGGCTGCCCGCGGAGGACGTGACCTGCCAGAACCCGGCGGGCGGAACGGAGCGGCGCGAGTCGCTGACGCCGTCTCCGTCGCCGTCCCGTCCGCTGCCGTTCCCGGCCGGTCCGAACCGCTTCTGACCTTCTGACCTTCTGACCTTCTGACCTTCTGACCGCTACGGGTGGATGCCGTCCGGCAAATCGGCCAGGCCGGGCGCGGACAGGTGGAGCACCTGGTACCGCTCGGTGGCGTCCTCGTCCTGCGGGACGGTGTCCGCCCACACGACGAACCTGAGCAGGCGCCAGTCCCGGGGGTCGACGGCGAGCACGGCGGTGTGTACGCCCTCCCGCCGTGCGAGCTCCGCCAACTCCCGGGTCTCGCGCTCGATCCGCTCGGCCAGTCCCAGGCCGTCGGGATCCGGGCCGGGGCCGTCCGGCAGCGCGGTCAGGCGGCGCGACGCGGCCGCCGGGACGGCGGTGCGGGCGGGCCCGGCCAGGGCGGCCAGCCCGGTCCAGTGCCGGACGGGCGGCCGGCCGAAGTCGCGGATGATGCCCTGGAAGCCGGCGCCGCCGACCAGGAACCGGCCCATCGCGCCGATGTCGTTCCAGAGGTAGAAGGGCGCGTACTGGTTCACGGGCGAGCCGTCGACGCCGCGTTCGCGCACCAGGTACGCCTTCAGCCCCAGCCCGGCGCGGTCGTCGAGGAGGTGGCCGTGGTCGGCGACGCGCTTGCGGATGATCCGCATGTCGTAGTCGGCGGGGAGGGTGATCTCGTACTGACTCGCGTACACGGGGTGCGTCGGCCTTCCGGTCAGGGGTGATCAGCTGCGGGACGTGGTGTGGGCGGCGAGCAGCCCGAGGAGGCCGTCGACGGCCCGGCCGAACACGTCGGCGGAGTCCGCGGCCCGGGCCAGCACGTAACCGCCCTGGAGCACCGCGACGATGGCGGCGGCGGTGGCGTCCGGGTCGAGTCCGGCGGCCAGTTCGCCGCGGTCCAGTCCCTCGGCCAGCACTCCGGAGATCCGCTCGCGCAGCCACGTGAAGGTCTCCTCGACCGGGCGGCGCAGGGCGGGGTCCGCCATGACGTCGGGGTCCTGGGTGAGCCGGCCGACGGGGCAGCCCTTGAGCACCTCGCGTTCGCGCCGCAGGTACGCGGTGATCCGCTCGGGCGCCGTACCGGGCGCGGCGAACTGCGCCTCGGCCGTGGCGCGCAGCTCCGCGGCCGTACGGTCGATCGCGGCGAGCGCCAGCTCCGGCTTGCCGGCGAAGTGGTGGTACATGCTCCCCTGGCCGACTCCGGCTCGCTGCTGGATGGCCTTCGGGCTGGTGGCGACGTAGCCGCGTTCCCACAGCAGTGCGCGGGTGCTCTCGATGAGGCGTTCGGACGTGCTCATGCCTGCAGTGTACATACCAGTAGGTACAGAACTCTTGCCGGTACGGGCTCCACCGCGGCCGCCGCGCAGCGGGGTGAGCAGGCCGGCGCCGAGGATCAGCAGGCAGAACGCCCCGCAGGCCAGGCTGATGGCCGGAACCCCGTGACGCTGGGCGAGCACCGTGAGCACGGCCACGCCCACCGGGCCCGAGGCGTTGTGCACCGCCCAGAAGGCGGAGGTGACCCGGCCCAGGAGGTGGTCGGGGTGACCTGCTGGCGCAAGGTCATGGAGCTGACCCCGGCCAGGGTCATCCCGAACATGAACACGGCGGCCAGCACGGCGATCAGCGGCACGCTGTCGCTGACGCCGGTCACCGTGATCCCGGCGCCGATCATCGCGACCGAGGCCAGCCAGCAGGTCCCGAAGCCGAAGACCCGGCGCAGCGCCCCCGCGGCGGCGGCCGCGGTGATGGCGCCGATCCCGCTGAAGGCGATCACGTAGCCGAGCGTGGCGGCGTCCCGGTGGAGTTCGCGGCCGATCCGGAAGATCAGCAGGTCGGTGGCGCCCATGGTGACGAAGGTCAGCAGGGTGAGCAGGACCGTCAGCGGCCGCAGCAGCGGATGGGCCCACAGGAAGCGGAACCCGACGACGAACACCTCGCGGAACATCCCCGCCCCGCCCGGCGCCCCCGCCCGGTCGGCGGGGGCGCCGGCGGGCCGGGTGAAGCGCACCCACCCCAGGCTGACGGCGGAGACCAGGAAGGTGGCCCCGTCCAGGCCCCCGCCCAGGTCGGGCCCACCGAGGCCGCGAGCAGCCCGGCCGCCGCCGGCCCGAGCAGGGTCCCGAGGGCGAAGGTACCCATCAGCCGCCCGTTGGCGGCGGTGAGGTCCTCGGTGCGCACCAGGTTGGGTACGGCCGTCACGTACGCCACGTCGAACAGCGTCCTCAGGGCGGTCAGCGCGGTGAGCACGTACAGCAGCCAGATCCGCGGCCCGCCGGCCCACCAGAGGAACGGCACCGCGCCCAGCAGCACCGCCCGCGTCAGATCGCAGACGATCATGAGCCGGCGGCGGTCCACCCGGTCCACCACGTAGCCCGCGAACATCCCCGTGCCGATGCCGGTGGCCCCGGAGACGACGGTGAGGATGCCCATCTGCACGAGGGACCCGGTGGCCTGCATGACCAGCAGTGGAAGCGCCAGCAGCGAGATGGAGCCGCCGAGGACGGACAGCGCCTGGCCGAGCCAGAAGACGGTGAAGTCCTTGTTGCGCCGGAGCGGGCCGGGCAAACCGTCGGGTGCGGGGTGCGATGTGATGGTCCGGCTCCCTCTCACGGTGTGGACGGGGCGTCGACACCGGGACGGTAGGCGACGGATCCCGTCCTGTCACTCGCGTTTTCGGGAGCCGGCCCGTGGGTGCTACCGGCGGGCGGCGGCGGGGGTGTTGCCGGTGATGGTGCCGTCCGAGCCGGACACCGTCACCTTGTGGCGGACCCCGTCCGGTCCGATCACCACGGCCAGCCAGGCGCTGCCGCCGCCCTCCTGGCCGACCACCCGGATGCTCTCGACCTTGCCGCCCTCCACCGCCGCGGCCGCCTTCTCGGCGGCCTGGCCGACGGCCAGCGACGGCAGGGGCGCGGGTGCCGACTTCGCCGGGCCTCCGGGGCCGCCCGCAGCGCCGTGGGGCTTCGAGGCCGGCCCCCTCGCCTCCCGCCAGGCCTTCAGGTCCTTGAGCGCCTCGCGGTCACCCGCCTTGTGGGCACCGCGCTCGCCGCCGGGTCCCCTCTTCCCGCCATCGGCCCAGGCGAAGCCGGGACCCCCGACCACCCTCGCGTCGTGGCGCCCGTCCACCGCCACCGCGACGGCCACCGCCGCACCGCCGGCGATCACCACGGCCGCGCCCAGCGCCGCCCAGCGGGCCCCCTTGCGCCGGGGTACCAGGCGCATCGGGTTCACGCGCGTGCGCGCGCCGGCCTCCGGAGCGTTCTCGGGCTGCTCGGGCGGCGGGAATGACTCAGACATACCGGGACTCCTCATACACAACCAGGCACGTCACCCGGCTCGTTGCCGAGCATGCCGAGCCGATCCTGAAGCCCACCTGAAGCCACCTGAAGACCTCTTCAGCCGGGCGCGGGCGGGGCCTGAGACCCTGGTCGGCATGCGCGTACTGGTGGTGGAGGACGAACGGCGGCTGGCCGTGGCCCTGCAGCGGGGGCTCCAATCGGAGGGGTTCTCGGTGGACGTGGCCCACGACGGGCCGCAGGGGCTGTGGATGGCCACCGAGCACGACTACGACCTGATCGTGCTCGACATCATGCTGCCCGGCCTGAACGGCTACCGGGTCTGCGCCCGGCTCCGCGCCGCCGGCAACGAGTCGGGGATCCTGATGCTCACGGCGAAGGACGGCGAGTACGACGAGGCGGAGGCCCTGGACACCGGCGCCGACGACTTCCTCTCCAAGCCCTTCTCCTACCTCGTCCTGGTCGCCCGGCTGCGCGCGCTGGCCCGGCGTACGCGCCGCCGCGGCCCGCAGACCATGCGGTTCGGCGACCTCGTACTGGACCCGGCCCGGCACGCGTGTTCCCGCGGCGACACCGACATACGGCTGACGGCCCGCGAGTTCGCGGTCCTGGAGTACCTGGCCCGGCGCCCCGGCGAGGTCGTGCCCAAACGGGAGATCCTGGAACAGGTGTGGGACATCGCCTTCGCCGGCGATCCCAACGTGGTCGAGGTCCACATCAGCGCCGTACGCCGCAAGATCGACGCGCCGTTCGGCCGCGCGGCCCTGGAGACCGTACGCGGCGCCGGCTACCGGCTGGCGGTCGACGGTGGCTGAGCCCGCACTCCGACACCTGCGGCGCCTCCTCCTCCGGTCGCCGCTGCGTCGCCTGCGGCCCGTGACCGTCCGCGCCCGGGCCACCGTGGGCGCCGTCGTGGTGGTCGCCGCGGCCCTGGCCCTGGCCTCGTTCGCCCTCCTCGGGCTGCTGGAGGCCAATCTGCTCCGCAACGCCGAGCGCGACGCGGTACGGCAGGCCGACGTCGTCGCCCGGCTCGCGGCCTCCGGAGACCTCGACGCGATGCGGCCGCCCCTGCACGGGATCGAGTTCGTCCAGGTGGTGAACGCACGCGGCCGGGTGCTGCGCGCCTCCCCCAACCTGGCCGGTGAACTCTCGCTCGCCCCCGTCAAACCCCTGCGCCCCGGTACGGTCTTCCACACCTGGCGGCTCCGCCCGCTCGGCGGCGAGCACCGCCAGCGGGTCGTCCAGGTCACCACGGAGACCCCGCAGGGCATGGTCACCGTCTTCGTGGGGACCTCGCTGCGCGACGTGGACGCGGCCGACGACACCACCGCCGCCGCCCTGGCCGTCGGCGGCCCCTTGCTCCTCGCCACCGTCGCTCTCGTGACCTGGCGGGTCACCGGCCGGGCGCTCGGGCCCGTCGAGGCGATCCGCGCCGAGGTCGCCGAGATCAGCGACCGGGACCTGCACCGGCGGGTGCCCGTACCGCCCACGCGGGACGAGGTCGCGCGCCTGGCTCAGACGATGAACACCACCCTGGACCGGCTGGAGTCCGCCGGGACCCGCCAGCGTCAATTCATCGCGGACGCCTCCCACGAACTGCGCAGCCCCATCACGGTGCTGCGCACCCAGCTGGAGGTGGCCCTGGCCGTCCGGGACCCGGAGCTGTGGCCGGAGCTGATCGGCGGCGCGCTCCAGGACATCGAACGGCTGCAGCAGCTCTCCTCCGACCTGCTGCTGCTCGCCCGCATCGACGCCGCCCAGCCGGTGGCGGCGGTCCGGCTGGACCTGGGGACCGTGGTCCGCGACGTCGTGGAGGCGCGCCTGGGGGACCGCGTTCCCGTACGCACCGCGCTGGAACCCGGCATCGAGGTGGAGGGCAGCGAGCTGTGGCTGGCCCGGGTGGTCACGAACCTGCTCGACAACGCCCAGCGGTTCGCCGGCGGGCGGGTGGACGTCGTCCTGCGCGCCACCGGCGGGCCGGACGCGCGGACCGCCGTACTGGAGGTGGTCGACGACGGCCCCGGCATCCCGCCCGGCGACCGGGAGCGGGTCTTCGAGCGCTTCACCCGCCTCGACGACGCCCGCAGCCGCGACCACGGCGGGGCCGGCCTGGGTCTCGCCATAGCCCGCGACGTGACCGCCCACCACGGCGGCAGCCTCACCGCCGAGGACTCCCCGCGCGGGGCCCGGCTGGTGGTGCGGCTGCCGGCCGCGCGGCGGTCGGCTTCGGGCTGAGGCTCAGCCGAGCAGGGCGTACACGGTGGAGGCCGTCGCGGACGGCTCCTCGGCGCCCTCGGGGGTCATCGTGACGTCGGCGAAGGCCATCCGCTTGCCGAGCTTGGTGATCCGTACGTGGATCAGCACGTCCGCGCCGATCACCGGCCGCTGGAAGCTCGTCGACTGCTGGACGGTGGTCATCGGGCCGTACGCCCCGCGCGCGGCGGAGATCGCGATGACGGTGGCGGTGTCGGCGGCCGCCATCAGGGCCTGGCCGGAGAGGCCGCCGCCGTCCCGGGCCAGGGTGTCCGACCAGGGCAGGCGCAGGACGGCGTGCCGGTCGCCGGCCTCCTGGACGGACAGGCCGAGGTCGAGCACCCAGGGGGCGAAGTTGTCGGCGAGGATCTTGTCTGCTTCTGCGGATGAGAACGTCACCGGGCGATTGTGGCGGCCCGGCAAGGCCGCCACAATCCCCTTCGGCGCACCGGTGTCAGAGCGTTGCGGCCAGCTCGGTTCCCTGCCGGATGGCCCGCTTGGCGTCGAGCTCGGCGGCGACGTCGGCGCCGCCGATGAGGTGGGCCTCGATGCCCGCCGCGCGCAGCGCCTCGTACAGGTCGCGGCGCGGCTCCTGGCCGGTGCACAGGACCACGGTGTCGGCGGGTACGAGGCGCTGCTCGTCGCCGACGGTGATGTGCAGGCCCTCGTCGTCGATGCGGTCGTACGTGGCCCCCGCGACGGAGACGACCCCGCGGTGCTTGAGCTCCGCTCGGTGGATCCAGCCGGTGGTGGTACCGAGGCCGGCGCCGACCTTGGTGGTCTTGCGCTGGAGCAGGTGCACCTGGCGCGGCGGGGCGGGGCGCTCGGGCCGGGCGAGCCCGCCGGGGCCGGCGTACTCGGTGTCGACGCCCCAGTGGCGGAAGTAGACGGCGGGGTCCTGGGAGGCGCCCTCGCCGCTGTCGGTGAGGTATTCGGCGACGTCGAAGCCGATGCCGCCGGCGCCGACGACGGCGACGCGCTCGCCGACGGGGGCGCCGTCGCGCAGCACGTCGAGGTAGCTGACGACCTTGGGGTGGTCCACGCCCTCGATGTCGGGGGTGCGGGGGGTGACTCCGGTGGCGACGACGACCTCGTCGTAGCCGCGCAGGGTCTCCACGTCCGCGCGGGTGTTCAGGCGGACGTCGATGTCGTGGGCGGCCAGCTGGGTGCCGTAGTACCGGATGGTCTCCTCGAACTCCTCCTTGCCCGGGATGCGGCGGGCGATGTCGAGCTGGCCGCCGATGTGGCCGGAGGCCTCGAAGAGGGTGACGGCGTGGCCGCGGCCGGCGGCGGATACGGCGCAGGCGAGGCCGGCCGGGCCGGCGCCGACGACGGCGACGCGCTTCTTCAACCGGGTGGGAGAGAGTACGAGTTCGGTCTCGTGGCAGGCGCGCGGGTTGACCAGGCAGCTGGTGATCTTGCCGCTGAAGGTGTGGTCGAGGCAGGCCTGGTTGCAGCCGATGCAGGTGTTGATGGTCTCGGAGCGGCCGGCGGCCGCCTTGGCGACGAAGTCGGCGTCGGCGAGGAAGGGCCGTGCCAGCGACACCAGGTCGGCGCGCCCGTCGGCGAGGAGTTCCTCGGCGATCTCCGGGGTGTTGATCCGGTTGCTGGTGACGAGGGGGACGCTCACCGCGCCCATCAGCCGCTTGGTGACCCAGGTGTAGGCGCCGCGCGGGACGGAGGTGGCGATGGTGGGGATGCGGGCCTCGTGCCAGCCGATGCCGGTGTTGATGATGGTCGCGCCGGCCGCCTCGATCTCCTTGGCGAGGTGGACGACCTCGTCGAGGGTGGAGCCGCCGGGGATCAGGTCGAGCATGGAGAGGCGGTATATGAGGATGAAGTCCTCGCCGACGGCCGCGCGGGTGCGGCGGACGATCTCCAGCGGGAAGCGGACCCGGTTCTCGTACGCACCGCCCCAGCGGTCGGTGCGCTTGTTGGTGGCGGCGGCGATGAACTCGTTGATCAGGTAGCCCTCGGAGCCCATGATCTCGACGCCGTCGTAGCCGGCCGACTTGGCCAGGCGGGCGGCCCGTACGAAGTCCTCGACGGTGCGCTCGACCTCGATGTCGGTGAGCTCGTTCGGGACGAAGGGGCTGATGGGGGCCTGGATCGCGCTGGGGGCGACCAGGTCCTTGTGGTAGGCGTAGCGGCCGAAGTGGAGGATCTGCATCGCGATCTTCCCGCCCTCGGCGTGCACCGCGTCGGTGATCACCCGGTGCTCGGCGGCCTCGTCCTCGGTGGTGAGGCGGGAGCCGCCCTCGACGGGGCGCCCGGCGTCGTTGGGGGCGATGCCGCCGGTGACGATGAGCCCGGCGCCACCGCGGGCGCGCTCGGCGTAGAAGGCGGCGAGGCGCTCGAAGCCGCCCTCGTGCTCTTCGAGGCCGGTGTGCATCGAGCCCATGATCACGCGGTTCGGCAGGGTGGTGAAACCGAGGTCCAGGGGGCTCAGCAGGTGCGGGTACCGGCTCTGGGCAGTCATGGGGGCGCCTCCTCGCGCGGGGGTGATGGACCTGTTCTAGCGGCCTCACCCCGGTTATGCAACTAAGTGCACAACCGGGGTGAGGGCAGCGGGCCCCGGAATTCCATGCCCCCCGGGGCCAGGCCCGCCCCACGCTGTGGCGGAGTTCACGCCCCCCGCCCCGAGGCGCGCAGATGGCCGCATTCCGACCTTGTCGGCCCCTGCCCCCCTCTCTAGCGTCACAGGGCGCTGGGACCTCACGCCGGTGAGGTCCGTGAGGGGGGACCCATGAACAAGGCGCTACGGCGCGCCCTTGCCGTTGCCGGGGCACTGGCCATCCTGCCGCTGGCCGGCTTCTCGGCGCAGGCGCAGCCTCCGGCCCCGCTCTCCGCGGACGCGGTCGCCGCGATGAGCCCGGAACGGCAGGCCGAGGTGCTCGAGCCGCTGAGGGCCGCCGCCGATGCCGCGGCCCAGGTGGGCCTGGGCCCGCGGGCCGACGTCTACACCCAGGTGGAGATGGCCTCCGACTACCGCTCCGTCAACGTCTACCTGACGGATCTGCGCGAAAGCCGGGCCTTCCTCGCCGCGGTGCGGCAGACCAACCGAAAGGTGAACGACCGGCTGATCCACGTGGTGCAGGCGAAGAAATCCCGCCAGGACCTCATGAAGGAGATCTCCGGGATCACCGGACGCTCCGACCTGCCCTTCACCGTCTCGCTCGCCGGCAGTTCCGCCGACGGCAGCGTCATCGAACTCTCCGTGGACGATCCGCGGGCCGCCGAGGCCTACTTGGCCTCACCGGCCGTCGCGCAGCAGCGCACGGGCTCCTCGGCCACGCCCGTCCGCGTCAAGCAGGCACCGCCGTCCCGGCCGCTGAACCGCTGGAACGACACCTCGCCGTTCTACGCGGGAGCCGCCCTCGGGCCCGCCCACGGCAGCCAGTCGAACTGCACCAGCGGGATCCCGGCCATCAGCACCTGGGACGGCCGCCAGTGGCTGGTCACGGCCGGTCACTGCTACAACGTCAACGACAACGTCTGGACGGCCGGCGGCAACTACATCGGCCAGGTCAAGTTCAAGAAGCCCGAGATCGACTCGCTCTTCATCGAAGCCGCCACGAACCGCTATACGTGGGACGGCCTGGACGCGAACGGCTACACCCGCTACCTCAACGGCGTGCGCAACGTCGCCGTGAACGACTTCACCTGCCAGCTGGGGTACAACTCCAAGGTGGTCTGCAACATCCGCACGGTGTACGCGGGCAACGCGAAGTGGAACGTCAACGGCACCGACGTGTGGGGGAGTTACGGCGTACCCCACTACGGAGGCATCGTGGGCCGAGGCGGCGACAGCGGCGGCCCGGTGATCTACATCAACGACCAGAACTCGCGTCAGCTGAACGGCATCGTCAGCTACGGCTGGGGGTGCAACGCCTCCCAGGAGTGCAGCACGGGTCTCGGCTGGGTCGACGTCTGGTCCATCTTCAACGGCTTCGCCATCAAGTTGAATCCGTCCTGAGCCGTACGGAGCCAGGTGCCCCCGACCGGCTCGGTCGGGGGCACCCCCGTATCGGGTGGATGTCAGCCGCGGCGCAGCCGGATCGTCAGGATCTGGAACGGGCGCAGGGTCAGGGGGATCGTGCCGTTCGCCGTGGGGGCTCCCACCGCCGAGGCCGGCAGGGGGCGTTCGAGGAGGTCGCTCTCGTCCGCCGCCGCGATCGGGAAGGACGGTGCGAGGGTGGCCGTCGCGCGGCCGCCGCGGGACTCGTAGAGGCGGACGATCACGTCGCCGCTGCGGTCCTCGGCGAGTTTGACGGCCTCGACGACCACCGCGTCGTTGTCGACGGAGAGCAGCGGGTTCACCGGGCCCGCGCCGTGCAGCGCCCGCTCCGGCAGGTTCAGGGCGTGGCCCTCGCGGACCGCGTCGCCGATGGTCGCGCCCGGCGCGAGCGAGAACCGCAGGGTGTGGCGGCCCTGGTCGGTCTCCGGGTCCGGGTAGCGCGGGGCCCGCAGGAGGGAGAGGCGGACCGTGGTGGTCTGGCCGCCGTCGGGCCGCATGGCGCGGGTCACGTCGTGCCCGTAGGTGGAGTCGTTGAGCACCGCGACGCCCCAGCCCGGCTCCTCCGCGTGGATCCAGCGGTGGGCGCAGATCTCGAACTTGGCCGCCTCCCAGGAGGTGTTGGTGTGGGTGGCCCGGTAGACGTGCCCGAACTGGGTCTCGGACGCGGTGCGTTCGGCCTTCACGTCCAGCGGGAAGGCGGCCTTGAGGAACTTCTCCGTCTCGTGCCAGTCCACGTCCGTGACGATGTCCACCGTCCTGGCCCCGGCGCGCAGCGTGACCGACTGGACCACCGAGGACGAGCCGAAGGAGCGGGTCACCGTCACCGTGCCGGACGACCCCCCGCTCTCGGTGACCTCCAGGGTGTCCACGCCGACGAGATCGGTGACCTTGTGGCGGTAGAACTCGTCGATGTCCCACGCGTCCCACATGTTGGGGAAGTCGGGATGGATCTGGAGCAGGTTGGCCGCGGCGCCCGGGGCGAGCGACTCCCGGCCCGCCTCCAGGTCGTAGGCGGAGACGATCAGGCCGCGGCCGTCCATCTCCACCAGCAGCCGGCCGTTGGCCAGGACGTGCCCGCCGCCGTGCCGCTCCTCCACCGTGACCGGCTGCCCCCCGGCCTCCGCGGCCGGTCGGCCCGCGCCGCCGGCCGGGATGCCGCGGCGGGCGTGCGGGGCGCAGTTGAACACCAGCTCCTCCTCGCCCCGCCCCGCCAGGGCCTGCTGCGCGGCGAGGGTGATCCCCTGGAGCTCCTCGCGGACGGACGCGTACGTCGCGCGCGCCTCGCGGTGCACCCAGGCGATTGAGGATCCCGGGAGGATGTCGTGGAACTGGTGCAGCAGCACCGTCTTCCAGACGCGTTCCAGGTCCTCGTACGGGTACCCGAAGCCCGGGACGCGGACGGCGGCCGTCGCCGCCCACAACTCGGCCTCGCGCAGCAGTGATTCGCTGCGCCGGTTGCCCTGCTTGGTCTTGGCCTGGGAGGTGTAGGTGCCGCGGTGCAGCTCCAGGTAGAGCTCGCCGGCCCAGACGGGCGCGTCCTCGTACTCGGCGTGTGCCTTCTCGAAGAAGGCGTCGGGCCGCTCGATCTCGACCCGCGGGGAGCCTTCGAGGTTCCGCTGGCGCCTGGCGCGGGCGAGCTGCTCGCGCGTGGGGCCGCCGCCGCCGTCCCCCCAGCCGAAGGGGACGAGCGAGCGCGAACCCCTGCCCTTCTCCTGGTAGTTGCGGGCGGCGTGCGCCAGCTGGGCGCCGCCCAGATCGGAGTTGTAGGTGTCGACGGGCGGGAAGTGCGTGAAGACGCGGGTCCCGTCGATGCCCTCCCACCAGAAGGTGTGGTGGGGGAACTTGTTGACCTGGGACCAGGAGATCTTCTGGGTCAGGAACCACCGGGCGCCGGAGAGCTTCACGATCTGCGGCATCGCGGCCGTGTAGCCGAAGGAGTCGGGGAGCCACACGTTGTGGGTCTCGATGCCGAACTCGTCGAGGAGGAACTTCTTGCCGTAGAGGAACTGGCGGGCCATGGCCTCGCCGCCGACCATGTTGGTGTCGGACTCCACCCACATCCCGCCGACCGGCACGAACTGCCCGTCCGCGATCTTCTTCTTGACCCGCTCGAAGAGCTCGGGCCGGTGGGTCTTGATCCAGTCGAGCTGCTGCGCCTGCGACATGGCGAAGACGAACTCGGGGTGTTCGTCCATCAGGTGGACCATGTTGGACGCGGTGCGGGAGACCTTGCGCACCGTCTCGCGCAGCGGCCACAGCCACGCCGAGTCGATGTGCGCGTGGCCGACCGCGCTGATCCGGTGCGCGGAGGCGTGGGCGGGGGCGGCGAGCACCCCGGCCAGCTCGGCGCGGGCGGCGGCCGCGGTGCCGGGCACGTCGCCGAGGTCCACCGCGTCCAGTGCGGCGTCGAGGGCGCGCAGGATCCCGTACCGCCGCGCGTCGCCCGTGCCGAGCTGGGTCATCAGGTCGTAGAGCACCTCCAGGTCCTGGACGAGCTCCCACACCTCGGTCTCGAAGACGGTGAGGTCCATCCGGGCGAGCCGGTAGAGCGGCTGGTCGCCGCTGGTCAGCCGGTCGCCCTCGTACGTGGCCGAGTGGTCGACCAGCACCGGGTTGGAGGCGGCCTCGACGTACCACTCGATCCGCTCGCCGCCCTCGGCGCGGTCGGCGACGCGCACCCAGTCGTTGTACGGGTTGAGCGCCTTGATCTCGCCGCCGTCGGCGCGGTGGACCAGGCCCTCGCACTGGAAGCCGGGCATCATCCGGTCGAAGCCGAGGTCGAGGACGGCCTCGACGGTACGGCCGGCCCACGCGGCCGGGACGGTGCCGGTCACCTTGAACCAGGTGGTGCCCCAGGCCGGGCCCCACATGTCGCCGATCGCGCAGGGCCCGTACGTCGCCGCGAGGCCTTCGGCGGCGGGTACGGGCTCGCCCGGGACCTCCCAGCGCTCGACGGTCAGCGGGACCGGGTGGGTGTGGACGGCGGGCTTGATGCGCTCCTTGAGGACCCGGCGGAGGCGGTGTTCGGTGATGCTGCGGTCGTCATGCATGACGGCTGCTCCAGGAGAAGGGGGTGTCGTGGCGTGCGGGGTGCGGGGGGCGGCGTACGCGGTCGCGGGCTCAGGTCTTGACGGCTCCTTCGCCCACGCCCTTGAAGAAGAAACGCTGGAGGGCGAAGAAGAGGAGCATCATCGGGATGAGGGCGGCCATCGCTCCGGCGGCGATGAGCCGCTGGTCGTTGACGGTGGTGGCACCGGCCAGGGTCTTCAGGCCGAGCTGGAGGGTGTAGTGGTCACTGTTGGTCAGGACCAGCAGGGGCCAGAGGAAGTCGTCCCAGGCGCCCATGAAGCTGGTGATGCAGACGACGGCGAGGGCGCCTTTGGCGGCGGGGAGGAAGACCCGGGTGAAGCGGGCCCATTCGCCCGCGCCGTCGAGCACCGCGGCCTCCTCCACTTCCCGGGGGACGGCGAGGAAGGCCGCCCGCATGATCATGATGTTGAGGACGGAGACCGCGCCGGGGAGCCAGACGCCGATGAGGCTGTCGACCAGGCCCAGCTCGCGGACCGTGAGGAACATCGAGATCATCACCGACTCGAAGGGGAACATCAGGCTCGCCACGAGCACGGTGAAGACGCTCTTGCGGCCCTTCCAACCCGCGCGGGAGAGGGCGTACCCGCCCATGGCCGCGAACAGCGTGTTCGAGGTGACGGCGAGGGCGGCGACGATCAGGGTGTTGCCCACGTACTGGAGCAGCGGGAACGATTCGGCGACCCGGACGTAGTTGTCGAGGGTGGGCTGCGAGGGCAGCACGCCGTCGTACACGTTCTCGGTGCGGCCGCGGAGCGAGGTCAGGAACTGCCAGACGATCGGGCCCAGCATGACGACGAGCATCAGGACCAGCGTGGTGTACCGGCCTGCCAGGCCGATCCAGCGGCGGCGGCTCAACTCTCGTCACCCTTCGACAGACGGCGGCCCAGCAGGCTGAAGACCAGCGTCAGGAGGAACAGCAGGATGGAGATGGCGGAGGCGTAGCCGGTCTCGCCGGAGAAGCCGAGGCCGACCTGCCGGATGAGGAAGGGCAGGGTCCGCGCGCCGCCGCCGGGGCCGCCGCCCTCGCCGCCCAGGATGTAGATCTCCGTGAAGACCCGGAGGGCGGAGATCGCGGAGAGCGTGCCGACCAGCAGCATCATCGGCTTCACCTGGGGGACGGTGACGCTGAAGAAGCGGCGCACGGGGCCGGCGCCGTCGATGGCGGCCGCCTCGTAGAGGGAGGTGGGGACGTTCCCGAGCGCGGCGAGGTAGAAGACCATGTAGTAGCCGAGGCCCTTCCACACGGTCACGATCATCGCGGAGACCAGCAGCATCGTGCTGTCGGTCAGGAACGGGATCGGCTCGGAGATGATGCTCAGCTTCCGGAACAGCGTGTTCACGAGGCCGTCGCTGCGCAGCACCCACTGCCAGATCAGGCCGACGACCACCGCGGAGGCGATCACCGGGGTGTAGAAGGCGGAGCGGAAGAAGCCGATGCCGGGGATCTTGGCCTGGACGAGGACCGCGAGCGCGAGCGGCAGGAGGACCAGGCAGGGGACGACGACCACGAGGTAGAGCACGCTGTTGCCGGTCGCTACCCAGAAGTCGGGATCGGCGAAGGCGCGGCTGTAATTGTCGAAGCCGACGAAGGCGCCGCCGCGCAGGACCTGGGCGCTGGTGAAGGAGAGGATGACGGTGTTGACGAACGGCCAGAGGCCGAACAGCACCACCATGACCAGGCCGGGGGCGAGGAAGAGGTAGGGGGTCCACCACGCCCGATGGCGCAGCCCCGTCCCGGTCTCCATCGCCTGCCGGTCCTTCCTGGCCCGGTGGTCCTTCCTGGCCCGGTGGGTGGCAGCCGTCACTTCTTGACCGCGCCCGCGAGCAGCTTGTCGGCCTCCTCCTGGGCCTTCCTCACCGCCGTACGGGCGTCCTGCTCGCCCTTGATCGCCTTCTGCACCTCCCGTACGACGGCGTCGCCGACCTGGTTGGTCCACTGGACGGGGGTGTTGGCGTCGAGTGCGGCGGTCTTCAGCTGCTCGGCGCCGATGGCGCGGGCGAGGGTCTCCGCGTCCTTGCCGTCGCCCCTGTCCGCGAAGCGCGGGTCGGCGAGGCCCTGGGCGTTGGAGGGGTAGATGGTCGCCTTCTTGGAAAACTCCACCTGGTTGGGGCCGTTGGTGACCCATTTGGCGAACTCGGCCGCCGCGTCGAGATGTTTGGTGTCCCTCCTGATGCCGAGGGACTGGGCGTAGATGCCGATGTGGCCGAGCTTGCCGGTGACGGCGCCCGCGACGTGGGTGTTCGCGTAGACCTGCGGGGCGTTCTGCTTGATGTCCTTGACGAAGCCCGGGGAGCCGGGGCCGAAGACGATCCTTCCGTTGCCGTAGAGCTGGTTGATGTCGTCCGACTTGAGCAGGGACTCCTTGGGCATCGCGCCCTTGGCGTACAGGTCCTTCATCCGCTCCACCCACGCGACGGCCTGGTCGGTGTCGAAGGTGAACCGATCCTGCTGCGCGTTGAGTATCGGGACGCCCATCTTCTGCCAGTCCCCGGGCAGTCGGCCCTTGGGGTCGGCCATGAAGGCGGAGTACCGGCCGCCGGACCTGGCGGCGATCTGCTCGGCGTAGTCGAAGAACTGCTCCACGCTGGTCGGCGGCTTGGCCGGGTCCAGGCCCGCCTTCTCGAAGAGCTCCCGGTTGTACGTGAGGATCTCCGGGGTCACGTACCAGGGGTACGCGTACACGCCGTCGCCCTTGCCGGGGAGCTTGAACTGCTCCCAGGCGCCGGGCACGTACTCCTTGGCGGAATCGCCGTCGAGTGTGGCGACGTCGGCGAGCATGCCGCGGTCGCCGAGGAGCTGGAAGGAGTCGGTGGACAGGTTGACCACGTCCGGCAGGGCGCCGGCCTGGGCGTCCGCGACGAGCTTCTCGTTGTAGCCGTCGCCGGGCACGTCCTCCCACTTGACCTCGACCTCGGGGTACTTCTCCTCGAAGGCGTCGATCACGCCCTGCACGTAGGCCGTGAAGGCGGGCTTCAACTGGAGGGTTCGAAAGCGGATCTCACCCGCCACCCTGCCCGTTCTCTCCCCCTCCTTCCCACCCCCGGACCCGCCGCTCATGCCACAACCGGCGGCCGATAAGAGGGCCCCGGCCACCAGCGTGGCCACCGCGATCCGGGTCGGGTTCGTACGCGTCATCGTCGCCGCCTCCGCAGAAGCCCGGCCTCATCGCCGGGAGCGGTGCCCACGGTCGTCCGAAAGGAAGACCCCGTCAATGAGGCAGAGCCCCCACTGGCCGGCGATAGGCAGGTTCCGAATCCCCGGAGAGGGGCGCGGGTACCCTCCGAACCCACCTTGCTGCCTCCTCCGACCTGCACTAATGCGCTTTAGCGCAAAGGAAGTCGAGGGCGATCTCGATTCCATAACGACCCTGCCCGAAGCCAGCGGTTTGACTTCTTGTCGACGGTTCGCGACGCCTCGCACTAATGCGGTTTATCCCGGGCTACCGCATGGGGTACTCGGCCTTCTCCGCGAGCTTTCCGTCCTTGAAGCAGAAGCGGAACACTGTCTCGTTGCCGTTCTTCGTGTCACCACTGGAGAGGTACCAGGAGCAGACGCCGCCCTCGGGCTCGGCCGGGCCGCCTTCCTTGAGGGCGCCCTTGACGAAGGTGTCGCCCGAGGGGAGCTTGGCGCGGACCTCGCTCTCGACGTCGCCCGTTTTCACGGCCTCGTAGACCTTGGGGTCGACCAGGGTCTTGTCGGCCATGTCGAGGACCTTGCCCATGCCGAAAACCAGGAGCACCAACAGCCCCACGCCCAGCACCAGGGCCACCCCGCAGCCGATCAGACAACCCTTGCGCTGCGCCACGCCCGTTCCTCCGTATCGTTCGCGTCCGGGGCGGTCGCCCGGACACTGCGACCCTCGCAAAGGGCGGGGTGCCGGGGCTGTCCTCCAAAGTCGTCGGCTGCCGCGACGATCGTCGTTCGAGGTCGGACCCCCTCTGCCGGGTATACATGGAGGACATCGACTATTCGGGCGAAACGAGAGGAACCCACCGTGAGTGAGCAGCACACCATCGAGCCTCTGATCGTCGTCGGCGTGGACGGCTCGAACCATTCCAAGGAGGCCCTGCGCTGGGGGGTCGAGCAGGCCAGGATGATGGGCGGCCGGGTGCACGCCGTCATGGCCTGGGAGTGGAACACCAACCCCTTCGCCATCGGTGCGGGCGCCGACCGGGCCGCCGAGAGCGACGGGGTCACGGCTGAGGAGGCGGCCCGGCGCAAGCTGGCGGACACCGTCGCGGCGGCGGTCGGCACCTCGCCCGGCGTGCCGGTGTTCCGGCGCGTCGAACAGGGCACCGCGGCCCAGGTGCTGGTCGACGCGTCGAAGGAGGCGGACCTGACGGTGGTCGGCACCCGCGGGTACGGCGGTTTCAAGGGCGCGCTGTTGGGGTCCGTGAGCCAGCAGGTCGTGCAGTACTCCGCCAGTAGCGTGGTGGTCGTCCGCGAGGCCGTGGACGAGGACTAGGACGAGGACTAGGGCCGGGGCTGGGGCTGGGGCTGGGAGCGGGCAGCTCAGGCCCCGGGAGCCGTGAGGTCCCCGGGGTCCGTGTTGGCCCCGCACAGGATGACGGCCACCCGCTCCCCCAGCGGCTCCGGCGCGCCCCGCAGGGCGGCCGGCGCGGTGGCGGCGCCGACCTCGACCACGATCCGGTGCTCCTCCCAGAGCGCGCGCCGGGCGGCCGTGATCGCCTCGTCGGGCACGAGGACGGACCGTACGTTCTCCTCCTGCGCGGCGGCGACCGCGTCCGCCGAGACCCGGGGTGCCCCGAGGGAGTCGGAGGCCACGGAGTCCACGGCGACGTCCACCGGGCGGCCCGCCGCCAGGGCCGCGTTCAGGGCCCGGCAGTTCTCCGGCTCGGCCGCGATCACCCGTACGCCGTGCTCGCGGGCGGCCGTGGCGACCCCGGCGAACAGTCCGCCGCCGCCGACGGCGACGACCACGGTGTCCAGCCCGGGCAGGCCGGCCCGGATCTCGTCGAGGAGGGTGCCGGCGCCCGCCGCGATGAGCGGGTGGTCGTAGGCGTGGCTCCTCAGGGCCCCGCTCTCGGCGGCGAACTCCTCGCAGGCGGCAAGCGCTTCGGCGTACCGGTCGCCGACGAGCCGCACCTCGGCCCCGTAGCCGCGCAGCCGGTCCACCTTCACCCGGGGGGCGTTGCCGGGCAGGAACACGGTCGCGGGTACGGACTGGGCGCGGGCCGCCCAGGCGCAGGCGAGCCCCGCGTTGCCGCCGGAGGCGATGGTGACGCCGGCGGCGGGCAGGGTGCCGGCCGCGTGGTGGGCGGCGAGGAAGTTGCGGGCGCCGCGGGCCTTGAAGGAGCCGGTGTGCTGGAGGTGCTCCAGGGCGTACCAGACGCCCTCGGACGCCGGGACGACGGCGACGGGCCGCACGGTGCCCGCGATCCGGTCGGCGGCGGCGCGTACGGCGGCGTAGTCGAGCTGCGTTTCCATGAGCGGACTCCTCGTCAGGATGTGGGCCCGGACGGCCTGGCGGCTTCGATCAGCTGGCGCAGGGCGCCGTAGTACACCTCGTGGTCGGTCAGCGGTGGCAGTACGTCGGCCAGCCCGCCGGAGAGCACGGGGAACTCGGCCGGATCCAGCGCGGCCACGGCCGCCCGCGAGGCGGCGGTGGCGGCGGCCGGAGCCCGGTGGTCCACGAAGGCCGCGCTGCCCAGGGTGAGCAGGTACATGCGGCGGTAGACGGTCATCGCCTCGGCGACGGTCATCCCCGCGGCCACGCTGTCGGCGAGGGCGGGCTCGACGAGCCGGGCGAGGAGCTTGCGCCCGAGCCAGGGCCGGCCGCCGCGCAGGACCAGCAGCCCGGGATGCGCGGTGAGCAGCCGGTAGAGGGCGGTGAAGCGCTGCTCGGTCGCCCGCGCCCAGTCCGTGCCGGCGGGGATGTCGGGGAGCTGCGCGGCCAGGTGCTCTGTGCACAGGTCCAGCAGGCCGGCGAGGTCGGTGCAGCGGCGCTGGACGGTGGCGTGGGAGACGCCGAGCCGTTCGGCGAGGGTGCGGAAGCTCAGCCGGTCGGGCCCTTCCTCGTCGATGAGGCGCAGGGCGGCGACGGCGATGGCCTCGGGCGTGGCGCGGTCCAGGGCAGCTGATCTCCTCGGCATGAGATACACCGTAACATACCTCGTAACATACGACGTATCACCGGTCTCGTGTGCGATCGACTACGGCCATATTGCTGGTCATTGACGGATAACCAACGACGTACGTTGACAGCGCGTAGCCGCCTGGCTGCACTGGGCGCAGGACAGCACTCGATCACTCGACCGTCCCCTCCTGCCCCCCACGCCAAGGAGACTCCGTGCCGCTGCCGCCCCGCCTGCGCGCCTCGCTCCCCTGTCTGACCGCGGCCGCCCTGTTCGCCCTCGCACTCTCCCCCGCCCCGGCGGGAGCCGAGCCCACCGCGACCTCGGACACCCCGCTCGCGCTCACCCCGCCCATGGGCTGGAACAACTGGGCGCACTACATGTGCGACATCGACGAGGCCAAGGTCGTCGCGAACGCCGACGCGCTCGTATCCACCGGCCTCGCCGCCAAGGGCTACGACACGGTCACCGTCGACGACTGCTGGATGACCAGGAGCCGCGACGCGCGGGGCGCGCTGGTCGTCGACACCGCGAAGTTCCCGCACGGCATGGCCTGGCTGGGCGACTACCTGCACGCCAAGGGGCTGAAGTTCGGCATCTACGAGGACGCCGGCTCCCTCACCTGCGAGAAGTACCCCGGCAGTGGCGCCCCGCAGGGCGGCGGCGAGGACCACTACGCGCAGGACGCCCGGCAGTTCGCCTCCTGGAAGGTGGACTACGTCAAGATGGACGGCTGCAACCTGTGGGTGCCGGCGGGCAGGACGAAGGAGCAGGCCTACCGGGACGCGTACAACGCGGTGGCCGCGGCCCTGCGCGCCAGCGGCCGGGACATGGTGCTGTCGGCCTCCGCGCCCGCCTACTTCCAGCAGGGCGAGTGGGGCGGCTCCGACTGGCACAAGGTCCTCGGCTGGGTCGGCGAGACGGGCCAGCTGTGGCGCGAGGGCAAGGACATCAAGGTGTACCGGCCCGCCTCCCCCGGCACCTCGCGGTGGAGCTCGGTGCTCGGCAACTACGGCTACAACCGGTGGCTCGGCCGGTACGCGGGCCCCGGCAACTGGAACGACCCCGACTTCCTGATCGCGGGCGCCCCCGGGCTCACCGCGGCCGAGAGCCGCAGCCAGGTCGCCCTCTGGGCCATGATGGCGTCCCCCTTCATCCTGTCCTCCGAGGTCTCGAAGCTGACCCCGGCTGGGCTCGCGGCCCTCGGCAACACCCGGATGATCGAGCTGGACCAGGACCCCATGGGCCGTCAGGGCGCGGTGGTCTCCTCGAACGCCACCTTCGAGATCCTCGTACGGCCCCTCGCGAACGGCGACCGCGCGGTGGCCGTCCTCAACCGCTCGGCCGCCACCCGGGACATCGCGGTGCCGCTGGAGGAGATCGGGCTGCCCTCCTGCACGGTCGACGCGACGAACCTGTGGAACGGGGAACGGCGGCAGCTCTCCGAGACGTTGACCGGGAAGGTGGCCGGCCACGACACCGGGGTCTGGCGGCTCACCCCGCGCGGCTGCGCGCAGGCCCTGCCGACCGGGCAGATCGTCGGCGACGGGGTCCGCTGCGCCGACGGGGCCAACACCACCGGTGTCGGCGCGGTCGTGCTCGCGGCGTGCACCGGGGCCCCCGACCAGCGGTGGGTCCTGGGCCGGGACGCGAGCCTGCGGCTGGCCGGCGCATGCCTGTCGGCGGGCGAGGGCGGTCTGGTGGAGCTGGCGGACTGCGCGGCGGGCCCGGCGCGGCAGCCCGGCCAGAGCTGGGCGCACCGGCGCGACGGCGCCCTCGTCGAGGAGGCGAGCGGACAGTGCCTGACGGCCCCGGCCCCGGCGGCCACCCCGGACGCCCCGGCCGAGCGGCTGCGCCTGACCCCCTGCGGCGACCACCGGGTCGACCAGGCCTGGTCCCTCCCGGTCTGACGGCGAACGGATGACGCACCCCACGACCACGCCCCGGCCGGTGGCGCTCGCCGCGCTGCCCGCCGCGCTGCTGGCCCTCCTCTGCGCGGGGGCGGCGCCCGCCGCCACCGCCCCCGGGGCCGCGGTGCCCGTACGGGCCGACGTACGGACGCACGCGCCGCGGGCCGGCTTCGACGTCGCCCCGGCGCGAGCCGCGCTGGGGCGGCTGCTGCCGCGCCATGCCGGGCAGTTCACGCTGGTGCCCGACGCGGCGGCCGCCGCCGACACCTTCACCGTGTCCGGAACGCCCGGCGCGATCACCGTGCGCGGCAGCACCGGAGCCACCCTGCTCACGGGCGTCGGCTGGTACCTCCAGCACGTCGCCGGGGCCGACATCGGCTGGCCCGGCGACAGCATCGGCATGCTGCCCGCCCGCCTGCCGGGCGTCCCCGCCCCCGTGACCCGCAGCGCGCTCGTGCCGCACCGGTACGCGCTGAACGACACCGACGACGGGTACTCCGGCCCGTACCGCACCTTCGAGGAGCACCAGCGGCAGATCGACCTGCTCGCCCTGCACGGCATCAACGAGATGTTCGTGCAGGTCGGCGCCGAGTACCCGTACTACCGGGCGCTCCAGGGCTTCGGCTACTCCGCCGAGGAGCTGCGCGGGTGGATCCCCGCTCCCGGTCACCAGAGCTGGTGGCTGCTGCAGAACCTGAGCGGTTTCGGCGGCCCGGTCTCCGAGCGGCTGATGCGGGAGCGTGCCGAGCTGGGCGGGCGGATCGCCGAGCAGCTGCGCGGGCTCGGCATGACCCCGGTGCTGCCGGGCTACTTCGGCACCGTGCCCCCGGAGTTCGCCGCCCGCAACCCGGGGGCGGCCACCGTGCCTCAGGGCGACTGGGCGGGCTTCGAGCGCCCGGACTGGCTGGACCCGTCCTCGCCGGTGTTCGGGAGGCTGGCGGCGGCCTACTACGCCGAGCAGCGGGCGGTGTTCGGGGACAGCACGATGTACCGGATGAGCCCGCTGCACGAGGGCGGCCGGACCGGTTCCGTCGACGTCGGGGCGGCGGCCGGCGCAATCCAGGCCGCCCTGCACTCCGCACATCCGGGCGCGCTGTGGGCGGTGCTGGGCTGGCAGGACGACCCGAGCGCGGAACTCCTCGCCGGGGTGGACAAGAGCCGGCTGCTGATCCTGGACGGGCTGTCGGACCGCTACAACCGGCTGGACCGCGAGGCCCGTTGGGGCGGAGTCCCGTACGCGATGGGCACGATCTACAACTTCGGCGGGCACACCACCATCGGCGCCAACACCTCCGTGTGGCTGGAGCGGTTCGGGCCCTGGCGGGCCAAGAGCAACAGCGCCCTGAGCGGTATCGCCTACCTCCCGGAGGCCACCGGGACCAATCCGGCCGCCTTCGACCTCTTCACGGACCTGGCCTGGGAGCCGGGGGCGATCGACCAGCGCCGGTGGTTCGCCGACTTCGCGGCGCGCCGCTACGGCCGCCCCGACGCCGAGGCCGCGGCGGCCTGGGAGGAGCTGCGCAAGGGGCCGTACAGCACCTCCTCGGGCCTGTGGTCGGAGTCGCAGGACAGCCTGTTCTCCGCCCGGCCGAGCCTCACGGCGGTCGGGGCGGCGTACTGGAGCCCCAAGTCCATGCGCTACCAGGCCGGTTCGGTGCGCCGGGCGCTGGACCACCTGCTCAAGGTGGATCCGGCGCTGCGCGGCTCCAGCGCCTACCGCTTCGACCTGGTGGACACCGCCCGCCAGGCCCTCGCCAACCACTCGCGGGTGCTCCTGCCCAGGATCAAGGCGGCCTACGAGGCCAAGGACCTGGCGCTCTTCCGCCGACTGGTCGCCGAATGGGCGGAAGGGGAGCGACGGTTGGACGCGGTCACCGGCTCCGACCCGAACCTCCTCCTCGGCCACTGGCTCGACCGGGCCCGCGCGGCGGGCACCGACCGGGCCGAGCAGGACCGGTACGAGTACGACGCCCGCTCCATCCTCAGCGTGTGGGGGCGGCGCGGCACCAGCGAGGGCGGATTCCTGCACGACTACGCGAACCGCGAATGGAGCGGCCTGATCTCGGAGTTGTACGCGCGCAGGTGGCAGCTCTACTTCGACTCGCTGGAGGAGGCTCTGGTGGCGCGGTCCGCGCCGCGGGAGATCGACTGGCATGCCGTGGAGGAGGAGTGGGCCCGGCTGACCACCCGGCATCCGGTCCGGCCGAGCGGGGACCCCCACGAGGTGGCGGCCGGGATCGCCGCGTTCCTTCCCGCGGCGGCGAACTGACGTACACCTCCGCGCAGGGTGGCGGTCGCCTCATCCGGTCATCGTCACCCGGCCGGGGGAAAATCCCCACCCGTGGGAGGGAGCGCGCACCCGCCACCACGCCACGCGCCGCGCTCCCGGAAATGATCAGGGACATGTCCGAGACGGAACAGGAGCAGCCCTCAGCCGCGCTGCTCGCCGAGGTGGTGGAACTCCGCAAACGGCGGGCGATCCCGCATCCCGACTGGAGCGCGGGACCCAGGGACGACCGGGCCGTGGCCGTGGACGAGACGGCTCCGGCGCCACCCCGGCCACGCCCGCCGACGGACGGATCCCCCGCCTAGGTCGTCCCGGTGGGCGCGGTGGGCGCGGTCAGGGGCACCCTGGAACCGGCGGGAGGTCGGCGGGGCCGGCCTCGAAGCCGCCCAGCCCGGGCCGGACCCAAGGACGGTGACCCGCATGGACCGAGCGGAGGGGCCACCCCGGCCGCCTCAGCACCCCCGGCACCCCCGGCACCCCCTCGGCGCAGCCGTCGCCGGAGTGGTCGCGGCGTGCGCCGGGCTGGCCCTCGCCGAGCTGGCCGCGGCCGCCGTCCGCCCGGAGGCGTCCCCGCTCACGGCGGTCGGCGGGGCCGTGGTCGACCGTACGCCCGCGGCCGTCAAGGAGTGGGCCATCCAGCAGTTCGGCACCGCCGACAAGCTGGTGCTCACCCTCGGCATCGTCGCCCTCCTCGGCGCCGTCGCCGTCGGGGCCGGACTGCTCGCCGCCCGCCGGCTCCCCGCCGGAATGGCCCTCGCCGGCGGGTTCGGGGCACTGGGCATGGCCGCCGCGCTCAGCCGGCCGGAGGCGACCTGGCGGGACGCCCTGCCCTCCCTGGTCGGCGGGGCGACCGCCGCCGGGGTGCTGTATCTGCTGGTCAGGGCCTTGCGCCGACCGCGACCTGCCGGGACACCGGTCGGCGGTGCCTGGGCGATGGACCGCCGCGGCTTCGGCCGCCTGGTGGCCGCCACCCTGGCGGTATCGGCCGCGGCCGGATACGCCGGACGCCGCCTGGGCGCCTACGGCTCCGCCGGTGCGACCGCCTCCCGGGCCGGATTCCGCCTCCCCCCGCCCGCCGTGCCGGCCCCGCCCGTACCCGCCGGAGCGCAGCTGCGGGTCCCGGGCATCTCCCCCTTCATCACCCCGAACGGGGACTTCTACCGCGTGGACACCGCCCTCGTCGTCCCCCGGGTGGACGCGGACACCTGGCGGCTGCGCATCCACGGCGAGGGCGTCGCGAAGCCCCTCACCCTCGATCTGCGGGAGTTGCTCGCCCGCCCCCTCGTCGAGCACGACATCACCCTGTGCTGCGTGTCCAACGAGGTCGGGGGCCCGTACGCGGGCAACGCCCGCTGGCTCGGCGTCCGCCTCGCGGACCTGCTCCGCGAGGCCGGGGTACGGCCGCCGTCGCAGGGCGGTCCCGCCGACCAGCTCGTCGCCCGTTCGGTGGACGGCATGACGCTGGGCACGCCCGTCGAGACGGTGATGGACGGCCGGGACGCGCTGCTGGCGGTCGGCATGAACGGCGAGCCGCTGCCCTTCGCGCACGGCTTCCCCGTCCGGATGGTCGTACCGGGCCTGTACGGATACGTGTCCGCCTGCAAATGGCTGCGCGAGCTGCGGCTGACCACCTTCGCCGCCTACGACGCGTACTGGGTGCGCCGGTCGTGGGCGGCCATGGGCCCGGTCAAGACGCAGACCCGGATCGACACCCCGCGTGCGAGCGCCGCGCTGGTGCCCGGCCGGGTGCCGGTCGCCGGCGTGGCGTGGGCGCAGCACCGGGGGATCGCCCGAGTGGAGGTACGGGTCGACGGCGGTCCGTGGCAGGAGGCGCGGCTCGGGGACGCGGACGGAGTCGACACCTGGCGCCAGTGGGTGTGGTCGTGGGAGGCGACGGCGGGCCGGCACACCCTGCAGGTCCGCGCCACGGACGGCACGGGCGCCGTCCAGACGGGGGAACGCACCGGAACCCTGCCCGACGGGGCGACCGGCTGGCACACGGTGACCGTACGGGTCGGGTCGGGTCCCTGAGGGCGCGACCGACGGATTGACGTGACAATCGGACACCAGCCGCACATTCACGTCAGGAGCCGGCGCCGTGGAGCTGACCAGTACGTCGTTCCTCGTCACACTGATCGTCGTCACCGCGCTCGCCATGCTCGCCGCGCTGCTCCTGTGGAACCGGATCCCGGGCCCGGGATGGGTGCGCTGGCCGGCGCGGGTGCTGATGATCGGGCTCTGCCAGCTCACCGCCATCTGCGTGGTGGCCACCTGGATCAACGGCAGTTACGGGCTCTACTCCTCCTGGGACGACCTCCTCGGCACCGACGCCGGGCAGGAGGCGGGCTCGATGACCGGACCGCCGCCGGGCCGGGCCAGGTTCACGCAGAACGGCGACGGCACCCGCAGCACCTACTTCCGGGGCTCGCACTCGAAGCTCGCGGGGCAGGTCACGGTGTGGACTCCCCCGGAGTACGACGCGCCGGGCGCGGACCGGACCCGTTTCCCGGTGCTGACGCTGCTGCACGGCTATCCGGGCACGCCCCGTACGTGGGTCGACCTCGGGAACATGCCGGGCGCGCTGAACGACCTGGTGCAGCTGGGCGCCGCGCACCCCTTCATCGTGGTGATGCCGGAGATCTATCCGGGCGGGGTGAACACCGACTGCAGCAACACCCCGCAGCGCAAGATCGCCGACTGGCTGGCGCAGGACGTGCCGGAGCTGGTCGCGCGGAACTTCCGTACGCTGCCCGAACCGGCCGGCTGGGGGCTGATGGGCGTGTCCACCGGGGGTTTCTGCGCGGCCAAACTGCCGTTGCAGTACCCGAAGGTGTTCCGGGCGGGCGCGGCCCTGGACCCGGATCCGCTGACCGGCGATCCGGAGGTGCTGGCCGACCGCGCCCTGCGCGAGCGCAACAGCCCGATGTGGCTGGTCGAGCACACGAGGAAGGCGGACGTCGGGCTGTTCCTGGCCACCTCGGCTCAGGACAAGGACAGTCCGCCCCGGCAGCTGGAGGACTTCGCCAGAGCAGCGGCCGGCAGCGGGGTCCGGGTCAAGACGCTCGTCCGCCCGGAGGGCGGGCACAACTTCCAGACCTGGATCGGGATGTACCCGGACGCGCTGGGCTGGCTGAGCACGGAGCTCTCGCCGCCCAGCCCGAAGTAGGCGCCGCTACTTCCCTGCCAGGCGGACCGGCAGCGACGACACGTTGTTGCTGATGAAGCTCCGCTGGTGCGGGACCTCGGCCTCGGGAACGGCGAGGTCCAGGTCCGGGTAGCGGGCGAAGAGCCGCTCCAGGGCGATGGTGGCCTCCAGCCGGGCCAGCGGGGCGCCCATGCAGTAGTGCGCGCCGTGCCCGAAGGAGAGGCTGCGGGCGGCCGTGGGGCGGGTGATGTCGAAGCGGTCGGCGTCCGGGCCGTGGAAGGCCTCGTCGCGGCCGGCCGCGCTGTATCCGGCGAGCACCGGGGTGCCCTGCGGGATGACCGTTCCTTCGACGTCGAGGTCGCGGGTGGGGTAGCGGAAGGGGAACCAGCTGACCGGGGAGTCCCAGCGCAGGGTCTCGTCCACCACGTCCGTCCAGGTCGCCTTGGAGTCCAGGACGAGGGCCAGCTGGTCGCGGTGGGCGCACAGGGCGCGGACCGCGTTGGTGATCAGGTTGAGGGTGGTCTCGTGGCCCGCGACGAGCATCAGCCGCATGGTGCCGATGAGTTCGGCCTCACTGAGCCGGTCTCCGTCCTCCTCGCGGGCGGCGATCAGGGCGCTGGTGAGGTCCTCCCCGGGCGACTCGCGGCGGGCGGCCGCGATGACCCCGATCAGGGCGACGAGCTCCTGGAGGGCGGCCATCTTCTCGGCCGGGGTGACGTCGGTGGCGATGATGACCGTGTTGGTCAGGCGGTGCAGGCGGTCCCGGTGCTCGGGGTCCACGCCGAGCAGCTCGCAGATGACGCTCATCGGGAGCGGGAGGGCGAAGTGCGTGTGCAGGTCGGCGACCCCGTCGGGGGCTTCGGCCGCCGCCCGCCCGAGGTCGTCGAGCAGCTCAGCCGCCAGCTCCTCGACGCGCGGCCGCAGCCTTTCCACCTGGCGGGCCGTGAAGGCCTTGCCGACCAGCGAGCGGAGCCGGCGGTGGTCGGCGTCGTCGGAGGTGTGCATGCCCTGGGCGTTGGCGAAGACGCGCAGCGGCCAGTCCGGCGGGATGGTGCCGTCGTGCAGGGCCGGGAAGTGCCGGGCGTCCTTGGCCACGTCGGGGTGGGCGAGGAACTCCTTCAGCGCGTCGTGCCCCAGGACGACCGCGCCGGGCACTCCGCCGGGGAGTACGACCTCGGCCACCGGGCCCTGGGCGCGCAGCCGGGCGTTCAGCGCGTGCGGGCAGCCGCCCACCGGGTCGATGACGTGCGGGGCGGGTGAAGTGTGGGACGACAAGCCGGATCTCCTGACCTGATGAACGAAGCTCGGTCAACAGTGCGGCCTCGGGGGCGGGTTGTACAAGCCCGCCCCCTGCCCGTCTCAGAACCAGTTGACGGTCAGCGCGAAGGAGGTGCCGGCGGTGGCTCCGGCGGAGTCGGTCGCGGTGGCCGTGACCTGGACCGTTCCGCTGCTCCAGGGCTTGCCGGTGATACGTCCGGAGGCGGCGTCGAGGGTCAGGCCCCAGGGCAGGCCGGAGGCGGCGTACCGGACGGGCGGCTTGCCGCCGGTGGTGGTCAGCTGGATGGTGCAGGACTGGTTGAACTTGCACGTCTGCGGGCCGGGGTTGCTGAACTTCAGGTCACTGGGAGTGGGGGTGGGAGTCGGCGTGGGAGTCGGAGTGGGAGTCGGGGTCGGCGTAGGAGTCGGCGTGGGGGTGGGTGTCGGGGTCGGTGTCGGCGTCGGCGTCGGCGTCGGTGTCGTGCCGCAGCCCGGCGTGGCCTCCGGTGGCAGCGGCACCCGCCAGATCTGGGTGTCGTTCTCCGACCCGACGAGCAGGTTCGCGCAGTCGGCGTACGTGACCGTCTCGCCCTGCGACTGGGCGGGCAGGGCCACGTCAGCGAGCTTGGTCCCCGCCGTGTCGTACACGGACGCCGTATTGGCACCCAGCGGTCCGCCGCTGCGCAGGGTGTACGAGGCGCCCGTCGGCGAGAAGGCCCCGTCGGTGGCGAACACCGGGCCGGGCCGCACGGCGGTGAGGGTGTTGACCTGCCCGGTCACGGGCGGGAGCGGGGCCTGGTAGAGCTGGCCCGCGGCTCCGATGAGCTTGCTCGCGATGTAGAGCCGGCCGGTGACGGGGTCGGCGAGCAGGGACTCGGCGTCGTGTTTGCCGTCGGCGTAGGCGAAGCGGTACGTCGTGGGCGTCACGGTGGCGTTGGCGAGCTGCGTGGGCTCGGCGAAACCGTGGACGGTGATCTCGGCGCGGCCGCTGAAGTTGTCGCCGATGTCGCCGACCAGGATCACCGGGCCGCCCGAGGCGTCCTTGCCGATCGCCAGGCCCTCCCAGTCGGTGTTGCCGACCCCGGAGACGGTGAGGGTGGCCTTGAGTACGCCGGTGGGGCCGCTGCAGTCGATCGCGAAGACCTGGTTGGTGTTCCCGCTGTCGTTGACGGCGTAGAAGACGCCCGGGTGTCGGCGGCTCATCGCGAGCCCGCTGAGCTCGGCCAGGCCACCGGGCAGGGTGCACTTCTTCTCCGGTGCCAGGGCGGCGGCCGCGGGGGCGGCCGGGACCGCGGCCGCGGCCGGGGAGGCGGTCGCGCCGGCCATCCAGGCCACCGCGGGCAGGATCGTGGCGAGGACCGCGGTCGCGAGGGCGGCGGCCCGTGGAGCTGTCAGGAGTCGGGACATGCGGACCATGTGAGGCGGCATCGGCCGACGACACCAGGCCCAACCACCCCCCGTTCGAGCATCGTTCAATGCCGTCCCGGCATGCCCCGCTCAGCGCACCGGCTCCCGGACGGGCGCCTTGCGGCCGGCGTGCGCGATGAAGGCGCGGGCCGCGCGGCTCAGCGGCCGGCGGGCGTGCGCGATGCCCACGGGGCGCAGCAGGGGCGGGGTGAAGGAGCGGATCTCCGCCCTGCTGCCGAAGGCCCGGGAGACCACGTCCCGGTACCAGATGAGGGAGCCGCGGCCGTCGGTCACCCCCGTCACCCAGCCGAGGCGCTCGTCGACCTCCAGGGAGGGCACGGGGCGTACGCCCAGGCAGCTGAACATGGCCTCCATCTCGGTGCGCCGGCCGGTGCCCGGGGTGGGCAGCACCATCGGGAGCCCGTCGAGCATGCGCAGCGGCACGGGGTGCGGCAGCCGGGAGCCGATCGGCGAGATCAGCACCACCTCGCGCTCCTGGATGTGGTGGGTGGAGAGCTCGCTGTCGACGGGCAGGTCGACGAGGGCCAACTCGGCGCGCCCTTGGTTGAGTTCCTGGACGAGGGCTTCGCGGCTGTCGTGCTGCTGGAGCCGGACGTCCACGCCGGGATGCCGCTCGGTGAAGGCGGCGACCAGGTCGGTGGCCAGGTCGAGGGCGAGGGTGGGGGTGGTGACGAGGGTGAGGGCGCCCCGGGAGTCCCTGCCGTGCGGGGTGCCGATGTCGTCTATGGCCTCGACCGCGTTGAGTACGGTGCGGGCCAGCCGGACGACCCGGGCCCCTTCCGGTGTGAGGTCCACCCCCCTTCCCCGGCGGGCGAGGAGTTCGACGCCCAGGTCGCGCTCCATGGCCTGGACGGCCCGGGAGAGGGCGGACTGCGCGACGAAGACGGAGGCAGCGGCGCCGGTGATGGACCGGCAGTCGGCGACGGCGACGAGGTAGCGGAGTTGCGCGAGTGTGGGGGTCATGACCGGACGGTAACGGCGTGAGGTTGTACCCGTAAGGGCCCGACGGATGAACAACTGTCCGAGTATGGATGGGAGTTCATGCCGGGTCGGCGGCTAGACATGCCGGTGCGGCATGAGCCCCCATGGATCCGCCACGTCGGCCCGCGCATCCGGGTCGGCCCACCCGAGGGGGAATCGCCGCAGGTCACCGGCGCGGCGGGGGTGTTCCGCCGGTCGGCCCGGGGCGGGCTCCGGGTGGTCTGCGGACTCCGCGGGAGCGAAGGATCGTACTCCGTATGGCTGTTGACAGTGCGAGGCGCCCCCCGCACGATGCATCGCGGCGTCCGGGTGTTTGATCGTCGTTCAAGCCCGCCCCGCCGATCGGCCGGACGTCCTGCCGGTGCGCGCGTGCGCCGCCCGGACCGCAGCTCCCCTCGCTCTCCCCCGTTCTTCCGCCCTGTATTGCGCCATGTCACACAGCACTGGAAGAGGAGCGCCCGTGACCCCCCAGCCCCCGCAGTCCGCCCCCGCCGCCCGCGATCTGGTCGTCGCGGTCAGCCCGTTCGAGGAGCCACACCCGCGGATCGTGACCGCCGCCGAGCGCGCCGGGGCCCTCGGGCTGCTCGACCTCGGCCGGGACGCGGCCGCCGCGCGGCGCGCCTTCGCGGAGCTGGCCCGCCGGCTCGGCGACGGCCGCTACGGGGTGCGGGTGCCCGTGGGCTGCCCGACCGGGCCGGGGGAGCTGCCGCCCGCCGTGAACACCGTGCTGCTGGCCGATCCCACGGCGCACACCGCGGGGCAGGTGGCCGCCTGGGCCGCGGCGGCCGGCCTGCCCCGGGTGTGGGCCGAGGTCACCGGCCCGGCGGAGGCCGCGGCCGCCGTGGCCGCCGGCGCGGGGGCGCTCGTCGCCAAGGGCCACGAAGCCGGCGGCCGGGTGGGCGGGACCACCACCTTCGTCCTGCTCCAGCAGCTGCTCGCCGACCCCGGGCCCGGGGTGCCCGTACGGGCCTACGGCGGGATCGGGCCGCACACGGCGGCCGCGGCCGTCGCGGGCGGCGCCGCCGGGGTGCTGCTCGACGTACAACTCGCCCTGACGGCGGAGGGCGAGGAGGCACTGCCCATGGAAGTGGCGGCCGCACTACGTGTGATGGACGGCTCGGAAACCCGACTGCTCGACGGGCACCGGGTGTTCACGCGTCCGGACCTGCCCCCGCCGCCGGAGGGCCCGGTCGCCGCGCTGCTCGGCGCCCGGGACCTGCGGACGCAGCTGCTGCCCGTCGGGCAGGACGGGGCGGTGGCGGCCCGGCTGGCCGCCCGCCACCGGACCACCGGCGGGGTGCTCCAGGCCGTGCGGGAGGCCATCACCGGGCACCTGGCCGCCGCCGTACGGGCCCGGCCGCTGGACCGGGCGCTGCCCGTCGCCCAGGGGCCGATGACCCGGGTGAGCGACCAGGCGGCCTTCGCCGAGGCGGTGGCCGCTGCGGGCGGGGTCCCGTACCTGGCGCTCGCGGTCATGGAGGGCCGGGACGTCCGCCGGCTCCTCACCGAAAGCGCCGAGCGGCTCGGGGACCGCCCCTGGGGGGTGGGCCTGCTCGGCTTCGCCCCGCCCGAGCTGCGCCGGGAGCAGCTGGCGGCCGTGGCCGAGGCCCGCCCCCCGTACGCGATCATCGCGGGCGGCACCCCGGCGCAGGCGGCGCCGCTGGAGGGGGCCGGGATCCGGACCCATCTGCACGTGCCGTCGCCGGGGCTGCTGGAGCGGTATCTCGCCGAGGGGGCGCGGCGGTTCGTGTTCGAGGGCCTGGAGTGCGGGGGGCACGTCGGGCCCCGGGCCTCCTTCCCGCTCTGGGAGGAGCAGATCGAACGGCTGCTGTCCTGCCCCGAACCGGAGTCCCTGGACGTGCTGTTCGCGGGCGGCATCCACGACGAGCGCTCCGCCGCGATGGCGGTGGCGGCCGCGGCGCCGCTGGCCGAGCGGGGGGCGCGGATCGGGGTGCTGATGGGCACGGCGTACCTCTTCACGAAGGAGGCGGTGGCGGCGGGGGCGGTCCGTCCGGTGTTCCAGCGGGCGGCGGTGGAGTGCGCGGACACCGTGCTGCTGCACACCGCCCCCGGCCACGCGACCCGCTGCGCGGCCACCCCGTACGCCGAGACCTTCGAGGCCACCCGCCACCGCCTCACGGCCGCCGGGCTCGCCCCCCGCGACATCTGGGCGCAACTGGAACACCTCAACCTGGGCCGCCTCCGCCTGGCCTCGAAGGGCCTGCGCCGGGCCTCCGCCGAGCCGGACACCGCGGACGGCACCTCCGGCGAGACGGCCGCCCAGGCAGAGCACCCGGCGCGGCCGGAGGGGGACGCCGGGCGGGAGCCGGTCGGGGCGCCGGGCGCCCCGGCCGGGGCCCCGCTGGTGGCCGTCGGCGAGGAGGAGCAGTACGCGGAGGGGCTGTTCATGCTCGGGCAGGCCGCGACGCTGCGGGACGGGACCACCACCGTGGCCGCGCTGCACGCGCAGGTGACCGAGGGGGCGACGCGGTTCCTGGAGCGGCGGGCCCGGGAGCTCACCGCGCCGGCGGCGGAGACGAAGCCCGCCGCCGATCCGCTGGACATCGCCATCGTCGGGATGGCCTGCGCCTACCCCGGGGCACCCGACCTCGCCGCCTACTGGGCGCGGATCCTGGCCGGGACGGACGCCGTGACCGAGGTGCCGGCCGAGCGCTGGGACCCGGCGCTCTACTACGACGCCGACCCGGCCCGGGCGGGCGAGCGCACGCCCTCCCGCTGGGGCGGCTTCCTCGACCCCGTGCCCTTCGACGCCCTGGCGCACGGCATCCCGCCCGCCTCGCTCGCCGGGATCGAGCCGGTCCAGCTGCTGGCCCTGGAAATCTCCGCACGGGCCCTGGCGGACGCGGGCTACGGCCGGGACCGGGAGTTCGACCGCTCCCGGACCTCGGTGGTCTTCGGCGCCGAGGCCGGTACCGAACTGGCGGGCGCGTACGGGCTGCGCGCACTGCTCCCGGCCTACCTGGGCGAACTCCCGTCCGCCCTGGACGGGCAACTGCCGCGGCTCACCGAGGATTCCTTCCCCGGCATCCTCGCCAACGTCATCGCGGGCCGGGTAGCCAACCGCCTCGACCTCGGCGGCGCGAACTGCACGGTCGACGCCGCCTGCGCCTCCTCCCTCGCCGCCCTCGACCTCGCCTGCCGCCAACTGCGCGATGGCGACAGCGACATGGTGATCTGCGGCGGCGCCGACGTCCACAACGGCATCAACGACTACCTGATGTTCTCCTCGGTCCGCGCCCTGTCGCCCACCGGCCGCTGCCGGCCCTTCGACGCCGCCGCCGACGGAATCGCACTCGGTGAGGGCGTCGGCGCGCTCGTCCTCAAGCGGCTCGCGGACGCCGAGCGGGCCGGCGACCGGGTGTACGCCGTGGTCAAGGCCGTCGGCGCGGCCAGCGACGGCCGCTCCCTGGGCCTGACCGCACCCCGACCGGAAGGCCAGCTCCGCGCCCTGGAGCGGGCCTACGCCCGGGCCGGCGTCACCCCCGCCGAGGTGGGCCTGATCGAGGCGCACGGCACCGGCACGGTGGTGGGAGACAGCACCGAACTGACCGTCCTCACCGACCTGTTCACCGCCTCCGGCGCCGCACCGGGATCCTGCGCCCTGGGCTCGGTGAAATCACAGCTCGGGCACACCAAGTGCGCGGCCGGCCTGGCCGGACTGATCAAGGCGGCCCGGGCCGTCCACTCCGGCGTGCGGCCGCCCACCCTGAACCTCGACACGCCGAACCCGGCCTGGCAGGCGGAGGCCAGCCCCTTCTCCTTCGACACGGAGGCCCGTCCCTGGGCCGCGCCCCCGCGCCAACGCGTCGCGGGCGTGAGCGCCTTCGGCTTCGGGGGCACCAACTACCACGCGGTGCTGGCCGGTTACGAGGAGGAGCCCCGGCACGGCCTGGAGGAATGGCCCGCCGAGCTGTTCTGCTTCCGGGGCGAGGACCTCCGGGCAGCCGAACGGGCGATGGCCCGACTCGCGGCCCGTCTGGAGGAGAACGACGCGGCCGGCCGCCCCTGGCCGCTGCGCGACCTCGCGGCGGAAACCGCCACCGGCAACGGGCCGATCCGGGTCGCGATCGTGGCCGCCGACCCGGACGAACTCGCGACCCGGCTGGAACAGGCCCGGACGTTCGCCCCCGGCCCGGGTGTCCACGTACGGGAGGAATCGGCCGATCCGGGCCGAGTGGCCTTCCTCTTCCCTGGCCAGGGCAGCCAACGCCCCGGAATGCTCGCGGAGTTGTTCACGGCCTTCCCCTCACTGCGCAGCCTCCTGGACGAGGCCCCCGCCACCGTGGTCAAGGCGATGTTCCCCCCGGCGGCCTTCACCACGGAACACCGGTCGGCCCGGCGGAAGGCGCTCACCGACACCCGGATGGCCCAGCCCGCCCTGGGCCTGGCCGGAGCCGCCGCGCACACCCTCCTCACCCGACTCGGCGTGCGCCCGGACTCCGTGGCCGGACACTCCTACGGAGAACTCACCGCCCTCTGGGCGGCCGGCGCGTACGACACGCAGAGCCTGCTGCGCCTGAGCGCCCGCCGGGCCGAGGCGATCATGACGGCCGCCGGGGCAGACCCCGGTTCGATGGCGGCGGTCTCGGCCGCGCCCGAAGAGGTGGAGGAGATCGCGGCCCGCGCGGGCTGTGTGGTGGCGAACCACAACGCGCCCCGCCAGTGCGTGATTTCGGGACCCACCGCCTCCGTGACCGCGGCGCTTGCGGCGCTGCGGGAGGCGGGGCTGTCGGCGGAACCGATCCCGGTGGCATGCGCCTTCCACAGCGCGGTCGTGGCGGACGCGGCCGCGACGCTCGCGACGGAACTGGCCGGTACGGCGGTGGCCGACCCCGCCGTACCGGTCTGGTCGAACACCACGGCCGCCCCCTATCCACCCGGCCCCGATGCCGTACGAGGCCTTGCCGCACGCCAGGTCGCGGAGCCGGTCCGCTTCGTGGAGCAGGTGGAGGCCATGTACGCATCCGGCGTCCGCACCTTCGTGGAGGCCGGGCCCGGCCGGGTCCTGACGGGCCTGATCGGCCGGATCCTCCACGACCGCCCCCACACGGCGGTGCCGCTGGACGTACCCGGAGAGCACGGCCTCACCCGCCTGGTCACGGCCCTGGCGGAACTCGCGGCCGCCGGAGTGCCCGTCGCGCCCGAGGCCCTGTTCCGCGGCCGAACCACCCGCCTCCCGGAGCGGGCCCCGAACCGCCCGGGCTGGCTGGTGGACGGCCACCTGGTCCGCACCGCGACCGGCACTCCGGTCCCCGGCGGCCTCCAACCCCCCACCCGCGTGGCCCTCTCCGCCCCCACCTCCAACCGGCGGGAGGAGACGGTCCTCGAATACCTCCGGGGCACCCGCGAACTGGTGGAGGCCCAACGGGACGTCCTGCTCGGCTACCTGGACGTACGCCACGGCGGTTCCGGCGGGGACGGGGGTGTGGCGGGGCGCCCCCGCAGGGCGCCGGACACGGTGCCGCAGCCTCTCTCCGGCCCCTGGCCTAGTTCGGCGCCCGAGGAGGCGCCGCGGCGCGCGACCGGCCCCGTCGGTGCCGGCCCGACCGGTGCCGGCCGATCCGCCGAGTCGCTCATGGACGCGGTCCTGGAGATCGTCCACACCCGCACCGGCTACCCCCGGGACATGCTCGACCCCCAACTGGACCTGGAGGCGGACCTGTCCATCGACTCCATCAAGCGCGTCGAGATCATCGCCGCCCTGGCCGACCGCATCGACCTCCCCCAGGACCAGGACGGCTCCGCCGTAGAGGAGCTGTCCCGCCTCAAGACCCTGCGCGGAATCGTGGACTGGCTGGTGTCCCACGCGCCGGGCGCCCCCGCCGAAACAGCCCCGACGGCCGCCGCCCTGTCCGAAACCGCCCCGACAGCCGCCGCCCCCGCCGGAACCGCCCCGTCGGCCGCCGCCCCGGCGGGCACGGCCCCGCTGGTCCGACTCCGCATCGACCTCCTGCCCACCCCGGCACCCGCCCCCGACCCGGCGGCCCTGCGCGGCCTCCGCATCGGGATCGTCGAGGACGCCCAGGCCGTCTCCCGCGCCCTCGCCACCGCCCTCCGCGCCCAGGGCGCCGAGGTTCGGCTCCTGCCCGAGGCGGAGCCCGGCTTCGACGGCATCGTCGACCTGTCCGCACTGCGCCCGGGAGCCGACCCGGTCCTCCCCGACGCCTTCCCCGGCCTGCAACGCGCCCTGACCGCCGGCCTGCCCAGGCTGCTCCTCGTCACCACACCCGGAACCCCCGGAACGGGCCTGCACGGCTTCGCCCGCAGCGCCGCCCTGGAATTCCCCGGCACGCTGATCCGCGCGGTGGAGTTCCACCCCAAGACGGACCCGGAGCAGGTAGCGGCCCACCTCCTCGCAGAACTGAGCCACGCCGCGAGCGACCCTGACGACGGAAGCACCGGAAGCTCCGGCACCCGACCCTCGGTCGGCTACGCCGCAAACGGCACCCGCTTCACCCGCCACCCCGCCCCCACCCCCCTGCACCCGACCGACGGCCCCCCGCCCCTGCCCCCCGGCTCCGTCGTCCTCCTCACCGGTGGCGCCCGGGGCATCACCGCCCGCACCGCCCTCGCCCTGGCCCACGCCACCGGCTGCCACATCGAGCTGATCGGCCGCACCCCCGAACCACCCGAGCACGCCGACGAGTTCGCCCACGCCCAGGACCGCGTGGCACTGCGCGCCGCGCTGATCGCCGCAGGCCTCCGCACCCCCGCCGAGATCGAGGCGTCGGCCTCGCGGATCCTCGCCGAGCGCGAGGTACGGGCCACCCTCACCTCGCTCGCGGGCGCGGCGGCCTCCGTGCGCTACCACTGCGCGGACGTCACCGACGAGCAGGCCGTACGAGCCGTCGTGGCCGATGTCCGGGCACGCCACGGCCGGCTCGACGGGATCGTGCACGGCGCCGGGATCCTGCGCGACGGCCTGCTGCGCGACAAGCAACTGGCCGACTTCGCCGAGGTGTTCACCACGAAGGTGGCCGGTGCCCGCCACCTGGCGGCCGCGGCCGCCGAGCACGGGTCGGGCCCCGCTCCCCGCTTCCTGGCCCTGTTCGGCAGCGTCGCCGGCGTGTACGGCAACCGCGGCCAGACCGACTACGCCGCGGCCAACGACGCCCTCGACCGCCTGGCCCACACCTGGGCGGAGTCCTTCCCGGGCCGGGTGCTGGCCGTGGACTGGGGTCCCTGGGCGGCGGAGGCCGGCGGCATGGTGACCCCGGAGCTGGAGCGCGCGTACGCCCGGCGCGGCATCCCGCTCATCACCCCGGAGTCCGGCACCGCCGCGTTCCTCGCCGAACTCGCGCACGGGACCGACGTACAGGTGGTCCTGATGGCCTCCGCGGAGGAGGGCGGCCGGGATGAGTGAGCGGCTGCGGCGCGGCCCGCGTCCCACCGACGCGGCGATCGTCGGCATGGGCGCCGTCTTCCCGGGCGCCGCCGACCTGGCCTCCTACCGGCGCAACCTCCTCGCCGGTACGGACTCCATCGGCGACGTGCCGCCCGGGCGCTGGGATCCCGAGGTGTACTACGACCCGGACGGCGCCACCGGACCGGTGGCCGGCGACCGGTTCTACTGCCGGCGCGGCGGCTTCGTCGACGGGCTGGCCGCCTTCGACCCGACCCGGTTCGGGATCATGCCGGCCGCCGTGGAGGGGGCGGAGCCGGATCAGATGCTGGCCCTGCACGCGACGGCGGCGGCCATCGCGGACGCGGGCGGCGAGGACCGGCTGCCGGCCGACCGCTCCCGGATCGGGGTGGTACTGGGGCGCGGCGGGTTCATGGGCGTGGCCACGGCCCGGCTGGACCAACGGGTCCGTACCGCCCACCAGTTGGCGCAGACCCTGCGGGAGCTCGCGCCGGAGCTCGGCGAGCGGCGGATCGCGCAGGTGCGTTCGGCGTTCCAGGACGCGCTGGGGCCGGAGCGGCCGGACGCGTCGATCGGGCTCGTGCCGAGTTTCACCGCCGCCCGCACCGCGAACCGGCTGGACTTCCGCGGCCCCGCCTACACCCTGGACGCGGCCTGCGCCTCCTCCCTGCTGGCCGTGGACCAGGCGGTGGGACTGCTGGCGGGCGGCCGCTGTGACGCGGTGGTCGCCGGGGCCGTGCACCACTGCCACATCGCCACCCTGTGGAGCGTGTTCACGCAGCTGCGGGCGCTGAGCCCGAGCGAGCGGATCCGCCCCTTCGACCGCCGGGCCGACGGGACCCTGCTGTCCGAGGGCACCGGTGTGGTGCTGCTGAAGCGGCTGGCGGACGCGGAGCGCGACGGCGACCGCGTCTACGCGGTGATCCGCGGGACGGGGGTGGCCGGGGACGGCCGGGCGGCGAGCCTGATGAGTCCGCTGGTCGCGGGCCAGGTACGGGCCCTGGAGCGGGCCTGGCGGGAGGCCGGCCTGGACCCGCGGGCGCCCGGCGCGCTGGGACTGCTGGAGGCGCACGGTACGGGCACACCCGTCGGGGACGCCGCCGAACTGGACACCCTGGCCCAGGTGTTCGGCCCGCCGGAGCCGAGCGGAACGGGCCTCGGCAGCGGAATCGGCAACGGCTTCGACATCGGCTTCGGCTCGGTGAAGTCGATGCTCGGCCACACGATGCAGGCCTCCGGCATGGCCGGACTGATCAAGGCCGCCCTGGCGGTGCACGAGGGGGTGCTGCCGCCGACGCTGCACCTGGAGGAACCGCACGCGGACCTGGCCAGGACCCGGATGCGGCCGGTGACGTCCGCCGAGCCGTGGGAGCGCGGCCCGGCCCCCCGCCGCGCCGGGGTCAACGCCTTCGGCTTCGGCGGGATCAACGCCCACGTGGTACTGGAGGAGCCCCCGTCGACCACCGCCCGGCCCGCGGCCGCCCCGGGCCGCAGGTTCCTGCCGCCGGCGGGCTCGGCCGAGCCGGTCGGCGGGCACGGGCGAGGCGACGTACTCCTGCTGGCCGCGGACAGTACGGCGGAGCTGTCGGAGCGGCTGGCGGCCGTAGCCGCGGGTCCCGCCTCCCCGGAGCCCGGCCCCCCGGCACCCGGCTCCCCCGTGTCCGTCCTGGGCGCCGGCCCCTGCCGGGTCGCGGTGCTCGGGCCGACGCCCCAGCGCCTCGCGCTGGCCGCGAAGGTCGTGGCGCGCGGCCGGCCCTGGCGGGGCAGGGGCGACGTGTGGTTCACGCCGGAGCCGCTGGGCGGCCGGGTGGCGTTCCTGTTCCCCGGCCTGGAGCCGGAGTTCACTCCGGTGGTGGACGATGTGGCCGACCGGCTCCGGCTCATCCGCCCCCGCCTCACCCGGGGTGCGTCACTGGTGGAACGGGCCCTGGACGCCCTCGCGACGGGCCGCTTCTTCGCCCGCGTCCTGCCCGGCCTCGGCATCGAGGCCGATGTGCTGGCGGGCCACAGCCTGGGCGAGTGGGCGGCGATGGTGGCCGCCGGCATGTACCCGCAGGAGGCGGCCGACACCTTCCTCGACTCGCTGCGCCCCGGTTCGGTGAAGGTCCCGGACCTCGTGTACGCGGCGCTGGGCTGCGGTGCGCGGCGGGCGGAGGCGGCGCTCCACGGGCTGGACCGGGTGGTGGTCAGCCACGACAACTGCCCGCACCAGTCGGTGATCTGCGGGGATCCGGACCAAGTGGCCGCCGTCGTGGCCCGGTTGCGCGGCGAGGGGGTGATCGGGCAGGAGCTGCCGTTCCGTTCGGGCTTCCACACTCCGATGTGGAAGCCGTACCTCGGCCAGGTCCGCGCCGCCTTCGCGCGGCTGCCGCTGCGGCCCGGCGCCGTCCCGGTCTGGTCGGCGACCACGTGCGCGCCGTTCCCCCACGCTCCGCAGCAGGTTCGCGACCTGGTCGTACGGCACCTCCTGGAGCCGGTCCGCTTCCGCGAGCTGACGCTGCGGCTCTACGAGGAGCAGGGCGTCCGGAGCTTCGTCACGCTGGGCCCCGGCAGCCTGCCGGGCTTTGTCGAGGACACCCTGCGCGAACGCCCGCACCTGTCGGTGTCCACCTCCTCCCCCCGCCTGCCCGGCCTGGCCTCCCTGAGCCGGACCTGCGCCGCGCTGTGGGTGGAGGGGCACGCGCCGCGCTGGGAACGGCTGCTCCCCGCCGGGCCTACGCCCGAGGAGGCGGGCACCGAGCCGCCGGTGTCCCCCGCACCCGGCCTGGCCGTCCCGCTGGACCTCGGTTCGCCGCTGGTCCGCCTCGGCGAGGCGGCGCGTACCGCACTCGGCGGCATCCTGCCGGCGGCACCGTCCCCCGGTCGGGCCGCACCGGCCGGCACCCGCCCGGTCCTGCTGTCCACCCTCGACGCGGTCCTCGAAGACACCCGCGCGGCGGTCCGGACCGTCACCGAGGCCTGGTCGGCCGAACGCCCGCCGGAGCCGGTGGGTCCCGGCGCCGACCCAGAGCCCGACGGTTCGGGGAGGGCCACGGGGAACCACACCCTCCGCGTCTCGCTGGCCGCACTGCCCTACGTACGGGACCACTGCGTGTACCTCCAGCCCGAGGACTGGCCGGAGGACTCCGACCGGTTCCCCGTCGTACCCATGACCACCATGCTGGAGCTGGCGGCCGACGCCGCCCGGCGGTACGCCCCGCCCGGCCTGGCCGTCATCGGCCACGAGGACGTGCGGGCCCTGCGCTGGCTCCCCGCGGAACCGGCCCTCGACGTCGAGGTGGCCGTGCGGGGCGACGGGCCCGGCCGGTACCGCGTCGCACTCGGGGAGTTCGCCTCGGTGGTCGTCCTGCTCGGCGAGCGGTACGGGCCGCCGCCCGCGCCCGACACCACGCCCCTGCGCGACCCACGGCCCGCCCCCGTCAGCGCCGAGGCCCTCTACCGCGACCGGTGGATGTTCCACGGGCCCCGCTTCGCGGCCGTGCACGAGGTGCGCACCGTCGGATCGGACGGCATCCAGGGGGTGCTGCGGGCGCTCCCCGACCCGGGGGCACTGCTCGACGCCGCCGGCCAGCTGTTCGGGCACTGGATGCAGCTGCGCCTGCCGGTGGACCGGCTGGTGTTCCCGGCCACCGTGGACCGCGTCCGGTACTCCGGGCCCCCGCCCGCCCCGCGGGAGCTCGTCTCCGCCACCGCCCGGATCCGCGAGGTCCACGACGTCACCGTGCGCGGCGACGTCGAGCTGCGCCGGGCCGACGGCGAGGTGTGGGCGCGGATCGAGGGGTGGACGTACCGCCGGTTCGGCGCCGACGAGCGGGTCTGGCCGATGAAGTTCACCCCGGAGGTGTGCGGCATCGGCGAACCGCAGCCCGCCGGCTGGTGCCTGGCCCGGCGCCGCTGGTCCGATCCCGCCTCCCAGGAGCTGGTGATGCGCCGCTACCTGGGCGCCGCCGAACGGGCGGTCTACGAGCGGCTGTCGCCGCGCGCCCGGGCGCCCTGGCTGCTGGGCCGGATCGCCGCCAAGGACGCCCTGCGCCAACTGCTGTGGGACGGCGGCGCCGGGCCCGTCTTCCCCGCGGAGGTGCCCGTCGGCAACGACCCCGCCGGGCGCCCCGTGCCCGAGGGCCCGCTCGCCCGCGGCTTCCGCCTGAGCATCGCCCACAAGGACCGGATCGCGGTCGCCCTCGCCCACCGCGACCGGGCGGTCGGGATCGACGTGGAGCCGGTGACCGCCGACCCGGACGCGCTGATCCGCATCGCGCTCGGGCCGGACGAACTCCGGCTGGCCGAGGCGCTCGCCGCCCGCGAGGGCACCGGCCTGCCGGTCGCGCTCACCGCCCTGTGGTGTGCCAAGGAGGCCGCCGCCAAGGCGCAGGGCAGCGGGCTCGGCGGGCGGCCGCGGGATTGGCGGGTGACCGGCGACCCGGACTCCGGCGGCCTGCTGGTGCGGTCCCCCGCCGGGCACCCGTACGCCGTCGACACCACCCTGCTCGGCACCGAGCCGCTCGACCACGTCGTCGCCTGGACCGCCCACGGCGCGGCGGTTCCCCCCGTCCCCTTCCACCTCACGGAGACACGTCATGGCAACTGACATCCTCGCCGAGATCACCGGCATGCTGGTGGAGATCGTCGGCGACGCATACCTCCTCGCGGAGGAGGTCACGATGAAGACGACGTTCAACGAGGATCTCGCCCTGGAGAGCATCGAGTTCGTCGCTCTCGCCGAGCTGCTCCACCACCGCTACGGCGCCGAGGTGGACCTGATGGGCTTCCTGGCGGAGAAGGACATGGACGCCATCCTCGCCATGTCCGTGGGTGAACTCGTCACCCACATCGGCCGGGTCACGCACGCCTCCCTCGCCCGGGCGGCGGCCGGTTCGGCGGGCCTGGTCGGCTCAGCCACCTCGGCCACGCGCCCCATCGCGACCTCGGCCGGCGCGGCCGGCGCGGCCGGCGCGGCCACCTCGGCGACACGCCCCATCGCGACCTCGGCCACCTCGGCCGGCGCGGCAGACTCGGCCACCTCGGCCACGCGCCCCGCCGCGACCTCGGCCAGCGCGGCCGGCGCGGCCACCTCGGCGACCCAGGCCACCCCTCCCACCCCGACCACCACGGCGCCGGCGGCAGCCTCCGCCGCGGCCGGCTGAGCCCCCGCCATGGCCTTCGTCCTCGCGGGCTCGCTCCGCGTCCACGTCCAGCGGCTCCCGGCCACCGCCGGGCCCACCTCCGACACCGGCAGCGACGCCTCCGACCGGCCCGTCGTCGTGTTCCTCCACGGACTGGTCGTCGACAACCTGTCCTCCTTCTACTGCCCCCTGGCCGTGCCGGCGGCCCGGGCCGGGCACGAGGTCGTCCTCTACGACCTGCGCGGCCACGGCCGTACCGAGCGCCCGGCCGCCGGATACGACAGCCGTACCGCCGTACGGGACCTCTTCGCGCTGCTCGACGCGCTGGACCTCGGGCGGCGCCCGGTCCACCTGGTCGGCAACAGCTACGGCGGGACCCTCGCCCTGCACGCCGCCCTGGCCCGGCCCGACCTCGTCTCCGGGCTCACCCTGCTCGAACCCCCGCTCGGCGGGGCGTGGGTGGAGAACATGGTGGACACCCTCTCGGCCGCCGCCCTCAGCCTGGAGGACAGCCCGGTACCGGCTGAGCTGCTCACCCTGCGCCTGCGCAAGGCCGCGCACCTCACGGCCATCGCCGACGACCTGCTCAACCGCACCACCCTGATCGACGACATCGCCGGGAGCCGCACCTTCACCCCCGCCGACTACGGCCGGCTGCACTGCCCGGTCCTGCTGGTGTGCGGTGAGCACTCCGAACTGGTGCCGGGCGCCCGGGAACTGGCCCGGCACGCGGCGCAGGGCAGTCTGCGGATCCTGCCGGGTCTGGGGCACGACGTCCTCAAGGAGAGCAGCGGGGCGCTACGGGATGCCGTGCTCGCCCATCTCGACGCGACGGCGGCGCGGCCGCGGGTGGGAGCGCTGGTCCCATGAGGGTGCTGTTCACGGTGCCGCCGCTGGCGGGACACGTCAATCCGACGGTGGCCGTCGGGGCCGAACTGGCCGCCCGGGGCCACGAGATCGCCTGGACCGGGCCGGCTTCGGCGCTGGCCGGGCTGCTGCCCCCGTCGGCCCGGATCCTGCCGGCCGGCGAGGAGGCGGGCGGCGGCTACTCCGCGTTGCACGAACGCTGGCGCGATCTGCGCGGGGTCGGGGCGCTGCGGTTCCTGTGGGAGGAGGCGCTGGTGCCGCTGGCCCGGGCCATGGTGCCGGGGGTGACCCGGGCGGTGCGCGCCTTCGAGCCGGACGTGATGGTCGCCGACCAGCAGGCCCTGGCCGGGCCGCTGGTCGCCCGGCGGCTCGGCGTCCCGTGGGCGACGTCCGCCAGCACCTCGGCCGAACTCACCAGCCCCTTCGCCGACTTCCCGAAGGTCGGGCAGTGGGTGGCGGACCGGATCTCGGGCCTGCTCCACGAGTTCGGAGCGCACCACCCGGCCGGAGGCGGGAACGGCGGCGAGGGGCACCCGGATTGGGACCCGCGCTTCTCCGACCGACTGGTCCTCGTCTTCTCGACCCCCGAACTCGTGGGAACCGACGGCGACTTCCCACCCCACTACGCCTTCGTCGGCCCGGCCTTCGGGGCCCGGCCGACGGCCCCCGACTTCCCCTGGCAGCGGCTCGACCCGGACCGGCGGCGGGTGCTGGTCTCCCTGGGCACCCTCAACCAGGAGGCGGGCGGCCGCTTCTACGGGGCGGTACTGGGCGCGGCCGAGCGGCTGGCCGCACGGGTGCAGCTGGTGCTGGCCGCGCCCGCCGCGCTGGTCGGGGCCGCGCCGGACCACCTCCTGCTCCAGGAGCGCGTCCCGCAGCTGGAGTTGCTGCCGCACCTGGACGCGGTGGTCTGCCACGGCGGCCACAACACGGTCTGCGAGGCCCTCGCGTACGGGCTGCCGCTGGTGGTCGCACCGATCCGCGACGACCAGCCGATCGTGGCCCAGCAGGTGGTCCGGGCCGGGGCCGGGGTCCGGGTGCGGTTCGGCCGGACCCGGGCCGAGGAACTGCGTGACGCGCTCACGGCCGTGCTGGACGAACCCGGCCCCCGCCGGTCCGCCCGGCGGATCCAGGCCTCATTCGCCGCGGCGGGCGGCGCCGCCGCCTCGGCCGACCGGTTGGAGAAGCTGACATGACGCCACCGCCGCTTTCCCGGGGCCGGGGCCGGCTCCCGGTCCGGTGGACCTCCGCGGTGCTGCTGGCCGCGCTCGGCGCGGGGACCGTGCGGGCCGGCCGGCGGCTGCGGGCGATCCCGGTGCTGCCGGTCCCCCCGTCCGCGGCGGCCGGGGTGCCGCGGGCCGCCGGGTGGCGGCTGCTCACCGCCCGGGGGGTCGAGCCCGACGCCGGCACCTTCCTCGCCGCGTGCGCGCACGCCGACCGGGAGGGTCTGCGGGTGCTGGACCTGCTGCCCGCGGATCTGGCCGCCGAGCGGGCGCTGGGGCTGCTGCGGCTGGTCGACCCCGCCCGGTACCGGCAGGACCGGCTCGGCGAGGGCCGCGGGGCGGGCTTCGCCGTGCTCGTCGCCGACGAGGTGCTCGAACGGGCCGGGGTGGATCCGGGCGGGCCGCGCCCCGGTCCCGCGGAACTCCTCGCGCTCACCCGTCGTTTGAAGGAGTACGCGGCCGGGGCGACGGGTCTGGCCATCGCCCCGGCGCTCAGCTGCGGGCCGGCGGCCGATGACGCCGGGCCCGCGCGGGCCGCCGAGCTGCGGGCCCAGGGGCTGCCGCCGGGGGCGCTCGCCGCCGCGCAGCTGTCCGGGCTGGCGCTGCTCGCGGGGGTCGCCCTGCGCCAGGGCCGGTGGGGCGTCGCCGCGGCCGGGCTGTACTGGCTCCAGCCGTACCTCGCCCTCGGCGGGCCGGGCTCCCCGCTGCGCCCCGCCGATCTGGCCCGGGCCACCGCCGCCCGGCCGGTCCGCTCCCTCGGCGCTGCCCTTCGTACGGTCGCGGCGGCCGACCGGACCCGGTCCGGCGGTCCGGAGGCCGCCCGGACCGCCGCCTACCGGACCGAGCTGGCCGCCGGGACCGACCGGTTCTTCGAACCGCGCCGCCCGGACTGCCCGTGGTGCGGCTCCGGCCGGCTGTCCGTCCGCGTCCGGATGCCCGACCAACTCCAGGGCAAGCCGGGCCGGTTCACCCTCGAACAGTGCGGGGACTGCGGCCACGTTTTCCAGAACCCCCGACTCACGCCGGACGGGCTGGAGTTCTACTACCGCGACTTCTACGACGGCCGCGGCGGCGAGGGCGCGGGCACCGTCTTCGGCCGGCTCGGCGCCGCCTACCGGAGGCGTGCCGAGATGCTCATCCCCCATGCGGACCCGCCCGCCTCCTGGCTCGACGTCGGGACCGGGCACGGGCACTTCTGCAACGCGGCGCGGGCGGTCTGGCCCCTGACCCGGTTCGACGGGCTCGACATGGGCGACGGGGTGCGGGAGGCGGAGCGGCGGGGCTGGGTGGATACCGGATTCCAGGGCCAGTTCCCGGAGTTCGCCTCGAAGCTGGCGGGCCGGTACGAGGTGGTCAGCATGTACCACTACCTGGAGCACACGCGGGATCCGTTCGCGGAACTGGACACGGCGGCGGCCGTCCTCGCCCCCGGCGGCCACCTGGCCATCGAGCTCCCCGACCCGGAATCGCGGATGGCCCGGCTGCTCGGCCCGGCGTGGCTGCCGTGGTTCCAGCCGCAGCACCAGCACCTGATCCCGGCCGCGAACCTGCGCGAGGCACTGGCCGACCGGGGCTTCACCGTCCTCGCCGAGGAGCACGGCCCGGCCCACCAGGGCAACGACTTCTTCGGCGCGGTGGCCCTCACGGCAACCCGCCTGACCCCGGACCCGGACCGCCCCTGGGGTCCCCCGCCCACCCCCCGCGACCGCGCCCGCGCCGCCGCGGTACGGGCGGCCGCCCTCCCCCTGTTCGCCGGCGCGACACTCCTCGACGCCCTGCGCACCGCCGCGGCCCACCACACGGACGGCGGCAACGCCTACCGCCTCCTGGCCCGCAAGGCCGCCCGATGACGCCCCCCGCCGGGTCGGCACGGGGCCGGGGGCCCGGCACCCGGGCGACCGACCCCGCCGGCGGCGGACCCGGTTCGGGGGCCACCCCGAGGACCGTCGACCCCGCCGGAGGCGACCTGGCTCGGCGGGCCACCGCCGATCCGCTCTTCCGGCTCGTCGCCTACGCCCTCGAAGCCGCGCACGGGCGGCCCCCGGCCGCCGTGTGGAGTGCCCCGTACGCCTTCCACCTCGGCTCGCCCGGGCTCGTCGCGGCCGCCGGCTGGCCCACGGCGGCCGCCGCGGCCCCCCGCACCGACGGCCTCGTGCGGCTCAGCTCCCTCTCCCACCCCGCCGACAGCTGCGACCTGCCGCTCACCCTGTCCGGGCCGCCGCCCGCGGCGCCCGCCTGGGCCGCCCGGCCGTACGCCGTGCTGCGCGCGCTGGCCCGGGCCGGCTACGGCCGCGGCGGCACCGACCTGCACGTGCAGGGCTCCCTCACGGCCGCCGCCGGGCTGGCCACGGCCGAGCCCGCCGACTGCGCGACGGCGCTCGCCGTGGCCGACGCCCACACACCGCCCGGCACCGGGCCCGACCGCGCCCACCTGGCCCGGCTGCTCGCCGAAGCCCTGCCGGAGGGCGACGACACCCTGCGCCGGGCGGCGCTCTTCGCCCGCCCCGGCAAGGCCCTGCTGCTCGCCGCGGAGCCCCAGGGGCATCGGTACGTCACCTTCGACCCGGCCTCCTCCGGCTCCCGGCTGGTCCTGGTCGCCGTACGCGGCGAACCGGCGGACCGGCCGGCCGACCTGGCCCGGGCCGTGGCCTGCGCCCGGCGCGCGGGGGCCGTCAGCGCCTGGCCTCCCGGCCCGGCGCACCAGTCCGGGCGGAGCGTACTGGTGCTGCTGCCCGAGGCTCGCCTGGCGGCGGTACGGGCCGCGGTCGCGGAGGACTTCCGCGACCGGGCGCGGCCCGTGCCGCGGTTCCTGAACATCGCCGTGGCCGGTGCGGCCCGGCGCGAGGAATGACACACAGAGGAGGAACCACCCATGCCCCTTCCCTCACCGACCGCGGCACGCGCGAGACGCGGTGCCCGACGGTCCGCGATCGTGGCCGCACTCGGCGCGCTCGGCCTGCTGGGCGCCTTCACCGTCGCCAACTCCGAGGCCGCCGAGACCGGTTCCGCCGCGGCGGCCACCGCGGCAGCGGCCGCACTGCCGACGTACGACCACGTCGTGGTCGTCGTGTACGAGAACAAGCAGTACGGCGAGATCATGGGCAGCGCGAACGCCCCCTACATCAACCAGCTGGCGAGCGGCGGCGCGAGCCTGACCGGCATGAAGGCGCTGACCCACCCCAGCCAGCCCAACTACTTCAACCTCTTCTCCGGCGCCACCCAGGGCATCACCGGAGACGGCTGCTACACCCCGCAGTCGATGACGGCCCCGAACCTCGGCCAGGAGCTGATCGCGGCGGGCAAGACCTTCGCGACGTACAACGAGGACCTGCCGGCCGAGGGTTCCACGGCCTGTACGAACGGCCAGTACGCCCAGAAGCACAATCCGTGGTTCGCCTTCAAGAACGTGCCGCTGAACACCGGCAAGACGTGGGCGCAGTTCCCGCAGAACAACTTCGCCGCCCTGCCGAACCTGTCCTTCGTCGTGCCCAACCAGTGCAACGACATGCACTCGTGCTCGGTGGCCACGGGCGACACCTGGACGAAGAACAACATCGACGCCTACGCGCAATGGGCGAAGGCCAACAACAGCCTGCTGGTGCTGACATGGGACGAGGACAACTACCTCGGCTCGAACCAGATCGCCACCGTCTTCTACGGGGCGAACGTCAAGACGGGGACGTACGGCACCGCCTTCAACCACCACCACCTCCTCCGGACCTTCGAGGACCTGTTCGGTACGGCGACGCACGCGGGCAACGCGGCGAACGTGCAGCCGATCAGCGAGGTGTTCGCCACCGGCTCCACGCCCACCCCTACCCCGACTCCCACTTCAACGCCCACCCCGACTCCGACCCCGACACCCACCCCCACCCCGACCACGGGTGATCTGAAGCTGGCCAATCCCGGCCCCCAGACCTGCAAGTTCAACCAGTCCTGCACCATTCAGCTCACCGCGACCGGCGGCAACTCCCCGATCCGCTACGCGGCCACGGGCCTGCCCTTCGGCCTGACCGTCGACGCCGGCTCGGGCCGGATCAGCGGCAAGCCGTGGTCCGTCGGCACGGTCCAGGTCACCGCCACGGCCACCGACGCCACGGGTGCCACCGTCACCGCAGCATTCCCGCTCACCGTCAACTGGTTCTGAGGGAGGCATCCGTGTACCTGTCGACCAGCCGGGCCGCGGACATCGCCGGGCGCACCTCTCCTGCCCGAGGACGCTTGCGGGCGGTCCCCGGCACCGTGTTCGCGCTCGGCCTGGTCAGCCTGGTCACGGATGTCTCGGCCGAGATGGTGACCGCCGTCCTGCCGCTGTACCTGGTGGCCGGACTCGGCATGTCCCCGCTCGCGTTCGGCGCCCTGGACGGGCTCCACCAGGGCGCCACCGCGCTGCTGCGCCTCGTCGGCGGCCGGATCGCGGACCGCACCCGCCGCCGCAAGCTGGTGGCGGGCGCCGGCTACGCGCTCTCCGCCGCCTGCAAGGCGGCACTGCTCGCCGTCACCACCCCCTGGTCGGTGGCGGCGGTGCTCGCCGCCGACCGCACCGGCAAGGGCCTGCGCACCGCCCCGCGCGACGCGCTGATCTCGCTGTCCTGTCCGCCCGAGGAGCAGGGCCGCGCCTTCGGGGTGCACCGCGCGCTGGACACGGCGGGCGCGCTGCTGGGGCCGCTGGCCGCGTTCGGGGTGCTGTGGGTGGTGGTGGACGGGTACGAGGCCGTGTTCACCGTGAGCTGCTGCGTCGCGGTGCTGGGCGTGGTGGTCCTGGCCCTGTTCGTACGGGAGGCACGGGAGGTACAGGAGGCACGGGAGACTCCCGCGCCCGCCGCCCGCGCGCCCCTGCCTCCCGTCCGTGCCCTCGTACGGATCCCCGGGCTGCGGCGGCTCTGCGCGACGGCCGCCGCGCTCGGCCTGTTCACCGTCGGCGACGGCTTCCTCTATCTGCTGCTCCAGCGCCGGCTCGACCTGCCGGCCGCGTACTTTCCGCTGCTGCCCGTGGGTACGGCGGCCGTGTTCCTGCTCGCCGCGCTGCCCCTGGGGCGGTTGGCCGACCGGCTGGGGCGGCGCCGGGTGTTCCTGGCAGGGCACGTGCCGCTGCTCGGCGCCTGCCTGCTGCTCCTGGCCCCGGCACCGGCCGGTCCCCCGCTCGTCCTCGGCGTCCTCGCCCTGCTCGGCCTGTTCTACGCGGCTACCGACGGGGTCCTGATGGCGGCCGCCGGGCCGCTGCTCCCGGCCGAACTGCGCACCACCGGGCTCGCGGTGCTCCAGACGGCGCAGGCCCTGGCCCGGTTCGCGGGTTCGCTGCTCTTCGGGGCGGCCTGGACGCTGTGGGGGCCGGACACCGCGCTGGGGGCCGCGACAGGTGCGCTGGCCGCCGCCGTGGCCGCCGTCTGCCTGCTCTCGTCAGGCCGCGTCCGGGCATAGGCTCGCCGTATGTCTGGAACTCTTGAGGGCAAGGTCGCCCTCGTCGCGGGCGGCACCCGGGGAGCGGGCCGGGGCATCGCCGTCCAACTGGGCGCGCGGGGCGCGACGGTGTACGTGTCGGGCCGCAGCACCCGGGGCCGGCGTTCGGAGTACGACCGGCCGGAGACGGTCGAGGAGACCGCCGAACTGGTCACGGCGGCGGGCGGCGTGGGCATCCCCGTGGTCGCCGACCATCTGGTGCCCGTCGAGGTGGAAGCCCTGGTACGGCGGATCGACGCCGAGCAGGGGCGCCTGGACGTGCTCGTGAACGACATCTGGGGCGGGGAGCGGCTCTTCGAGTGGGAGAGCCCCGTCTGGGAGCACGACCTGGACAACGGCCTGCGGCTGCTGCGCCTCGCGGTGGAGACCCACGCCGTCACGAACCATTTCGCTCTGCCGCTGCTGCTGCGCGCGCCGGGCGGTCTGGTGGTGGAGATGACGGACGGCACCGCCGAGTACAACGCGGGCCATTACCGGAATTCGTTCTTCTACGACATCGCCAAGTCCTCGGTACTGCGGATGGCGTTCGCGCTGGGCCACGAGCTCGGGCCGCGCGGGGGCACGGCGGTGGCACTGACCCCGGGCTGGCTTCGCTCGGAGATGATGCTCGACGCCTTCGGCGTGACGGAGGAGACCTGGCGCGACGCGCTGGCCGAGGTCCCGCACTTCGGCATCTCGGAGACCCCGTCGTACGTGGGCCGCGCGGTCGCGGCGCTGGCCGCGGACCCGGAGGTGGCGCGCTGGAACGGGCAGTCGCTCTCCAGCGGCCAACTCGCGCGGGTCTACGGCTTCACGGACCTCGACGGCAGCCGGCCGGACGCCTGGCGCTACATGGTCGAGGTCCAGGACCCCGGCCTGCCCGCCGATCCGACCGGCTACCGCTGAGCCCGTCGTCAGCTCTTGGGGACCGTGATGACGAGGGTGTTGCACACCTTGTCGGCGAAGGTCTGCTTCTTCTCGTCCCACAGCGGCCACAGGAAGCCGATGTAGCAGGCGATGCCGTCGAGGAAGTGGGCCAGCCTGCGGACGAAGGCCATGCCGAAGCCGAGCGGCTGTCCGTCGGCCTCGCGCCGGACGCTGATGCCGAGGACCTTCTTGCCGAGCGTCTGGCCGGTCTTGCCCTCGAGGTAGAGGTCGTAGACGCTCATCGCGATGGCGTAGAGCACGCCGATGGTGAAGAAGATCCCGGGCTGCGGCGGGTTCTCGCTGCTGGTGGCGAGGTCGATGAAGCCCAGCGCGTACATCGGGCCGGCGATGATCAGGCCGTCGAGCAGGGAGGCGCCCACGCGCTGGCCCCAGCGGGCCAGTTGCGGCATCCCCATGCCGGGCATACCCGGCATGCCCGGCATGCCCGGGGCGCCCGCCGGGGGGTACGCGCCGTACGGCGGCGGCGTCTGCTGCTGCGGGTAGCCGTACTGCGGGGGCACGCCCTGGGGCGCCTGCTGCGGGTAGCCGGGCTGGCCCTGCGGGGGCTGCTGGCTGTACGGGTTGTTCGGGTCGCCGAAGCTCATGGCGAAGTCTCTCCAGGGGAACGACAAATGGGGACGAAGCGGAGTGGAGGCGCCGGTGTCCGGATCAGCGGTGCGCCTTTGCGCCCCCGTGCTGCCGCGATCATGCGCCCCCATGGTGTTCACCGCACCGGCTTCTGTCCAATTCCGATCGCTTCCGTGGACACCGTACGCACCAAGCGTACGGTGTTCGCACATGCGCTAGGGTGGAGCCATGCCAGCCGACGAGAACCAGAAGAACGAGCCGGGCCCCGCCGTCCCCTCCGTCTGGGCACGCCCGCGCCGTCGCAAGGAGCAGCAGCCGGCGCTCAGTCAGGCCCAGATCGTCGCCACGGCCGTGCGGCTGCTCGACGCCGAGGGCATCGAGGCGCTGAGCATGCGCAAGCTCGGCACCGAGATGGGCGCCGCCGCCACCTCGCTGTACCGGCACGTGGCCAACAAGGACGAGCTCATCGAGCTGGTCGTGGACGAGGTCTACGGCGAGCTGGAGGTGCCGGAGCCGGCCGGCCCGGAGGCGTGGCGCGAGGCCTTGGCGCACAGCGGCCACAGCCTGCGCGACATGGTCCTGCGCCACCCCTGGGTGGCCTCGGTCCTCGGCCAGGTCGGGCTGGCCCACCTGGGCCCGAACCTGATGCGCATGTCGGAGCGGATGCTGAGGCTCGCCCAGGCGGCCGGCTTCCCGCCCGGCGAGGCGGACCTCGCGATGAAGGCGGTCATCTCGTACGTCATCGGAGCCACCACCAGCGAGGCCTCCTACCTCTCCCTCCTCGCCCGCAGCGGCAAGAGCGAGGCGCAGTGGTTGGAGTCGCTGCTGCCCGCGGCCCAGGAGGCCCTGGACGGGCACCCGTTGACACAGGACCACGCCGCCTCCCGGCAGGGCGTGGACCCGGCGCGGATGCGCGAGGAGAACTTCGACTACGGGCTCCAGCGGGTCCTGGACGGCCTGGAGGTCCGGCTCAGCCGCGGCTGAGGCCGCCTTCCGCAAGCCGCAGTTCGTTCCCCTCCCCGAGTGGGGCGAAGAACCGCTCCACGTCCGCGTCGGACACGTCCGCCAGGGCCGGGGGCGACCAGCGCGGCCTGCGGTCCTTGTCGACGACCTGCGCCCGGATGCCCTCGACCAGATCGGGCAGCGAGCGCAGCGCGTTGCAGGAGACCCGGAACTCCTGGGCCAGCACTTGTTCCAGCGAGCCGAGGCGCCGGGAGCGGCGCAGGGCGGCGAGGGTGACCTTGAGCGCGGTCGGGGACTTGGCGAGGATCGTCTCGGCGGCCTCCTTGGCGGCCGGCTCGTCCTCGCCGAGCAGCATGTCCACGATCTCCTCGACGGTTTCGGCCGCGTAGCAGCGGTCGATCCAGGGCCGCCCGCCCGCGAGTTCACCGGGCGGCGGCGTGGCCGCGTAGCGCGGCAGCACCTCGTGGACGGGGGCCGTGGCGAGTGCGGCCGTCAGCTCCGGGAGCCGGTCGGCGGGGACGAAGTGGTCGGCGAGCCCGCACAGCAGCGCGTCGGCGGCCCCCACGGCGGCCCCGGTGAGGGCGAGATGGGTGCCGAGGCGGCCTGGGGCTCGGCCGAGCAGCCAGGTCCCGCCGACGTCGGGGACGAAGCCGATCCCGGTCTCGGGCATCGCCACGCGGGAGCGCTCGGTGACGACGCGGACCCCGCCGTGGGCCGAGAGCCCGACGCCGCCGCCCATGACGATCCCGTCCATGAGGGCCACGTACGGCTTGGGATAGCGGGCGATGCGGGCGTTGAGCCGGTACTCGTCGCGCCAGAAGTCGGCGGAGGCGGTGGTCCCGGCCTTGGCGTCGTCGTGGAACACGCGGATGTCCCCGCCCGCGCACAGCCCGCGTTCGCCGGCTCCCCGGATGAGGACCTGGTGGACGGCGGGGTCGGTCTCCCAGGCGGTCAGGGCCTCGTCGATCCGTAGCACCATGGGGTGGGTGAGGGCGTTGAGGGCCTTGGGGCGGTTGAGGGTGACCACCCCGGTGCGGCCCTCGGTGTGGAGCAGGACGGTGTTCTCGTCTTCGGTCTTCACACGCATCAGTATCTCCGCGGCCCGCGCCGTTCCCGCCGCGGGGCGGCCCGCGGGCGTAGCCTGGGCGGCCATGCGGAAGATCATCCTCATGTCGTCGGTGTCCCTCGACGGCTACATCGAAGGGCCCGAGCGGCAGATCGACTGGCACCGCGTCGACGAAGAGCTGCACCGGTTCTTCAACGACGAACTCCGCGCGATGGGCGGCTTCCTGTCCGGCCGGGTGACGCACGAGCTGATGGCGGACTTCTGGCCGACGGCCGACGCCGACCCCGCGAACGCCGGCCCGGTGGCCGAGTTCGCCGGCATCTGGCGTTCCATGCCCAAGTACGTGTACTCGCGCACCCTGGAGCGGGCCGACTGGAACACCACCGTCGTCCGGGACGTCGTACCGGAGGAGGTCGCCGCGCTCAAGGCCGGCCCCGGCGGCGACCTGGTGCTGAGCGGGGCCGATCTGGCCGCCTCGTTCCTGCGCCTCGACCTGGTGGACGCGTACCGGATCTACGTGCACCCGGTGCGGATCGGGCGCGGCAAGCCGCTGTTCCCGCCCGTGGAGGGCGGCCCGGTGCCGCTGCGCCTGGAGGGCACCCGCGCCTTCGGCAACGGGGTCGTGCAGCTGCGCTACGAACGTCCGTAGGCCCCCGGGGTGTGCCCGAACGCCCGCCGGAAGACGTCGATGAACGCGCTCGCCGACGACCACCCGCAGCGGTGCGCGACCGCGGTCACCGGGGTGTCGACCGCCAGCAGCCGCAGGGCCTGGTGCAGCCGGAGCTGCGTGCGCCACTGCGGGAAGGTCATGCCCAGCTCGGCCCGGAACAGCCGGCTCAGCGTCCGCTCGCTCGCCCCGGCCCCCGATTCCGAGCCGAGCGCGGCCAGTCCGCGCGGGTCCGCCGGGTCCGCGTACAGCAGGGCGCAGACCGCGGCGAGCCGCGGGTCGGTGGGGGCGGGCAGGTGCAGCGGCTGGAGCGGCGAGGCCTTCAGCTGGTCGAGGAGGACCCCGAGCATCCGGCGCCGCGCGGGGCTGCCGTCCTCGGGCGTCCGGGTGTAGGCCAGGATCAGCTCGCGCAGCAGCGGCCCCACGGCGATCACGGCCGGCGCGTCCAGGGAGAGCGGGTCGATGCGGGTCGGCAGGCCGATGCAGTGCAGGTCGGTACGGCCGAACGCGCGGTGCTCGTGCACCGTACCGGCCGGGATCCACAGGGCCCGGGTCGCGGGGGCCACCCAGGTGCCGGCGTCGGTGGTGATCGACAGCACCCCGCGGCCGGCGTAGGCGATCTGGTGGTCGTCGTGGCGGTGGGCGTCGATCCCGATGTCGGAGTCGAGCTCGCTGACGTTGGTCGCGGCGCGCGGCGTGTGGCGGATTTCCGTGTGGCGGATTTTCTGCATCACCAGGCAATTTATCGGAAGCGCCGCACGGGCGCCGAGGGCGATTCTCGACCGGTGAAGAAAAGACCGGTGGAGAAGAACGACATCCGCATCCGCACCGCCGCCTTCGCGGCGGGCCACTCGTGCGTGGACGTCTACCAGGGAGCAGTCGCCGCGCTCGTCCCCTTCCTCGTGGCGGAACGCGCCTACGACTACGCCGCCGCGTCCGGCATCGTGCTCGCCGCCTCGCTGCTCTCGTCCGTGGTCCAGCCGCTGTTCGGGATGCTGACCGACCGGTGGCCGATGCCGTGGCTGATACCGCTGGCCACGGCCGCGGCCGGACTGGGCATCGCCCTGGTGGGACTGGACGCGGGCTACCCGGCCACCGTGGCCGCCGTCGGCCTGTCGGGGCTGGGGGTCGCCGCCTACCACCCGGCGGCCGCCCGGTGGGTCCGTACGGCCCCGGGCGGGGCCGGGCACACCGCGATGAGCTGGTTCGCGCTCGGCGGCAACGTCGGCTTCGCCTGCGCGCCGCTGCTGGTCGTCGGCGCCCTGGCGGTGCCCGGGGCGGCCGGCTGGTGCCTGCTGGCGCTGCCGGCGGCGCTGGGCGTCCTGCTCAACCTGCCGCGTTCGACCGGGCACGGCGGGGCCGAGGCGTCGGCGGCGTCCACCGCCGCCGCGCGCACCGGCGGGGAGGACTGGCCGGCGTTCCTCAGGCTCTCCCTCGTCGTGGTGGTCCGCTCCGTCGTGTTCATCGGCCTGAGCACCTTCATCGCCCTGTACGTACGCGAGCGCGGCGGTGGTGAAACCGCCGGCGCCGTGGCCCTGTTCGCCCTGTTCGCGGGCAGCGCCGGCGGCACCCTGCTCGGCGGCCGGCTCGCGGACCGCTGGGGCCGGGTCACCACCGTCCACCGGTCGTACGCCGCGGCCGTGCCCGCCGTCGCCGGGATCCTGTTCCTGCCGCTCCCGCTGGTGTACGGGTGCGCGGCGCTGGCGGCCGCCGCGCTGTACGTGCCGTTCTCCCTCCAGGTCACCCTGGGCCAGGACTACCTCCCGACGCGCATGGGCACGGCGAGCGGGGTCACCCTCGGCCTGACCGTGAGCGTCGGCGGCCTCGCGAGCCCGCTCATCGGCGCCGCCGCGGACGCCACCTCGCTGCGCGTCGCCCTGCTGCCGCTGGCGGTGCTGCCGGTGCTGGCGTGGGCCCTGTCGCGGCGGCTGCCGGAGCCGGAGCCCGAACCGGTGGTGGTCCCGCAAAGTGGTAAGTCAGACTTGCAAGTTTGACTGTATGTCCCGTAGCGTCAAGATATGCCCGCAGAGCGCCCCAAGGCCGACACGCCAGACGTACGGGACGTGCCGGCCAGCGAGCCCCGCGACACCGCCGAGGAGCTCCAGCTGGCCCTCGGCATGCTGACCCGGGAAATGCGCGCCGCCGCCTCCGGCAGCGGGGTGAGCCTGTCGCAGGTGTCCGTACTCAAGCGGCTCGACCGCCTCGGGCCCTCCACCGCCTCCGAGCTGGCGCACGCCGAGAAGATCCGCCCGCAGTCGGTGATCGCCACGGTGAACGCCCTCCAGGCCGAGGGGTACGTCACCCGTACCCCGCACCCCACCGACGGCCGCCGGCTGCTCGTCTCCCTCACCCCCGAGGGCCGGGCCTTCGTCGGCGAGCGCCGCAGGGCGGGCCACGGGCGCATCGCCGAGCTGATCGCCGAACGGCTGACCCCCGCCGAGCAGCGGCTGCTCGCGGAGGCGGTCCCGCTGCTGCGCCGCCTGGCCGAGCACTGAGAGCCACACCCCCGAAGGAGCCCCATGACCGACGCCAAGACCATCGCTGCGACCGGCGACTCGAACCGCCTCGCCCTCGGCGAGGACACCGCCCTGGTCCTCATCGACCTCCAGACGGGCATCCTGGCCCTGCCGACCGCCAAGCCCTCCGCCGAGATCCTCAAGAAGGGCCTCGCGCTCGCCGAGGCGTTCCACGCCCACAAGCTGCCGGTCGTCCTGGTCAAGGTCGCCTGGTCCCCCGACGGCGGCGACCTGCCCACCGCCAACGTGGACCGCCCGGGTCCGGCGTCCGCGCCGCCCGCCGCGTTCTCCGAGATCCCGGCCGAGCTCGCCGCGCTCGGCGACGTGGTCGTCACCAAGCGTCACTGGGGCGCCTTCACCGGTACCGAGCTCGACCTCCAGCTGCGCCGCCGCGGCATCCACCGCATCGTGCTGGCCGGCATCTCCACCAGCGTGGGCGTCGAGTCCACCGCCCGTACCGCCTGGGAGCACAGCTACGACCTGGTCTTCGCGGAGGACGCCACCGCCGACACGGACGCCGAATCCCACGCGCACAGCTTCGGCAAGATCTTCCCGCGCATCGGCAAGGTCAGCACCGCCGACGAGATCATCGCCGCCCTGGATTCCTGAGCGGCTCGGGAACGGCCACCTCCAGCCACACGCACTTGCCGCCGGGCCACGGCCGGGAACCCCACCGGCTGGCCAGCCGTTCCACGATCAGCAGCCCGTGCCCGCCGGGCCGTCCCGCCTCCGCGGCCGACCGTGCGCGCACGGGCACGGGTGGCTCCGGGTTCCCGTCGGTGACCTCTATCCGCAGCCGTTCGTCGGTGCAGTCCAGGAGCAGTGCCCCCGGCCCCCCGCCGTGCAGGCAGGCGTTGGCGACGACCTCGGACACCAGCAGGAGCACGTCCTCCGCGGCTTCCCGCTCGGCCTCCGTCTCGGCCGGCAGCCAATCCCACGCGGCCAGCGCCCGGCGGACGAAGTCACGACTGCGCGTCACGACATCGGTGGTCCCGTCCAGCACCAGGGACCGGGTCCGGCCGGGTGACCCCCGCTGTTCCATGACGCTCAGGCTCCTCCGTGTCGACGCGCTAGCGGGACGGACCGCTGGAGTCCCCCAGCGCGTCCGCCACCCCGGCGTGCACGGGAAACAGCCCGTCCGCGCCGGTGATACGGAACATCCGGGCAACCGGCCCGTGCAGCCCGGCCAGTTCCAGGCTGCCGCCCGCCTCCTGGGCGGCGAGCCGACCGTGCAGCAGCGCGTTCAGCCCGGTGGAATCGCAGAACCCCAGCCCCGCCAGGTCCACCAACACCCGCCCACCCGGGGCGACCGCCGCATCGAGGGCGTCCCGCAGGGGCCGGACCGTGTCATGGTCCAGCTCCCCGGCGACCTCGAGGACGACGGCACCGTCCGCCGCACGCACCGCGACGGTAAAACGCTCACTGTCCGCTCGCGCGACCATCCGGCACCACCCTTCCGTTCACTCCCTGCCCCTTCCCAGAAGCCACGGGTATACGCCTCCACCACGCATGATGTACATCGCGCGGGGCAGGCGCAGTCACGCAAGCAGTCGAGACCCACTCCTGAGAGAGGAATCGACATGATCCCGCTCCTGCTCGTACTCCTCGTGATCCTGCTCCTCTTCGGCGCCGGCTTCGCCGTCGAAGTCCTCTGGTACATCGCCCTGGCGGTCCTGATCCTGTGGCTCCTGGGCTTCCTGGTCCGCTCCCCGGGCCCCGGCGGCGGCCGCTCCCGCTGGTACCGCTGGTGACGCTGGTGACGCTGGTGACGCTGGTGAGCCAACATCCCTCAGCCGTGCGATTCCAGACACACAGAAGGCAGTTCTCCCACGGTTGAGAGAACGGCCTCCGACGTGCGCAAAGCGCAGACGCCAGGAGGCAGACCATGATCGTCGACTGTGCGCACTACCGGGACGGGCGCCGACAGCATGTCGGCCCGATGCCTCTGGAGGAGGCGGCCGCCCACTGCAAGCAGGGCGGATTCGTCTGGCTGGGCATGTTCGAACCGGGTCCCGAGGAATTGGCCCGCGTACGCGAGAGCTTCGGACTGCACGAACTCGCCGTCGAGGACGCCCAGGCCTTCCACCTGCGACCGAAGGCCGAGCAGTACGAGGACGGCACGGAGCTGATCATCCTGCGCACCGCACGCTACGACGACGAGCGCGAGGAGATCGACACCGGCGAGATCAGCGTCTTCCTCTCCGAGCACTTCGTGATCACCGTTCGCCAGGGCATCGCCAGCGAACTGACCGGCGCCCGCCTCAGACTCGAGCACCGACCCGAACTGCTGCAGACCGGCAGCACCTCCACACTGTGGGCCATCCTCGACCAGGTCGTCGACAGCTACGCGCCCGTCGTGGCGGAGCTCGAACGCGACATCGAACAGATCGAGGCCACGGTGTTCTCCGGGACGGTCGCCCCGACCGAGCGGATCTACTCCCTGCGCCGCGAGGCAACCGACTTCTACCGCGCGGTGCACCCGCTGCTCGCCGTGCTCGCCCGACGGTTGATGCCCGAACAGGTAGAACCCGAGCCACCCCTTGTCCGGCGTCTGGTCGTTGCGCGCAGCCAGATCCGGGTTGTACGCGGCGTACGACAACAAGCCCGTCACGAACAGGACGGTGATCCCGACCAGCAGGACCAGCCCGAACACCGCCGTCAACCACGGCCCCCGCAACGGGCTGCGCCAGAACCCGGGACGCGACGGACCCGGCGGCGGCCCGCCCGGCCCGCTGCCATCCGCAATCCATGCGATACCACAGAGATCTCGTGACACGCCAGGCGGAAGCCGCCTCGCGCTTCCCGCGGCTCCTGATGACGGAAGTCTTACGTGCACGCGTGGGAGACCGCCCGGAGCTCCCGCGCTGCGTAGCGTCCTGTGCATGCGCGTACTCGTCACCGGAGGGGCCGGGTTCATCGGCTCCCACATCGTCACCGCCCTCACGGCCGCCGGGCACGACCCGGTCGTCCTCGACGCCCTGCTGCCCGCCGCCCACCCCGGCACTCCGCCGCTGCCCGACGCGGAATTCGTCCGAGCCGACGTACGGGACGCCGACGCGGTCCGCGCGGCGCTGCGCGGAGTGCGCGCGGTGTGCCACCAGGCAGCGATGGTCGGTCTCGGGAAGGACTTCGCGGACGCCCCCGAGTACGTCGGCTGCAACGACCTCGGGACGGCCGTGCTGCTGGCGGAGATGGCGGCCGCCGGGGTCCGTGAACTCGTACTCGCCGGGTCGATGGTGGTCTACGGAGAGGGCCGGTACAGGTGCGAGCGGCACGGAACGGTACGCCCCGGGCCGCGGCGGACCGAGGACCTCGAGTCGGGCCGGTTCGAGCCCCGCTGCCCCGACTGCGGAGCCGAGCTCGCCCCGGGCCTCGTCGGCGAGGACGCGCCGACGGACCCGCGGAACGTCTACGCGACGACCAAGCTGGCCCAGGAGCACCTGGCGGCCTCCTGGGCCCGCTGCGCGGAGGGCCGGGCGGTGTCGCTGCGCTACCACAACGTGTACGGGCCGGGGATGCCGCGCGACACCCCCTACGCCGGGGTGGCCTCGTTCTTCCGGTCCGCGCTGGCCAGGGGCGAGGCTCCCCGGGTCTTCGAGGACGGTGCGCAGCGGCGGGACTTCGTCCACGTCACGGACGTGGCCTCGGCGAACGTGGTGGCGCTGGAGGCGGTCGGCGGTATGCCTGCCGGGCGGTTGGGCGCGTACAACACCGGCAGCGGGGAACCGCACACGGTCGGCGAGATGGCGTCCGCGCTCGCCTCGGCGCACGGCGGACCGGCGCCGTTGGTCACGGGCGAGTTCCGCCTCGGCGACGTACGGCACGTCACGGCCGACTCCGCCCGGCTGCGCGACGAACTGGGCTGGCGCCCGGAAGTGGGCTTCGCCGACGGGATGGCCGAGTTCGCCCGGTCCGGTCAGCGGGCGTCGGCGGGCTCCGCCGCGGGCTGACCGCGGAGCTACGGGCCGATGCCGCCTACGCGGGTGCCGGGAGGGTCAGTTCGAAGCGGCAGCCGCCCGGCACGTTGTGGACGTCGGCGTGGCCGGAGTGGGCCTCGACGATGCCGCGGACGATGGCCAGGCCCAGGCCCGCGCCCGAGGGAGGGGTACGCGCCTGCGTGCCCCGCCAGCCGGTGTCGAAGACGCGGGGCAGGTCCGCCTCCGGGATGCCGCCGCAGGCGTCGGTGACGGACAGCACCACCGCGTCCGCGCGGCGTTCGGCGGCGATCGCGACCGTGCCGTCGGCCGGGGTGTGGCGGATGGCATTGACCAGCAGGTTGGACAGCACCCGCGTCATCTCCTTGCCGTCGACCTCCACCGGGAGCGGGGCCACGCCCTCGCCGGCCAGGCGCACGCCGTGTTCGCGGGCCAGGGCGTCCGCGCCCGCGAGCGCATCGCCGACCAGGTCGTAGAGGGACATCCGGGTGGGGCTGAGGGCGAGGGCCCCCGCGTGGATGCGGGACAGCTCGAACAGGTCGGTGACCATGGAGTTGAGGCGCTCCACTTCGGCGCGCATCTGCTGGTGGTAGCGGGCCGGATCGGCCGCCATGCCGTCCTCCAGCGCCTCCGACATGGCGCGCAGCCCGGCCAGCGGAGTGCGCAGGTCGTGCGAGATCCAGGCCACGAGTTCCCGCCTGGAGGTCTCCAGCGCACGCTCGCGTTCGCGTGAGGCCACGAGGCGCTCGCTGGTGAGGGCCAGTTCGCGGCTCAGCGCGGCGAGTTCGGCGGGGGCCGGCACGGCGGGAGAGGTGAAGGTGCCGTCCTCCCCGAAGTCGCGTGCCGCGCCGACGAGTTCCCGACAGCGCAGCACGACCTGCCGGCCCAGCAGCAGGGCGGTGCCGAGCGATACGGCGGCGGCCATCGCGACGACCGTGGTCACCACGGCGAGGTCGTGGGAGGACAGGAACATCGCCCAGGCCACGGAAAGGGTCCCGGCGAGCATCGCGGACACGGCGACCGCGGCGACGACCGTGAGGGACACGGCGACGCTCCGCCGGCGCAGTATCCGCAGCGCGACCGCGCCGAGCAGTCCGGCGGCCGCCGCGCCGAGGAAGGCGTACAGGGCGATCAGCAGCAGGTCACGCAAGGCCGTCCTCCGCCCGGGTCCCGGCCGCCCCGGCCGCCCCGGCCGCCGCCCGGTCGTACGGGTGGGGGCCCGCCTCGAAGCGGTATCCGGCGCCCCATACCGTCCGGATCAGCCGCGGATCGGCCGGATCCTTCTCGATCTTGCTCCGTAGCCGGCGGACGTGCACGGTGACGGTGGAGAGGTCGCCGAAGTCCCAGCCCCAGACCTCGCGCATCAGCCGCTCGCGGTCGCAGACCTGCCCCGGATACCGCAGGAAGTAGGCCAGCAGGTCGAATTCCCGCAGGGTGAGGGAAAGTTCCTCGCCGTCCTTCGTCGCCCGGCGGGCGGCGGGGTCCACCGCCAAGCCGGCGGCGGCGAGCCGGGGCTCATCGGCGGGTGCTGCCGCGGACACCCTGCGCAGGACCGACCGTACGCGCAGGACCAGCTCGCGCGGGCTGAAGGGCTTGGTCACGTAGTCGTCCGCGCCCACCTCCAGACCCAGGATCCGGTCGTCCTCGTCGCCGCGTGCGGTGAGCATGACCACGGGTACGGAAGGCCGCCCGTCCGCCCGGGCCCGAAGCCTGCGGCAGACCTCCAGACCGTCCATGCCGGGCAGCATCAGGTCGAGGACGACGAGGTCCGGCCGGTGCCGGGCGGCGGCATCGAGGGCGGCCGGACCGTCCGCGGCACGGTCCACGGTGAACCCGGCCCGCTCCAGATAGCCGGTCACGACCTCCGAGACGGTCGGGTCGTCGTCCACCACCAGGACGCGGCCCGCGACGTCGCCGGAGGAGGGGCTCGGGTCGGTTTCGTTGCTGGCTCCCATGCCCTCCAGGGTGCCATCGAGCCGGCCCGGGGTGGACCCGGCCCTGCCGCCGTGCGATGTGGTGTCCGCGTTTCGTAAGGTCTTCGGGCGCCTTTCCAGGCCGTCCGGTTCCTACGGTGTGGAGGGTGACTTCTCCTTCTTGCGGTCCGCTCCGCGCGGACCTCGTACTGCCGTGCCTCGACGAGGCGGAAGCCCTGCCCTGGGTGCTGGCGCGTGTGCCGGCCGGTTGGCGGGCCATCGTCGTCGACAACGGCTCCACCGACGGCTCGGCGGACATCGCCCGCAGCCTCGGCGCCACCGTCGTGCACGAGACCCGCCGCGGCTTCGGCGCCGCCTGCCACGCCGGGCTGCTCGCGGCACGCGCCGAGCTCGTCTGCTTCTGCGACTGCGACGCCTCCATGGACCCCGGCCTGCTCGCCCCGATGGCCGAGCGGGTCGCGGCGGGCGAGACGGACCTGCTGCTCGGCCGGCGCCGCCCGCAGGAGCGCGGCGTCTGGCCGGCGCACGCCCGCGCGGGCAACCTCGCTCTGGCACGGATGCTACGCCGCCGAACCGGGCTGCGGCTGCACGACCTCGGGCCGATGCGGGTCGCACGCCGCGAGGCGCTGCTCGGTCTGGAGCTGACCGACCGGCGCAGTGGATACCCGCTCCAGATGGTCGTACGGGCGGCCGACGCGGGCTGGCGGGTGGCCGAGACGGACGTCCCGTACCTGGCCAGGTCGGGGAAGTCCAAGGTCACCGGTACCTGGCGGGGCACCTGGCACGCCGTACGCGACATGCGCCGGGTACTCGCCGAGCCGCCGGGGCCCCGGCCCACACCGGCCGAGGGGGTCTCCGCATGAGCACCCTCCTCGTCATCGCCAAGGCCCCCGTCGCGGGCCGCGTGAAAACCCGCCTCACCACGGTGTTCACCCCGCAGCAAGCGGCCGACCTGGCCCTCGCCTCGCTCCAGGACACCCTCGCCGCGGTCCTCGCCGCACCGGCCCGGCGCCGAGTCCTGGTCCTCGACGGACAGCCGGGATCTTGGATCCCGGACGGGATCGAGGTCGTCCCGCAGGGCACGGGCGGCCTGGACGCCCGGCTGGCCGCCGCGTTCGCCCTGGCCGACGGGCCGGCCCTGCTCATCGGCATGGACACCCCGCAGGTCACCCCCGGCCTCCTCGCGCTCGGCCTCGACTTCGGCGAAGCGGACGCCTGGTTCGGGCCCGCCGACGACGGAGGGTTCTGGGCGCTCGGCCTGGCCGATCCCGACCCGGCGCTGCTGCTCGGCGTGCCCATGTCCGTGCCGCACACCGGCGAGGTCCAGCGGCGGCGGCTCACCGACGCGGGACTGGCCGTACGGGACCTGCCCGAGCTGTGTGACGTGGACACGCCCGCCGACGCCGAACGGGTCGCCGCGGCCGCACCCCGGACCCGCTTCGCCACCCTGCACTCCGACCTGTGCACGGTGCCGCGATGACCGCCCAGCTCACCGAAGCGGCCGCACGGACCTGGCAGGCCGACCCGTACGCCGACGCGCTGCGCGCCGGCCAGGGCCCGCTCTACCTCCGTCGCCACGACGGCTGGCTGCTGCCCCTCGAAGTCGAGCGGTGGTGCGCCGGGCCCGACGCGGCCGACGACACCGTCCTGGCCCGATGTACCGGGCCCGTCCTCGACGTCGGCTGCGGACCGGGCCGTCTGGTCGCCGCCCTCGCCCGACTCGGGCACATCGCGCTCGGCGTGGACGTCACCCCCGAGGCGGTGGCCCGTACCGTGCGGGCGGGCGGCAGCGCCCTGTGCCGGTCCGTGTTCGACCCGCTTCCCGGCGAAGGCGGTTGGGGCACGGTCCTGCTCATCGACGGCAACATCGGTATCGGCGGGGACCCCGCCGTCCTGCTGCGCCGGGCCGCCGAACTGACCGCACCCGGCGGCTCCCTGGTGGTCGAGGTGGCCACGGTCGACGTCGACGAACGCGTCGAGGTGTACGTCGAGGACGGCAGTGGCGGGCGTGGGGCGGCCTTTCGGTGGGCCCGCCTCGGCACCCGCGCCCTGCACGCCGAGGCGAAGGCCACGGGCTGGACCCCGTACGGTGCCTGGCAGGCGGCGGGCCGGCACTTCGTGCACCTCAGGCTCTGACCGCCGGCGGTTCTCGGCGCGGCGCCCCGATCAGGCCCGCCGGCCCGCCCTGCGCAGCACGGTACGCACACCGGCGTAGGCGATGGTGAGCAGCGCGACGGCTGCCATGGCGAGCAGCCAGTTGCGCAGGTATTCGAGCGGCAGGACGGTGGGGTTGGCCACGCCGCCGGGACGCAGGAGCGGCGGAAGGGCGATCGCGGTCAGGGAGCCCATGACGATGAGCGCCCCACGCGGTAGCCCACGCAGCCGCAGGCCCGCGGCCGCGGCGAGGGCCGCGATCGCGATCACGAGGGGGGCGATGAACCCGTCGTGCACCACGACCGCTCCCCCGAGCCAGGCGGCGATCCGCCACGGCTCGGGCTGCCGGCACAGCAGCCACCCGCCCCAGGCGGCGAGCACCAGCCCGAAGCCACCCATCACGTACCGGAAGCCCATCACACGACCTCCAGCCGGCCGACCCACTTGGTCTGAAGGACACCGGGCCGGTTCGGGGCGATGATCCGCGCCGGGTAGCCGTGGTCCGGGGACAGCACCTCGCCGTTCAGGCGCAGTGCCAGCAGTGTGAGCGGGTCCTGCGCGTAGAGCCGTCCCATCTCCATCACCCGGTAGGCGCCCGCCGCTTCGAGGGAGACCACTCGGGCCCGCGAGCCGGGTCCGCCTCCGGCACGTTCCAGGAGTTCACGCACCCGTACTCCGGTCCAGTGGGCGGACTTGCTCCAGCCCTCGACGCAGGCGATGGGCAGGGTGACCTCGTACTGCGGCATGGCGCGCAGCTCGTCCAGCGTGAGGGTGTAGGGACGCGGTCCGACCACGTTCAGCCGCCAGCCGGCCAGCGAGGCCTCGGTGACGCGCGCCGCGGCGGCCGTGCGGTTCACGGGCAGCCCTTGGACCCCGTGGGAGGGGCTGCGCGGGCCGAACAGGTCCAGCGAACCGAGCGCGGTGACGGACTGTCCGACCGTGGTGACCGTGACCGCTCCGACCGCGGCCGTGACACCGAGGAGGAGCCGGCGCCGGTCGGGCCCGTCGGTCTTGGGCAGGGCCAGGGTGCCCGGTGAGCGGAGGGTGAAGTGGTCCCGGATCTTCGGCCATTGCACGGAGAGGTGCAGGAGCAGCGAGCCGAACAGCAGCCAGGCGACCGCGTAGTGCACGGGCACGAAGTCGAAGGGCCAGGGGTACCACTGGAAGGTGTTCAGCAGCCCGGTGAACAGCTCGAACAATCCGGCGGCGACGAGGACGGCCCCGGAGATCCGCTCCAGGGCGTGGAGCGCCGATCGCACCGGGGGCCAGGCGAACAACCGCGGGTAGACCGCCCACAGCTTGGCAAGCAGCAGCGGGATCGCGGCGATCCCGGACGCCACGTGCAGACCCTGGGTGAACCGGTAGCCCCAGTACGGACGGCTCGGCAACCGGTCGGCCAGCCATCCCGGCGGGTGCTGGAGGTAGTGGCTCAGTACACCGGTGGCGAAGCAGACGACCATGGCCAGGCCGAGCAGGCGTCCGATCGCGGTCGCGGTACGGGCATCGTGGAGGCGCGCCTTGAAGGTGACGGGTGGTCCGGGAGGCAGGGTGATACGCATGCCTCCATCACACCCCCGGCGAGGCCCGCACATGTCGCCGGAACACCTTACGAAACACGGACGGCCATGGCGCCGCCCACCTTCGGACGGCCAAGTCCTGGAACGCTTCCGCAGGTGAAACCCCTTACCGCGCTCGTCGCCACCACCCTGGCCCTCGCCGCACTCACAACCGTCCTCGTCATCACCGTCGGGTACGGGGGCTACTTCAGCGATCCGGTCGGCCTGTTCTGGCGGTACTCGGCCTGCTGGGTGGTCTTCGCCGTGGCCCTGCCGGCGCTGCGCCGGGTCCCCGCCCGCCACGTTGCCTGGTTGATCCTGGCGGGGGCCATCGCCGTAACCGTGGCCGGGCTGGTGGGGCCGCCGCGAACCAGCACCGACTCCTACCGCTACGCCTGGGACGGACGGGTCCAGTCCGCCGGGGTCTCACCGTACGACCACACCCCGCAGGACCCTGCGCTCGCCCGGCTGCGCGACCCCTGGCTCTTCCCCACCGGCACCGCCTGCACGGGCCCGGACCTCGCACCCATCCCAGCCGCCGACGGCACGCGCCACTGCACCCGCATCAACAGGCCCGCCGTCCACACCATCTACCCGCCCGTCGCCGAGGCGTACTTCCTGGCCGTCGACCGGCTCTCCCCCGACGGCGCCCGGCACAAGCCGCTCCAGATCGGTGCCGCCCTGATCTCCCTCGGCGTCACCGGGACACTCCTCCTGATCCTGCGACGGCGGGGCGACGACCTCCGCAAGGCCGCGTACTGGGCCTGGTGCCCGACCGTCGCCGTCGAAGCCGTCAACAACGCCCACATCGATGTCCTGGGCGTGCTCCTCGCGGTCTGCGGACTCGGCCTCGTCGCGTCCCGGGCTATGACCCGTCGGACAGCGGGCGGAGTGCTGATCGGGGCCGCCGTCGCCACGAAGCTCATGCCCGCCGTCGTTCTCCCCGGCGCGCTCTCCGGGGTCCGCCGCGTCCGCGACGCGGCCGTCGTACTGCTGCCCGCCGCGGCCTTCGTCGTACTCACCTACCTCCCGTACGTCCTCCTCTCGCACGAATCGGTCTTCGGCTACCTCGGCGGCTACGTGGAGGAAGAGGGCTACGACGACCCCTCGGCCGGATCCCGCTACTCGCTCCTGCGCCTGGCCCTGCCCGACACCTGGGCCTTCCCCGTACTGCTCGCGATCGTCGCGGGCGTCTGCCTGTACGTGATGTGGCGCGGGGACCCGCGGCGCCCCTGGAGCGGCGCCCTCCTCGTCACCGGCTGGGCGTTCGTCCTCCTCACCCCCGGCTACTCCTGGTACGCGCTCCTGCTGATCGCCCTCGTCGCCCTCGACGGACGCTGGGAATGGCTGGGCATCGCACTCGCGGGCGCCGCCGTCTACGTCCTCGGCCCGCCCTTCGACTACCAGCCGACGCTCAGCAACCTCGCCTACGGCGCCACGGCCGCCCTCGTCCTCGTGATGAGCCGGCTCCGACGGCGACGGTGAGGCACCTCGTCCGCTGGTGGTGTGGGGAGCCGGCGTGAGGAGTTGTTGCCGTACCGATGTACTGCGTGGTTGCGGCCACCACGCGACCGCCATGGCTCCAGACACACGAAAGGCCGTCCTCTCATTGGCGAGAGAACGGCCTCCGACCTGCGTACCTCTGGCCCGCCGAGGTTGGTGTACAGGGCTTGTCCGCCCAGCAGGATGTGGAAGGTCCGGCCTTCCTGACCGACGTACTGCGCGCGAGCCGTCCGGGCAGCCACCCCTGCCTCCATGTCGTCGGGAGTCCCGTAGAAGTCCACAACGAGGCGCAGCACGGCAGCCGCGTACTGCGGAGTCTGCAGGAGGCCGAGAAGGGTTCCGGGCTGTCCCCCACATACGCCCGCGTGGCCCTGGTCAGCCGGTGAAGGGTTCCAGTGCGAAGCGGCCTATCGCCACGAAGGCGGTCAGGGCGAGGTAACCGCCGTCCCCCATCGCGGCTTTGGTCTCGCCGCGGCGGATCCGCACGATCGCGGCGCCGGTCATGATCAGTGCCAGGCCGCCGGCCGCCAGCGGTACCAGTATCGGCGCGATGCCGAGCAGGGCGGGCAGGGTCAGGCCCGCGGCACCGAGGATCTCGAGTGCTCCGATGGCCTTGAGGGTGCCGGGGTTGAAGTCGAGGACCCAGCGCGCGGCGTCGGCCATCGCGGCCATCTTCTCCCGTGGGACGAACAGCTTCCCGAAGCCGGAGAACAGAAAGACGGCGGTCAGCAGGCCGGTGATGATCCACAGTGCGGTGTTCATGAGTGTTGTCCTTGGCCGATGTCTGGAGTGGCGGCCGCGGGGGGGGGGCGGGGGGGGCCGGGCCCCCCCCCCCCCCCCCCCCGCGGCCCCCCCGCCCCCCCCCCCCCCCCCCCCGCAAAAACCACACCCCGCGCCCCCGGGGCCACAAA